>DATJRF010000189.1:0-5892 GCA_035505015.1 Verrucomicrobiia bacterium | reverse complement strand
CGCGGTCAAGTTCGGCAGCGGTAAGGGCCTCTTCGGCGGCCCGAGCGCCTCCGGCCCCGTCACGGTGACCTCGGCGCACAACTATCGGATCTTCGGCTACGTCACGACCTCGTCGGGAACGGTGGGAACCGAGGTCGACGTCACCTCGTCGTTCTCATCGAAGCAGTCGTTCGTCTCCACGCCGACCGAGTACGTCCAGCTGGTCTCGCAAGATACGAAGCTCACCTCGACGACCACGACGACCGGCAAAGACAAGACGGTCGCCACGAGAACGCTCTTCTACCCGCTGACCGTAAGCTATCCGTTCTCGGCGACGAAGTCGGGATATCAGCTTCCGCTCAGCGTCTATCAGAGCTACCAGACGACATCGAACGTCACCGGAAGCAAGCCGTCGAGCAGCACGTTAAGCAACACGGTCCAGAGTAAGGACACGATGCTCTTCAACAGCAGCGGCAATTGGATCGGCGTGAAGAACGGCGCGTCGAGCCAGCTGTATACGTACAAAGATTCCACCGGAATCTGCTACGGCCGTGCGCTCACTTCCACGAACAACGCGATCGCGACCGATACCTCGCCCGGCTGCGGCACCAAGCCGCCGCCGCAGCCGTCACCGAAGCCGTAGGGCTTTGCTCGAATCGCCGCCCTCGAGTGCATCGAGGGCGGCGATCCCGATCTGAACCGCGGGGATGCCGAGCTGCGGGCGGCACTTTGGCGGCGGCGTGGGCGCGATGCCGACGCCGGCGCGATTGACGAGCACGACGACGCCCGTCTGCGGCGTGCCCGATGCCGGCGCAACCATCGCAATCCAACTGTTGAAGCCCGCGGTCGCGCCGTCTTTATCGATGACGTCGAAGCCTTGCACCGGATCCACCGACCACGCGAGCGCCTGTTGCCCGCGGCCCGGCGTGATGACGCCGGTCGGCGTCTGCGCGAGCTTCATCGCAGCCGCGATCGCTCGCGGGACTCCCGGTTGCTGCATCGCCGCGCCGAGATAGACGAGCATATCCGGCAACGTCGAACGCAGCGAGCCCGAAGCGCTCCACGCATTGTCCGGCCAGTGCACGACCGGGCGGTTGCCGTCGCAGTCGTAGCCCGTCGCGTAGGCGGCGCGCGGGGCGTCGCCCTGGCCGTACGTGTGCGCCATGTGCAGCGGCCCGAGGATCTGCTGCTTCACTTGGTCGAGCCACGGCCGGCGATTGACCCCTTGCAGCACGTACCCGAGCGTGCCGAACCCGGCATTGGAGTACTTCCACGGATGCGGCGGCGTCGGCGCCGGCCGCGCGCGGGGATAGGTCTCGACGAAATGAACGAACTCGTTTGACGAGTAACAGGGCCATTCGCGCAGCGCATTCGGTGGGAACGCGTCGGGCGGTAGGCCCGAGGTGTGCGTCGCGAGCATCTCGATCGTCATCGTCGCCATGACGCCGTACGCGCTCGCCGGTACCGGCGACGGCTGCGGCGGCGGCGGACAGTTGGGCCCCACCGCGTTGCCCGTCGAGAGCACGTCGATCCAGCGCGCCGGATTCTGCTCGAGACTGAGATCCGGGCGCGCGGCCAGTGCCATGGCGAGCAGCGCCGTGGTGAAGGTCTTGGTGATCGAGCCGATCTCCATCACCGTCGACGCGCTCATGCAGCGCTGCCGGCCGACGTCCGCGTAGCCCCAGTAATACTGATAGGCGACGCCCCGGTAGACGATGCCGATCGAGCCGCCGGGAATCGCCTCGAAGGCGGTCACGTTCAAGGCCGCGCGAACGGCCTTTGCAACCGTCGCCGGGAGCGGCGACGGCAGCGACGACGCGCAAGCCGGCGCAGCTTGTGGACGCTGCGCGCGCAGCGGCGCTCCCGGCGATGGGCCCGAGGGGGCACCCGCCGGGCCGCCGCACGCGACGGCCACCGCGCAGAGGAGCGCCGCGGCAAACCAGGCGCGCCCTGCGCTTACCGAGCGGACGCTACGCCACCGATCCGGCAAGCGATTCGAGCGCGTGGTCCATCGCCGCGATGCGCGCATCCATCCCCGTGACGCCGTAACGAGCCGCAATCTCCGACATCGGGACGTACGCAACGCTGACGGCGCCGCCGCTCTCCCATACGAGCAGCTTGAGCGGAAGCTCGAGAGCGATCAATGGAAATGCCTCCATCAGCGGCGTACCGCCTTTGGGATTGCCGAAGACGATCAGCGCGGTCGGCCGCAGCGCGGTGCCTGCGGCAACCGCAGCCTGCGCCTGATCGATCGTCGCAAAGATCGTATTCCCTGCATCGACGATCGCCTTGGAGAGCCGGTCGAGCGTCTCGGCGTACGAGTAACGGCTGCTCTTGGTCATTGACCGAGCGTAACGCGCGATTGCGGGCGCGTCAATCGCATTGCATTAGAGGCGGGCTTCGGCAAGCTCCGGCGACGAGACGAGGCGGCCGTCGAGAAGGGCGCTATCCGCCGCCGTGCGAACGGCGGTGAGGTGACGCTCGATTCCGCAGCATGCTACCGTGCACTGCGGGCGCGCGATCCGCGCTTCGACGGCCGACTCTTCGTCGCGATCCGCTCTACCGGCGTCTACTGCCGCCCCATCTGCACGATCGCGACGCCCAAGCGCGAGCACTGCGAGTTCTACGCGAGCGCGGCGGCGGCCGAGGCGCGCGGTTACCGCCCCTGCCTGCGATGCCGGCCCGAGCTCGCGCCCGGGAGCGCGGGCGTCGACGCGGGTTCGCGCCTGGCGCGCGCGGCGGCAAGCGCGATCGGCGACGGCGCTCTCGACGGAGGCAGCCTCACCGGCCTAGCCGCCGCACTGCGGACGACCGATCGTCATTTGCGGCGCTCGTTCAACGCGCATTTCGGCGTTACGCCGATCGCCTACGCACGGACGCAGCGGCTGCTGCTCGCGAAGCGCTTGCTGACCGATACGCAGCTGAGCGTGACGCAAGTCGCGCGTGCCAGCGGCTTCGGCAGCCTGCGGCGTTTCAACGCGCTCTTCAAGCGGCGGTATCGGCTCAATCCGGCCCAGCTGCGGTCTAGCGCGGAAGCCGCCTCCTCGGAGCCGGCCGTCGACGCGATGGCGTTCTCGCTCGCCTTTCGTCCGCCGTACGATTGGCCGTCGCTCTTGGCGTTTCTCGGCGCGCGTACGATCGGCGGTGTCGAGGAGGCCGAGGACGGCGCTTACCGACGCGCCCTGCGCGTGGAGCGCCGCGGCTGCGTCGCCTCGGGCTGGATCGAGGTGAGCCTCGCGCCGGGCGCATCGGCGTTGCGCGTGCTCGTCTCGGGCTCGTTGCTCGACGCGATCGCATCGGTTCTGGGGCGCGTCGAGCACGTGATGGATCTCACCGCCGATCCGCACGAGATCGCCGCGGTGCTGGGGCCGCTCGCCGCGCTGCGTCCGGGTTTACGCGTGCCCGGCGCGTTCGACGGCTTCGAGGTAGCGGTTCGCGCGGTAATCGGACAGCAGGTATCGGTCAAGGGCGCGCGCACGATCGCCGGGCGTTTCGCCGCCGCGTTCGGCACGGCGATCGAAACGCCGTTTGCCGGCGTATCGAGGCTCTTTCCACGCGCGGCGGACGTCGCCGGCATCGACCCGGATCGGATCGCATCGCTCGGAATCATCGGCACGCGCGCTCGGACGATTGCAAGGCTCGCGCAAGCCATCGCGCGCGGCGAACTCGATTTGCGCCAGGCCTGCGACGTGCCCGCGACGTTGGATGCGCTGCGCGCGATCCCCGGCATCGGCGAGTGGACCGCGCAGTACATCGTGATGCGTGCGCTCGGCTGGCCGGACGCCTTTCCCCACGGCGATCTCGGCTTGCGAAAGGCACTGCGCGAAAACGATCCCAAGAACGTGCTCTTGGCCGGCGAGGCTTGGCGCCCGTGGCGCGCTTACGCCGCAATGCACCTCTGGCACACGCTCTAAAAGAGGCGCGGGCGCGAGGCTGGAGCCGACGGTCAGGATTGAACTGACGACCTATTGTTTACGAAACAATTGCTCTACCACTGAGCTACGTCGGCACTATCGTCGATTTTCCATGCTCCACGACGGTTTGCCCCTCGCCCGACCGACCCAGGTTCGCCGGGTCGGGCGCCGGCCCTCTCACGCCCGCCCCGCGGTATCGCGGGCAGCACCGAGGGGTGGGCTCAATTGCAGGGTGGGCTCAATTGCATCGGAGAAGCCCGGATAAGACCGACCTTGAACCATCAGCGAGGAGTCCCCGTGATGAGCCTGCGGACTGCGCTCTCTCTCGCCTGTCTTCCGGTAGCCTTCGCGCTCCTGGCGGGATGTGCCGGGAGCCGCTCGACCGGGCTGCCAAGCGCCGGCAGCGCTGCCGCCCCGGCGGGGACGCTTGCCCAGGTGCAGGCCCCGCGTAAGGGCCGCCTGCGCATTACGATCCGCGTCCCGCGCAAGCGCAAGCACCGCCACCCCGCCTACGTCGGCCCGGCGACCGCCTCGCTTGCGATCACGATCTCGCGCGCCGGCAAAACCGTCGTCGCCAAGAAGCTCAATCTGACGCCTTCGGCCTCCTGCCAGCCCACGCTCGGTGGAACGGTCTGCTCCTTTACGGTCGCGCTGGCGGCGGGCACCGGCTACAGCGCCTCGGTGACGACGTACGACGGTGCCAATGGGACCGGCAACGTGCTCTCGCTCGCACAGGGCGTTTCCTTTACGATCGCCGGCGGCAAAGACAACGAAATCCCGCTGACGCTCAACGCCGTTCCCGCCAAGCTCATCTCGCTGAGCGCCTCCTCCGACTCGTTCTACGTCGAAGCGCTCGACGCCGACGGCAACATCATCGTCGGGCCAGGCGCGCCGTCCTATACCGCCTCCAAGGCCTCCGGCAGCACGTTGGCGACGATCACCCAGCCGACGACGCGCTCGCCCAACCTCGTCACGCTCGCCGCAGTTTCGCCCGCTCCCCTCGCCGACGAAAGCGAGACCATCGCCGTCACGGCCTCGTACCCGGTCGGAACCGACGGCTGCACGCAGGGTGGTGCGAGCTGCACGCTCTCGGACGCCGCCACCGCCACCGCCACAGCCAACGCAATCGCATTCGTCAACATGTACTATTCCGAGGCAACGGTTTGGGGCTACACCACCCCCCTCTCGAGTTCGAACCAGACGGCGGCATACAAAGTCACAGAGGGCAGCGACGTGTATTCGATCGCTACGGACTCGAGCGGCAACCTCTTCGTGGGCGGTTCATCGGAGCTGTACGAGTACCCGGCTCCGTATTCGAGCGCGGTCGCGACCAACTCGAACGGCGTCGACGACCCCTACGGGCTCTCCTTCGACGCGAGCGGCAACCTTTTTTGCAGCCAACAACGGCAACGGCACCGTGACCAGCTATGCCGCGCCGTACACCGGCTCCGCGGCGCTGAGCATCTCGAGCGGAGTGGACGGCCCGTACGCGGTCGCAGTCGACTCGAGCAAAAACGTCTACGTCGGCAACAACACCAATGGGACCCTGACCGTCTACGCCTCCGGGTCGACGACCGCGGCTTACACGGTCACGCTCACTTCGAGGCCCTATACGCTGCTCGTCTCCGGAAGCACGCTCTACGTCGGTGAGAACTCCGACGTCGACATCATCGCGCTGCCGATCGCCAGCAATACGCCGGTTATGACGACGCTGAGCAGCGGCATCGGGACGGTATGGGGTATGGCGCTGGATTCGACCGGCAACCTGTTCGTCGCCAACTACGACGAGGACACCGTCGAGGAGTTCGCGTCGCCGATCGGCGCCGGGGCGTCGCCGGCGGCCACGATATCCATCGACTACGATCCGTGCGGTCTCGCCCTCGACGCGAACGGGAACCTCTACGTGGCGACCTACGAGGGAGGCAGCAGCAGCGCAGGGCAGCTTGCCGAGTTCACGCCGCCGTTCTCGAGTTCGAGCACGCCGGCCGTGAGCGTCTCG
>DATJRF010000188.1:0-2068 GCA_035505015.1 Verrucomicrobiia bacterium | reverse complement strand
GCCGTACTTCGCGGCGTTCGGCCGAGACGAGCTGGTCGCGCAGCAGCGGCGCACCGCGGCGCGCTTCGGCGTCGCCTACGATCTCTGGCAGAGCGAGCAGGAGCTGCACGACTCGGGCCGGATCCGCGCCGGCATCGCGCGCCTCACCGAGCTCGGCCACACCTACGAGAAGGACGGCGCGCTGTGGTTTCGCGCCACCGACTTCGCCGACGACAAGGACCGCGTGCTGGTACGCGGCGACGGGCGGCCGACCTACTTTGCCAACGACGTCGCCTACCACTACGAAAAGCTCCGGCGCGCCGACCGCGTGATCGATATCCTGGGGCCCGACCATCACGGCTACGTCGGCCGCCTCAAGGGGCTGGCCAGTTCGCTCGGTTACGCGCCGGAGAACGTCGACGTGCTCATCTCCGGCCAGATCACCCTGATGCGCGGCACCGAAGCGGTGAGCATGAGCAAGCGCGCCGGGCAGATCGTCACGCTGGACGACATTCTCGACGAGGTCGGCAACGATGCGGCGCGCTTCTTCTTCGTCATGCTCTCGCCGGAGTCGCCGCTGACCTTCGACTTGCGCCTCGCCGTCGAGAAGAGCAACGAGAACCCGGTCTACTACGTGCAGTACGGGCACGCACGGATCGCCTCCGTGCTGCGCAACGCCGACGCCGCCGACGTCTGGCCGAACGCCCCGGCGCCGCCGCAGCTCGAGCATCCCGCCGAGCTCGCGCTGGCGCGGCGCCTGGTGGAGTTTCCGCACGTCGTCGAAGGCGTCGTCGAACATCTCGCCCCTTACCGGCTGGCCCGCTACGCGCGCGACGTCGCTTCGGATTTTCACGCCTTTTACACCGATTGCCGCATCCTCGTCGACGACGCGGCGCTGCGGCGCTCCCGCCTGATGCTGGCGGTCGCAACCAAACGCATCCTCGCGCAGGCGCTCGGGCTGCTCGGCGTCACCGCGCCCGACTCGATGTAGCCGCCTACTGCAACGCGACCTCGAGCGTAACGTCGACGATCCCGCCGATCGTCGGATCCAGGCGCGTGAGCGAGATTCCGAGGGCGTGGCGATCGACCTGCGCGCTCGCGTGATAGACCGGGTGCTGCGCGTCGCCCGTTACCGTGACTCCTCCAGCCGTTACGGCGTTTGGTCGAGCTGGGCGTGGATCCAGGGACCGATGAAGTAGCGCCAGACGATCTTGGCGAGCGCGGCCGCGGGGATGCCCAGGATCAGCCCCGCCATCCCGAAGAGCTCGCCCCCGGCGAAGACCGCGAACATCGCGCCGATCGGCGAGACGCCGACCGACTCGCCCATGATCTTGGGCACGAGCACGTTATCGGAGACGCGCGCCATCCCGAACATGATGACCTGCACCCAGAGCGCCATCCACAAGCCTTGCGGCAGGCATAGCGGAACCGCGACGATCTCGGCGATGAGCATCCCGATGATCGGAATCGCGTAGGCGACGCCCGAAATGATACCCAGAATCAGCGAGAACTTGAACCCCAGCAGCGCCGTCCCGATCGCGATGACCGCACCGGTGATGGCGCTCACGATCACCTGGCCGGAGATGTAGCTGCCGAAGACCTGCGTGATCTCGGCGGCGACCTTGCGCGCCGTCTCGCGGCGCTGCGGCGGGAACATCGAGGCGAAGCTCTCGGCGATCTGCGAATCGTTGAGCAGGAAGAAAAACGAGAGGATGATCGCGGAGAACGCCATGAAGAGGCCGGTCGCCGTATTGATCGCAATCGTCCCGAGCGAGGCGACGACGCCGCTGATGAACGCGGTCGTCTGGCTGCCGCCGAGCTTGCCGAGGTCGAGGCCGTTCTCGGGAAGCTGCACTTGCGGGAAGTGATTTTCGAACGAGGTTTCGACGCCGAGCAGATACTGCTGGGCCGACGATGCGTAACTCGGCAGATTCGCCGCCAGCAGCTGCGTCTGCTCGATCGTGAGCGGAACGACGATGACCAGCCCCACCGCGACTAAGAGAATCAGCCCCGCGAAGACGATCGAGATCGCGAGCGCCTTGGGCAAGCGGCGTTCGAGGCGCTTGGCGACCGGCTGCACGCCGAACGC
>DATJRF010000187.1:0-26814 GCA_035505015.1 Verrucomicrobiia bacterium | reverse complement strand
CGGCGGTCGTTCCGCTGGCCGGCGGCAAGTCGGTCTACGCCTTGGTGCACAGCATCGGCGGCGACCTGCAGATCAACGTCTATCCCGACCTCGTCAACGTCGACGCGATCGTCCCCTCGGATGCGGCCCGGCGCACGATCGCCGCGATGACGGCGGCGTACTTCGCTCCGGCGATCGACGCCGCTGCGGTGAAGACCGCGCAGCGCGACTCGGCCGTGCTCGCGGTGCAAAACCGCTACACCTCCGAAGCGCTTTTGCACGACGCGCTCTTCGAGCGGCTGTTCTCCGCGGGCCCGGCGCACTATCCGGCGATTCCCTACACCGTCGAAGCGCTCACGCGGATCACGCCCGAGGCCGTAGCGGCGTTCGCGCGGCGAGCCTTCCGTTCCAGCAACGCCTTTCTCTCGCTCGCCGGCAACGTCGACGCCTCGAGCCTCGATGCGATTACCGACGGCACCGCGAGCGGCGGCCCGGACCGCCCCTTCGATTCCACGCTCGCCGCCTCGCCCGCGTCGGGAACCACGCCGGGCGCGGTGACGGGGGTCGGCTTCGCGTGGGTCGGGCCGTCGATCGAGGACGAACGCGCCGCGACGGCGCTGGACTTCGTTGCCGACTACCTCTTTCGCGAGGGCACCGGCGTCGTCGCGCAAGCGCTCGACGCCGGCAGCGACGATGCCTACGTGCGCGGTCAGTTCGTCACGCTGCACGATCCCGGCATCATGCTCGTCACGCTCGGCGGCGATTCGCTGACCGGCGCGAAGGCGCGCGTCCTCGATGCGATCGGCAAGCTCGCCAAGCCGATGGATCCGCAGGCGTTCGCCGCGGCGCGCGAGGCGTTTCTCTATCATCTGGCGTCCGATACGCAGACGCCCGACGAGCAGGCCGATAATCTCGGCTGGTACGCTGCGGAAGGGAACCCGAGCTACGCTCCCGGCAGCGCGAGCGGCGACTACCTCCGCGTCGCACGCTCGCTCGACCCGCAGTTCGTAGCCGGCATCGTTCGCCGCTATCTCTCCAACCCGGTCGTTATCACGCTGGTCGCACCGGCGAAGGAGTCCGCATCGTGAGACATGCAATCGCAGCGCTGCTCGCGGCGGGCGTCGCGCTTGCGCCCGCGTTCGGGCGAGCCGACGCGGTCGTCCCGGCGCCGACGATGGAGAGTTCCGGCGGAGCGACGATCGTTCGGCAGAGCGACCCGTCGGCCGCACTGGTCGGCGTCGAGGTCGTGATTCGCGCCGGCCTCGACCGGCAGACGATGCGGCAGAACGGGCTCGCCGCGCTTGCCGCCCAAGCGATCACGCAGACGCCGGTCGGCACTCCGCCGCTGCCGCTCCAGGATGCCATCGCCGCGCGCGGCGGCTCGGTGCACTTCACCGTCGATCCGAGCTGCGTGCGCTTCTACGTCGAAGCGCTGGCATCCGATGCGCCCGACGTCGTCGCGCTCTTCAAGACGGCACTCGCTTCGCCGGACTTCTCGCCGCCGACGGTGCGCGACGCGCGTGCCTCGCTCGGGCGACAGATCGCCGAAAACCAACAAGTGGCGCTGCGGGTAGGCCTCGACATGCTCAGCCGCGCCTCGTCGACCGAGGCCAACGCCGGGCTCCCCGCGCTCGGGACCACGGCCTCGCTCGCGCAGTTCGTTCCCGCCGACGTCGCCGCGTTCTACCACAGCTTCTACCGCAGCGGCGGCATGGTCGTCAGTGCGGTCGGCAAGCTGGACGCGTTGCCGGCCGATGCCCTCTCCACGCTCGTCGCCGCGATTCCGGCGGGCACCACCTTGCCGGTGACGGTCCACGTCGCCGCTTTGCACGGCACGTCGCGCGAGCTCGTGACGCATCGCGACGTGCCCTCGCCGTGGCTGATCGCGCAATACCCGGCGCCCGGCATCGATTCTAAGGACTTCGGCGCGATGCTCGTGCTCACGGCGTTCGTGCAGCGTACGCTGGCCGACATCGTCGAGCTGCCCGGCGTCGTCTCGCCGACCTTCGCTTCGCGTTCGGTTGGAGCGGTCTACAGCTACGACCGTTCGCCGGCGCGGCTCGTCATGTACGTCAACGGCGGGATCGGCAACCCCAACCGGTCCTTTGCGACCGCGCTTTCGATCGTCAACGTGCTGGCGGCGACGCGCCTCGAAGGCTCCATCGACGAGTTCAAGGCCGTGGCGGCCGGCGATTTCGCGACCGGCGCGACGAATCTCGAATCGCGAGCGTGGCTTGCGGCGGTCTTCGCGCAGGGCGACGCCTCGCCGGACTTTCTCGATCGCTCTCTGCGCGCGATCGCTGCGACCACGCCCGAAGACGTGATGCGCGTCGCGCACGCCTACATGGGCAGCCCGACGATCGCCCTCGTCCTTCCGCGTCAGGGCTCTCTCTCGAACTAGTGAAGCGCCGCTCTTGCCCGTCTCCGTGTCGGCCGGCAAGGCCACAATCAGCGCTCCGCTAACGAGGCCGTAGGCCTCTCTGCGCGTCGCGCTGGTTCACGACTACCTCAATCAACGCGGCGGTGCGGAGCGCGTCTTCGCGCATTTTGCGCGCGCCTGGCCAGAGGCGCCGGTCTTTACGGCGCTCTACGACGAGCGCGCCACCGGCGATCTGGTCGATCCCGCGCGCGTGCGCCTCTCGGGGCTGGCGCGCGTGCCGTTTGCGAACCGCTTCTTTCGCGCGCTCGCTCCGTGGTATCCGCGCGCCTTCGAGTCCTTCGATCTGCGCGGCTACGACGCGATCGTGAGCTCGACGACGGCCTGGGCGAAAGGCGTGATCGTCCCCCCCGAGGCGGTGCACGTCTGCTACATCAACACCGTGAGCCGCTTCACGTTCGCCTACGACGACTACGTCGGCGGTTTCGGCCTCGGGCGCCTCGCGCGCCCGGCGATCGACCGGCTGGTGGCGTGGGATCGCCTGGCCGCGCAGCGTCCCACGCGCTTCGTCGCGAACTCGCGCAACGTCGCGGAGCGCGTCAAGCGCTTCTACGGCCGCGACGCCGACGTGCTGCACTGCCCGGTCGACGTCGATCGCTTCAGCGTCGGGGAGGGCGCAGCGCCGTATTTCGTCATCGCCTCGCGGCTCTTGCCCTACAAGCGGATCGATCTCGCGATTCGCGCCGCAGCGCTGGCCGGCGTCCCGTTGTGGATCGCGGGAACCGGACCGGCGGAGCAGGCGCTGCGCGAGCGCGCGCTCGGAACCACGACCACGCTGCTCGGCTACGTGAACGACGCGCGGCTGAACGAGCTGCTCGGCGCGGCGCGCGCGGCGATCCTGCCGGGCGAAGAAGACTTCGGCCTCGTGCCGCTCGAGGCGGCGGCAGCCGGCCGGCCGACGATCGCCTTTCGCGGCGGCGGCGCGCTCGAGACGATCGTCGAGGGGACCACCGGAGAGTTTTTCGACGAGGCGACGCCCGAGTCGCTGGCGGCGGCGTTGCGCGCCTTCGACGCGACGCGCTACGATCCGCTGCGGCTGCGCGCGCACGCCGAGGCGTTCGCCCCCGACCGGTTCGTCGCGCGCTTGCGCGAGATCGTCGCGCGCGTGCGCGCCGAGGGCGCCTGATGCTGCGCTGGCCGTTCCGCCGGCGCACGCCCAAACCCCAGGCCGATCCCGCGCATGCCTGGGCGCTTTTCGGCGCGATGCGCGAGGACGCCGGTCGCTTCGCCGGGCTCGGCGACGCGCGCGTCCTGATCTATTTCCCGCACGGCCTGGGCGATTGGATTTTCTTCAGCCTGATCGCCCCGCTGCTCGACCCCACGAATGCGTACGCGATCACGCGGTTCGGTGACGACTACGTCAGCGTAGCGGAAGGGAGCGCTTTGCTCGAGCCGCTCTTCTCGGGCGTGCGCGCGCCCGGCGACGGATCGGCGCAGGGCGCGCGCCATCTGGGCATCGCGCTCTGCGATTGCGACGGCGGCAAGGTGCGCGTCGCCTTGCCGCCGCCGCTGGACGACGCCGTCGAGCGTTTCGTACCGGAGGCGATGCTCTGGACCGACTTCCCCGAGACGCAAGGGCGCACGGCGTTTCCGTATCACACCAAAGCGCGCAGCCTCGCGCGCAGCCTCGCGACGCGCTCGCGGTTACGCGGATTCGATCTGAGCCAACCTTTGCGCAGTTGCTTCGACTTCGCCGCTCCGGCCGCACTGCAGGCGAGGTTCGACGAATCTCTGGCGCCGCTCGCCCCGCCGGGATCGCGCGTCTGCGTGCTCTCGCGCACCGGCTTCACGGCCGCGCGTAAGAACTGGGGTGACGGCAGCGAGGCCCGCGCCTTCGCCGCGGCGATGCGCCGCGAGGATCCGCGCTGGCGCTTCGTCTCGATGGACGAGGAGGACCTCGGCGAAGGGAGCGCGGGATTTCGCGCGCTCTTCGGCCGCCTCGACGAGCCGTTCGCGCGCCTCTACAAGGCGCTGGCCGCTCGCGCCGATCTCTTCGTCGGCGTGCCGGCCGGCCCGCTGCATTTCACGATGGCGCGCGGCGGCGTTCCCGTCATCGGCCTCTGGCTCGCCCATCACCCCGACTGGTACGACGAGCCCAACGCCGACGCGATCCACCTGATCGGGCGCACCGTCAAAGACCGTGGTTACGACCGCCGTCCCGCCACTCGCACCAAGCCCGCGTCGCTGCGCCATCGCATCGTCCAACTCGAAACATCCGAAATTCCGGCCACCGCCGTCGTGGAAGCGGCGACGAGGAGGTAGCCGGCGCTCGGGTCGCGCGGGACGGGCGTTTACGAGTCGGCTTCTAGTTGGCGAAGAGGCCGGGTGCGAGCAGAAGGCCGAGGATCGAGATGGCGTTGAAGAGCCCGTGGGAGATCATCGAAGCCCACGCGTTGCGGGTGCGGTAGTAGACGTAGCAGAGGATCATTCCGCCCAGCGCGAGCGGGACCGCGGCGTAGAGATCGCCGTGAGCCAAACCGAAGAGGACGCCGCTGGCGATCGCGCCGGCCCAGAAGCCCCCGAATCGCAGGCCGACGTTGAAGACGAAGATGCGAAAGAGCGACTCTTCGAAGAACGGAGCCAGCACCACCGCGTAAACGATGAAGACGCCCAGCGTCACCGGGTCGCGCAGCATCTGGAGAATCTGGACGGCATCCTGCTCGTGCTTGGAGTGCAGCACCGTGTCGATCAGCGTGGCGAGCCCGTTGGCGACCACGGTCATCGCGAGCGCTCCGCCGACGGCGATCGCGAGCGTCGATGCGCTGGGGGTGCGGAAGCCGAGTTCGCGCAGCGAGAGTTTGGAGAGGCGGGGAAGCGCCGCCAGCACGATCGCGACGGCTCCCGCCTCGAAGAATGCCTGCGTCGCGAGGCCGGCGATGAAGACCGGGCGGTTGACCTGCGACGAACTGACGTGCGCCAGCTGCGGTGCGAGCGCGAACGAGAGCGCGATGACGAATCCCAGCACGATGACGAACGCGCCGAGCAGCACCCACGTCCAGACGTTGCGGAAGCTATCGGCCGGCCAGTTCGTCGGCCAGCCTGGCGAAGTCGTCGAGGGAGAGCCGTTCACCGCGTTCCTCCGGAGCGAAGCCGCACGCCGCAATCGCGCTCGCGACGCTCGCGCGTTGCGCACCGAGCGCCAGCGCGAGACCGTTCGCGAGCGTCTTGCGCCGATACGCGAACGCGGCGCGCACGACCTTCCTAAAGAGCGCGAGGTCGCGCGGGCGCACCGCGGGCGTCTCGCGGCGCACGAGCCGTACGACCGTCGAATGGACTTTCGGCGGCGGATAGAAGGCGCCGGGAGCGAGCGTAAACGCGCGCTCGACGCGCATCGCGTACTGCACGGCGACGGAAAGACTGCCGTACGCGGGCGTTCCGGGCGCCGCCGCGAAGCGGTCGGCGACGTCTTTCTGGACCATGACGGTCAGCGACGACGGGCCGTCCTCCATCTCGACCAGCGAGGTGACGATCGGGGTCGCGACGTTGTACGGCAAGTTTCCCGCAACGCTCCAGGCTCCGCCGCGCGCGTATGCGTGGTAATCGAAAGCGAGCGCGTCGGCTTCGACGATCGTCGCCGCTTCAAGGTCGGCGCGCGAGCGCAAGATCGCGACGAGATCCGGGTCGATCTCGATTGCGGTCACGTCGGCGCCTTCGGCTAAGAGCGCGAGCGTCAGTGCGCCGGTGCCGGCGCCGATCTCGAGAACGCGCGGTACGGCGTCGCCGCCGTCGCGGGAAGCGGCGAGGCGCGCGATGCGCTGTGCGGCTCGCGCTTCCATGAGAAAGTTCTGCCCGAAGCGCTTCTTCGGGCGCAGCCCCCGCTGCGCGAGGAGCGCGCGCGGGTGCTGCGGCTGCGTCACTTCAGACGATAAACGGTGACTTCGCGGCGTCCGAAGAGCATCGCGTCGCGCTGCGAGTTGAAGCCCAGGTCGATACGCGCGCCGCGAATCGCCCCGCCGGTATCGCCCGCCACGGCGAAGCCGTAACCGGGGATGTAGAGCCGCGTGCCGAGCGGAATCACGCTCGGGTCGACGGCGACGATGCCGTGGCCGGCCGGCCGGCCGCTCGCCGTGATGCCGCTGCATCCGTAGCAATCGGCGGTGTACGCCGTGGCGATCATCTGCATCGCGGTCGCGGCCATGTAGGCGGTTCGCTCGAGCCCGCGCGAGCCGATCTGCTCGAAAGCCTGATATTCGTCGACGCCCTCGGCCACGATGCGAGGACGCGGCTTGCGGATTACGTGCGAGGCGACGATCGCTGCAACGATCTTGCCGTTGTCGCGTTGGGTGAAGCGCACCGTGACGTTGCGTTCGCCGGGCGAGCCTTTCGCGACGACCTTCGATTCGCCCGGGGCGATCGCAAAGTCTAAACGATGCTCGATCGGTTCGGCGATCGCGCGCCGTTCGTGACGTTGCCACACCACGACGCGCGTGATGCGAACGATGCCGTCTTCCGGTAGGCGATCGGAGAGTTCCGGCTGCACCACATCGTTCGCACCCAGGCGAACGTTCTGCTCTTCGAGCAGCGCGCCGACGTCGGGAGCCGAGCTGACGGCGTCAACGTGCTGGGCAGCGCTTTCGATCGTCACCGGTACCGCGGCGCGATACGTGATGACGAGACCGTCGGAGAGCGGGACGTCGGCCGAAGGATAGAGATAATCTTTGGGTCCGACGACGATCGCACGCTCGCGCAGAAAATCGCCGACCGTGTTTGCATCGGTCGCGAGCTGCGTAATGGTTCCGTTCGATTCGAACGTGACCATGTGCCGCGTGACGACCGATTCGCTCGCCGCCGCCGCCGTGGAAGGATGCGTGAAGGAGCCGGCGCAGACGAAGCCGGCGCAGAGAACGCCGATCGCGAGCACGTGGCTCGCCCGAAGGGGGCCGCGTCCTATCAACCCAGTGGTTCCTTTCTGTCTCGGCCCCCGGACAAGGCCCGCTTTGCCACCACGACGCAAAGGGAAACGATGCCGTAAGACCTGCACTCTAGGGAGCCCCGGCGCGCTCTGGGCGCCGTTTTGGGGCTGACGGATCCGTATCGGAAACGCCGAAAAGGGTGGGTCGCCGTCCGCCGGGGCTCCGTGGAACCCCGCGCCGGTCCGGCGCTCCTCGAGCCGGGCGATGGCCTCGGCTCGCAGACGACGGTGGGCTCGCTCCCTCGAAGCTCGAGGGTGTGGCCCGGTCGTCCCCGGCACTATAGCACGCCCGTCGAACGGGCGCACTATGCCGAAAGTCGGATAGTGGCAGGACTGACCTTCCCAATAATCGGGCCGGCGGGCAGCGATTCACTACCGCAGCGTCTAAGCTCGCCAGCAGCCGTGAGCCTACGTATCGGATTTTTTACCGAGGTCTACCGCCCGGTGGTCAACGGCGTCGTCGCATCGGTGGAGACGCTGGCCGAGGGCTTGCGCGGGCGGGGGCATCAGGTGTATTGCTTCACGCCGCGGATGCCCGGCTACGACAAGAGCGACGGCCCCGTCTTTCGCATGCCGTCGCTGCCGCTTCCGACCAGCACGCCCTATCGCTTGACGCTTCCGCTGGTGAGCCGGCGCAACGTCAACAACGTCATCAAGCGCCTCTCGCTCATCCACGTGCATTCGCCGTTCGTGACCGGCTGGATGGGCCTGCGCTACGCGCGGCGCTACGGCATGCCGCTGGTCTACACGTATCACACGCAGCTCGAGGCGTACGTCCATTACGTGCCGTTCGATCCCAAGGCGGCGCGCTTCGCCGCCTCGCAGCTCACGCGCACCTTTGCCAATCAAGCCGACGCGGTGGTGGTGCCCACGCCGGCGATGTCGGCGCGCCTGCGCGAGCTCGGCGTTTCCACTCGGATCGAGGTCGTGCCGAGCGGGATCGACGTGGCGTTCTTCGGAGCCGGCCGCCGCGACGGCGCGCTGCGCGAGCGCATCGGCGTGCGGCCGGGCGAGCGGCTGATCCTGTGCGTCTGTCGCTTGGCCAAGGAAAAGAACGTCGGTTTGCTGCTCGAGGCGCTGGCGCTCGCGGCCGACCCGTCGCTGCGCCTGATCGTCGCCGGCGACGGGCCGGCACGGGAAGAGCTGGAGCTGCAGGCGCGAGCGCTCGGCGTCGCGTCGCAGGCGGTGTTTTTAGGGGTCGTCGCCCGCGAGCAGCTCCCCGACCTCTACGCGAGCGCGGAGGCGTTCGTGATGCCGAGCACCACGGAAACGCAGGGCTTGGTCCAAGCCGAGGCGCTGGCGGCGGGGGCGCTGGTGATCGCCGCCGACGCTCCGCAGAATCGCGAGGTGCTCGGCGGCGCCGGCTGGGTGGTGGCGCCGTCCGCGCCGGCCTTCGCCGCCGCGCTGGCCGCCGTTCCCGCGGCGACCGACCCGCAGCTCGAGCGGGGCGCGAAGGCCGCCGCGCAACGCTTCACCGTCGACCGCCAGATCGATCGCATCCTCGCCCTCTACGAGAGCCTGCTTCCCGAAGAGAAGAGCTTGACTGCGAACATATGTTCGCTATAGAATCGAGGGAGAGGCGAAATGGCATGCGCAAAGGACGGTTCTACGGCGAGCGGGTGAATGCGGCGGTCGGCTACGCAGCCGACGAGCGCGGCTGGGGCGTCGCCTACGCGCGCTTAGCCGATGGCGACCGGCTGCTGCGCGTCGCCTTCCCGGTTCGGCGCGTCGACGGCAGCGAGCGCGAAGTCGGGTACGCCGCGCTGGCCGCGGTCGCGCATGCGCTGCGCGAGCGTCAAGCCGGCGCCGTCTGCCTGACGATCGCGGATCGCGATCTCGTCGACGACGTCAACGGCCGGCGCGATCTGCCCGAAGCCGTCGTGCTTCCTTATGTGCGGTTACGCTGCGCGCTCAACGCCTTCGCAGCGGTCGAGCTTCGCACCGGCGACCAGGCCGGCGACCTGACGCAACGCGCGCGAGCCGAGGTAGCGCTGCACGTCGCCGCATAGGCCGCTCTCGGGCTGCGATCTCCCGATCGAAACGCTCGCGCTTGCGCGTGCGCTCGTAGGCGTCGTCATCGTTCGCGACGCCCCGGAGGGTCGCGCAGCCGGGCGCATCGTCGAGACCGAAGCCTATCCGATCGGGGATCCCGCCTGCCACGCGTACGCCGGAAAGACGCGGCGAAACGCCTCGCTGTTCGGCCCGCCGCATCTCGCCTACGTCTATCAAATCTACGGCACCTCGTTCTGCTTCAACCTCGCCAGCGAGGCGGAGGGCAGCGGGGCCGGCGTCCTGGTCCGGGCGCTCGAGCCGCTCGAAGGGCTCGATCTCATGCGCGCGCGCCGGTTCGGCGCGCGCGATCTCTGCCGCGGCCCCGGCCGGCTCTGCGCCGCGCTCGCGATCGACCGCTCCCACGACGGTTGCTCGCTCTTCGACGGCGGAGCGGTGTGGCTGGCTCGGGGGCGCCCGCCGCTGCGGGTGCGCACGAGCCGCCGCATCGGCATCGCGCGCGCCGCCGAGCGCCGCCTGCGCTTCTACGAGGCCGGCAATCCGTTCGTGAGCGGGCCCCGTTTCCTGAGCCCTCCTTGAACGACCCAGTTCGCTGTGATATAGTGTGGGCGTTGCGCAGCCGTCACTCGTTGATCGCCGCCACAATTTTTGACATCCCCTCGCTCACGCCACCCTCACGCGAAGGCAGCCCCGCCTCGCCGCGTGTCGCCGCTGTGACGTGTGCGGCTCTACGAGAGAGAAACTCCTCTGCAAACGGAACATCGCCCCAACAACGACATGCGCCCCCAACAGGGAGGCGGTGGCCGTCGCCGTCGCTCGCGCCGCAGACATCACTTCAACGGCAACCCGGGCCAGTTCAACGAGCCCTTCCAGCAGGCGGACCCCGGTCCGCCGATGCTCACGGCCGTGCAGCTCGCCGAGAAGACCAAGACGGAGCTGGTCGAGCTCGCTAAGGAGCTCGAGATCGAGATCGCGAGCCCGGCGAAGCTGAAGAAGGATGAAATCGTCGAGCTGATCGTCCAGGCGCAGATCTCCCGCTCGGGGATCGAGATGGCCAGCGGCATCCTCGACGTCCTGCCCGAAGGCTACGGATTTCTGCGGCGCGCCGGCTACGTCATCGGGCCGGACGACATCTACGTGAGCCAGTCGCAAATCCGGCGATTCGAGCTGCGGCGCGGCGATCACGTCGAGGGGCAGGTCCGGCGCCCCAAAGAGAGCGAGAAGTATTACGGGCTGATCCGCGTCGACAAGGTCAACGGCTTCGAGCCGGAGGCGATCCGCGGGCGCAGCAACTTCGAAAAAGGCACGCCGATCTATCCCAACGAGCGCTTCAAGCTCGAAGTGCGCTCGACGCAGCTCTCCACGCGCGTCATCGATCTGTTCTGCCCGATCGGAAAGGGACAGCGCGCGCTGATCGTCTCGCCGCCCAAGGCCGGTAAGACGACGCTGCTCAAGAACATCGCCAACTCGATTTCCATCAATCACCCCGAGGCGCACATCATCGCGCTGCTCGTCGACGAGCGCCCCGAAGAAGTTACCGACATGCAGCGCACGATCGACGGCGAAGTGGTCGCGTCGACGTTCGACGAGCATCCCGAGAACCACACCGCCGTTGCGGAGCTCGCGATGGAGCGCGCCAAGCGCCTGGTCGAGCTCGGCAAGGACGTCGTGATCCTGCTCGACTCGATCACGCGTCTCGCGCGCGCCTACAACCAGGTCGTTCCGACGTCGGGCCGAACGCTCTCCGGCGGTCTCGACACCGCCTCGCTGCACAAGCCCAAGCGCTTCTTCGGTGCGGCGCGTAAGATCGAGGAGGGCGGCTCGCTCACGATCATCGCGACCGCGCTGATCGAGACGGGCTCGAAGATGGACGACGTCATCTTCGAAGAGTTCAAAGGCACCGGCAACATGGAGCTCAACCTCACCCGCAAGCTTGCCGAATCGCGCGTCTTCCCCGCCGTGGACATCAAGCGCTCGGGTACGCGTCACGAAGAGCTGCTGCTCTCGCCCGACGAGATGCGGAAGATCTGGATGCTGCGCCGCGCAACGGCGGTGCTCAACACCGGCGACATCACCGAGATCATTCTCGATAAGATGGCGCAGACGCGCACCAACGACGAGTTCCTGGGTTCGGTCACCAAAGAGGCGCTCTCGATGTCCCGCGGCTACGAAGACGGCGGCAACGGCAAATACTAGCGCCGCCGGTATAGCGTAGGGCCAGCGCTCTCGTGACCGGTATCGATTGCGGGATCTGTACCGTTCGGCCGTGGCGCGAGAGCGACGCGGAAGAGCTCGCGAGCGTTGCGAACGATCGCGAGGTCAGCCGGTACCTGCGGGATCGCTTCTGCTATCCGTACACGCTCGACGACGCGCTGCGCTGGATCGACCTCTCCACCCAGGACGACCCGAGTTCGCTTGCGATCGTGGTCGGCGGGCGCGTCGCGGGTGCGACGGCCCTCGAGCTCTACACGGCCGAGCGCCGCCACGCCGCGGAGCTGGGCTACTGGCTCGGCCGCGAGTACTGGGGCCGCGGAATAGCGACCGCCGTCTGCCGCGCGATGACGCGATACGGCTTCGAGCATTTCGGCCTTTACCGCATCCAGGCCGAGGTCTACGGGCCCAATCGCGCTTCGGCGCGCGTCCTGGAGAAAAGCGGCTTCGCCCTGGAGGGTGTCCGGCGAGCCGCGATCCTCAAAGGCACGACGTATCTCGACGCAACGGTGTACGCCCGTCTGCGGGAGACGCACGGTTGATTGCGAAGAACCGGCGCAGCTTGCGCAAAGATGCTGCGGCCCCCGACGGTATTCGCCTCAACAAATACATCGCGCTTGCCGGCGTGGCGTCGCGGCGCGCCGCCGACGAGCTGATCGCGCGCGGCAAAGTGCGCGTCAACGGGCGCGCGGTGCGCGAGCTGGGAACGATCGTCCGCCCCGGCGATCGCGTCGACGTCAGCGGAACGCCGATCGCGCCCAAGCTGGAAAAAACCTACCTGTTGCTGCACAAGCCGGTCGGCGTCGTCACGACGATGCGGGATCCGCAGGGACGCCGCACGATCGCCGAGATGTTGCCGCGCGGGCCGCGCGTGGTACCGGTCGGACGGCTCGACTACAACACCAGCGGAGCGCTGCTGCTCACCAACGACGGCGATCTCGCCAACCGCCTGCTGCACCCGCGCTACGGCGTCGAAAAGACGTACCGCGCGACGATCGCCGGACGCCTGGACGCCGACGACGTCCGCAAGCTCTGCGAGGGCGTCGCGCTCGACGACGGCGAGGCGGCGCCGGCGAAGCTGCGCGTCGTCGCGTCGCGCCGCGATCACTGCGTCGTCGACGTGACGATCCACGAGGGGCGCAACCGCCAGGTGCGCCGGATGTTCGAGGCGCTCGATCATCCCGTGCTGGCGCTCGTCCGCCTGCGCTTCGGGCCGGTCGCGCTCGGCGATCTGCCGGCCGGCCACGTTCGGCCGCTGACCCCGCGGGAACTCGGCGCGCTGGCGCGGCACCGCGACCTGGGAGGAGATACGTCGTCGCGCGAAGCCTGAGCCGGCGTGGTATCATGCACGCTACCGTGGAACGATACGAAAGACCGATGCGCGAGCTCAAGCTAGCCCGGCGGGAGGCCCGCCCGGAGGGGACGGTCGTGCGCCTGCGCAACGGCGCCGCCTTCGGCGGCGCGGCGCTGGCAATCTGCGCGGGGCCCTGCGCCGTCGAGTCGCACGAGCAGATCGAGGCGACCGCCTCGGCGGTCGCGCGCGCGGGGGCCAACGTCCTGCGCGGAGGCGCCTTCAAGCCGCGCACCTCGCCCTACGCGTTCCAGGGCCTGCGGCGGGAAGGGCTCGAGCTGCTCCGTGCCGCGGCCGATCGTCACGGGCTGGCGGCCGTTACCGAGGTCCTCGATCCGCGCGACGTCGAGCCGGTCGCCTCGTACGCCGACATGCTGCAGATCGGCTCGCGCAACATGCAGAACTTCGCGCTGCTCAAGGAAGTCGGGCTCTCGGGGAAGCCGGTGCTGCTCAAGCGCGGCTTTGCGGCCACCGTCGACGAGTGGCTCATGGCCGCCGAATACGTGCTGGCCGAAGGCAATCCCAACGTCGTGCTGTGCGAGCGTGGCGTCCGCTCGTTCGACGCGGCCACGCGCAACCTGCTGGATCTCGCGGTCGTCCCGCTGCTGGCCGAGCTCACCCACTTGCCGGTCATCGTCGATCCGTCGCACGGCACGGGCCTGGCGCGGTTGGTCGAGCCGATGGCGCTCGCGGGCGTCGCGGCGGGCGCCGACGGGGTCCTGGTTGAAGTGCATCCCGACCCGGCCAGCGCCGTCTCGGATGGGCCGCAATCGATCACCTTCGACCGGTTCGGTGCGCTCGTCGCGCGCATCGCCGAAATCGCCGTCGCGGTCGGGCGCCGGCTGCCGGCCGCGGGGCTCGCAGTATAACGCTGCAGATACGTCGTTACTCTCACGCTGCTACTCGAGGTACAACGGTGAAAGCCATCTCACGCATTCTCCCGCTCGCGCTCGCCGCGTCGTTCGCCGCCGCAGCGGCGCTGCCGGCGGCCGCCCAATATTCGACCGAGTTCACGCCGGCCAAGCTCGTCAAGCAGGGATCGACGTCAAAGGACATCGCCGGCAGCGGAACGGTGGTCGTGCAGGTTCAGGTCAATCCGGACGGCTCGCACAAGGTGGTCAAGGTCATCAAGTCCTCCAACTCGGGCGACAACGACGCCGCGATGGACATCGCGCAGAACTCGAGCTACCATCCCGCCCACCGGGGGAAGACGCCGGTTCCCTCGTTTTACGATTTCACGCTGAAGTTCGTCGGCAAGTCGGTCGCGAGCGCCGAGCAGATCGCCGGCGCCGATAGCCCGCAGGCCCAAGCGATCGCAGCCCTCATCGCCGCCGGAAAGTTCGAGCAGGCCAAGACGCAGGCGCAGGCCGCGATGGCGGCGGCCCCCAGTGCCGAGATCGCCTCGCTGCTCGGGGTCGCCGATGCGCAGACCAGCGATTTCCAGGGGGCGGCCCAAGCCTTCGACCGCGCCGGGACGATTACCAAGCAGTTCCATCTGGTCGCGGCGCAGAGCTACGCGAACTCGGCGGTCGCCCTGGCCGCCAGCAACCCGACCCAAGCGTTGGCCTACGGGCAGAAGGCCGTCGCCCTCGACCCCAGCACCAACTCGCAGTACGCGCTCGGGGTCGCGCAGCTCAGCAACAAGCAGTACGCCGAAGCGATTGCCACCCTCAAGGGGGTGCACGACAAGATGTTCGCCGATCCGAAGACGACCAAGAGCGTCAAGGTCGCGATCGACTCTTCGCTCCTCTCGGCCTACACGCAGAACGGCGACAGCGCGAACGCGCAGGCGATGGCGGCGGAGATCAAGGGTATCGACCCGACCAGCACGCTGCCCGCTCGCGTCCTGGGCAACGCGCTGCTTGCGGACGGCGTCGCGGCGGTTACGGCCAAGAACTACCCGGCGGCCCTGCAGGACTTCGACGAGGCCGGCGCCCAGGGCGATAGCGAGGTCGCCGTCACAGCCGATACGCAAGCGGCGTTAGTGATAACCAGAACCGACAATCCCGACTATGCGAAGATGCAGGCGTACGCCGACAAGGCGCTGGCGATTAAGCCCGACGATCCGGCCGCCAATTTCGCCGAAGGCATAGCGCTGACGGGCGAGTGGGCGAAGTCGCACGATGACACGACGAAGAAGAAGGCGCTCGACGCGCTCAACAAGGCCGACCAGCTCGCCAAGGCGGCAGGCAACGAGCAGCTCGCCCTCACGATCGAGTCCTTCATTAAAACCAACCTTAATAGCAAGCCGGCGGCGCCTCCGCCGGACGGGAACCGGTAGCACCAGGATTTTCCGTGGGGGTAGGCCAATGGTCGCCCCTCACGGAGGCGGCTTCGCCGCCGATTGCTTTACGTTGTCCAGCGCACTCTCGCAATGTCAACCCGGAATGGAAAGGGTCGGAAAACCGTGTTTGATGGATTTATAAGCGTAATGAACCAGGGCGGCTGGGATATGTGGCTGCTCCTGGCGACGTCGATCATCGGGCTCGCGGTCGTCATCGAGCGCCTCGCGTTCTTTTGGTCGCAGCATGGCGACACCAAGGGACTGTTGCGCCAGCTCGGCCAGAAGATCGCCGCCGACGATCTCGATGGCGCGATAAAGGTCTGCCGTGCCAACAAGGGCATGCTGCCGCGCATCCTCGAGTTCGGCCTCCTGCGCGGCGAGAAGAACCGCGCCGATATCACCGACGCGCTCTCGATCGCCCTGATGGAGCACCTCAACGCTCTGGAGCGCTGGCTCGGCGTCATCGGTACGATCGCCGTCATCGCCCCGTTCGTCGGTCTCTTCGGAACGGTGCTCGGTATCATCCGCGCCTTCCAAGACATCGCGCTCAAGGGCAACTCGACGCCCGCCGTCGTTGCCGCCGGCGTCTCCGAAGCGCTGATCACCACCGCCACCGGTCTGATCATCGCCGTCATCGCCGTCGTGTTCTTCAACTACTTCAAGTCGCGCATCAAGAGCTACAACCAAGAGATGATCGTCGCGGCGAACCAGCTCGCCGAGATGCTCCACTTCCACAACACCGGCGCGCCGATTCCGACCGATCTCTACCAACCGGCAAAAACCAAGTAGCTAAGAGCGAGGTTCGATCGTGGGACTCCTCTCGGCAAGAGGCGACGAAGAGGTGATGGCGGAGATCAACATCACGCCGTTCACGGACGTGCTGCTGGTCTTGCTCATCATCTTCATGATCCTGGCGGCGCTCGTCGCGCCACCGGGTTTCGAAAAAGAACTGCCCAACCACAGCAACAACAACTCGACGAACAATCAGAAGAACAAGCAAAACATCGAGGTCGAGATCAACGACAAGGGCGTCATCTTCGTCGACGGCACGAAGACGAACGACGTGCAAATCTACCGCGTGATGTTCGACGTTGCCAAGAAGAAGCCGCACCGGCACGTCGACGTGATCGGCGACGTCAAGGCGCCCTATGGGACGATCATTCGGATTCTCGATGCAGCCAAAGAGGCCGGTCTCGACGACGTCGGCTTCGTCACGTCGTCGTAGTAGGAGGTAGAGCCACAATGGCCATGTCGAGCGGTGGAAGCGAAGACGAGGTGATGTCGACCATCAACATCACGCCGTTTACGGACGTGTTGCTGGTCCTCCTGATCATCTTCATCATCCTCGCCTCCGTTACCAAAGAACCCAAGCTCCCGACGGCTTACAATAAGGACAAGGTCGTGCCGTCGCAGATCGTCGTCATCGTCGACGAGAAGAGCCAAATTCAGATCGGCTCGAATCAGGTGCCGGTGCTGCAGCTCAAGGATGCTTTTGCGACGCTTCAGGAACAGACCGACCATCGCTTCAAGAGCGTTATCATCAAAGCGGATCCGCACGCGAACTACGGCGTGATCCTGCAGATCATGGACGCGGCCAAGTCGCAGAACCTGGTGGACTTCGGGCTCGCGAACAAGACGCTGCCGGCGGGCGAGACGTTGGGGCAGAGCTTCTAGCAGATGGCAACCAACACGCCTAACCCCGCCCCCAAGACTCCGGCGACGCCGCCGAAGAAGAAGGACTCGTTCATCACCACGGGCGAGCACCTCCGCAACTTCCTCGGGCTCGCCTTCCTGGCGTCGCTGCTGATCCATCTGGCGCTCGTGCCGCTGTGGCCCAACATGCAGCAGCACCACGAGGATACCGAAGTCGAGAAGGTCTCGGTGACCAAGAAGATCGTCGTGCATACGCCGCCGCCGCCGACGCCGACCCCGCCGCCGACGCCGACGCCGCCCCCGCAGACGCCGCCGCCGCAGCAGCAGACGCCGCAGCCGCAGCAGCCGAAGCTGAAGATCAACGTGGTTAAGACGACCAACAATGCGAGCACGAGCTCGACGACGGAGACGGTCTCGCAGCCCAAGAGCGGCAGCGAGAACGGCGTTCCGTCGGGCACGGCATCGAGCGGGCCGACGGGGCCTCCGGCGACGCCGAAGCCGGCGTGCGCGGATCCGGATCGCGAGGCGACGGTGACCAACGCCATGCAGCCGGATTATCCCGACTCGGCGCGCGAGCTCGATCTCGGCCAGGTGACCGTCGAGATCGAAGTGACCGTCGGTGCGACCGGCAATCTCGTCGCGGCGAGCGTGTACAAGAGCTCGAACAACATGGCGATGGACCAGTCGGCGCTTCGAGCCGCCCGGCAGTCGACCTACGCGCCGAAGCTCGTCGACTGCAACCCCGTGCAGGGCGAGTACCTCTTCAGCGCAACCTTCCAACCCGATTCATAGCGCGAGCCCGGGAATGCCGGCGACGGGCGCCCCCGAAAGGGAGCGCCCGTTCGCGTTGAAAAGGCTCACGCAATGAACGCACGCAGCGGCAGGCGCTTGCTGATAGCCGCCTTCGCGCTCTCGCTCCTCATCCACCTGATTCTGGCGATCAACCTGCACCCGCGCCGCGAGGCCGAACCGGCCGGCGTCGAGCAGGTGCAGATCGAGCATCGCTCCCTCACGATCGTCGCGCGCACCCCGCCCCCGCCGCCGAAACTGCGCCATACGCCGTCGCCGCGCGCCTCGGGCCCGGTGACGAAGCCCAAACCCAAGGCCGAGCTCGCCGCCGGCGGCGGCGCGTCGCGCGCCACCGCGCCCCCTACCCCCGAACCGACGCCCGCTCCCACCGCCGCAGCGGTCGCCGCCTGCATGAACGGCGACATCGCTCCCGCGGTCATCGAAAGCCCGCCGCCCCCCGATATCCCGGTCGACGCGCGCGCCGAAGGCACCAGCGGGACGACCGTCGTCAAAGTCCAGCTCGACGCCGGGGCTGCCGTGACCGGCACGACGGTTCTCCAGTCCAGCGGCAACCCGGCCCTGGACATCCTCGCCGTCGCAATGTCCCGCGAAGCGCGCTACTCGCCAGCCCTGCACGCGTGCAAGCCCACGCCCGGTACTTACGAGTACAGCGTCAAGTTCGTCGCCTGGTAAACCGCTATGGAGCGGCTAGCTCTTGACGTTGCGAGCCATCGAGGCGAGTGCGGCGTTCGAGGCAGAGACGAGCGAGGCGCTCATCTCGCTCAGCTGCGTGAGGTGGTTCATGACCATCTGCATTTGAAACATATCTCCGATGCCCACGTTGCCGCCTTCCTTGATGAGCTCGAGCTTCGCCTTCACTTGCCCGGTCGCCGCATCGATGATAGCGAGAAGGTCCTTGGCGGAGAACGAGCCGGCGTCCGTCACGCTCAGCGTTTCCTGCGTGCCGGGCGCAAGCGTGAACGACGGCGCCCCCAGCAGTTGCGAGTGCGCGCTCGTCTCGACGGTCACGTCGAGCGGTTCGCTGGGCAAATCGTTTGCCAAGGTTACGGAATAGGTCGTGCCGTCCGACGCCCGGCGGGCTGGGACCGACGGCGGTTTTGCGTCGATCCGTACGGTGACGCCGGTGTTTTCGCGGTTGCGCAGCAAGGTCGCGGTCTCGTCGATGTTCTCGAGCCCGTGCATCCGAACGGCGACCGCCGAATCGACGATCGACACGGCGTCGCGCAGCACGTGCGACCCGTCGGCGGTGGCGGCTTCGATGTCGACGATTCGGCCCGGGGTGAAGGCGGCGATGGTCAGCTCGGCGCTCTTCACCGCGCCGCCGCCGACGGTAAAGGACGACGGGCCGGCCAGCACGGCGCCCGCTCCCGGCGCGAGGGTAACGGTCAACGCGGCGCTCAACCCGTTGGAAATCTCGAGCGCGTAGTGAAGCGGCATGGTGCCGCCCGCCCGCGGCAGCGCGTCGCTCTGCGGCGCCGCCCGAAGCGCCGGTGAGGCACCCTGCGGGGTGCATCCTGCCCCAAGGCTCACCGCAAGAATTACTGACGCCGCAAGCCGCATCCGCAAAACCGTCACGCCCTTCGGGTGCCTGCGGTTAGAGCATTCCCATGTCGCGCAGGAGGTGCAGGGTGTCGATGTAGCGCTGGAGGGTCATGCGCATCTCGTCGTCGACGTCGAGGAACGCGACGCCGGTGCGGTAGCGCTGCAGCATGGAGTCGTAGCGCGACCAGCGGACGATGCCGCGCAAGCGAAGGATCGGCTGCCGGTCGCCGCGCAGCTCGAGCTGCACGTTGATCGGCGCTTCGCGCGCGAGTTCGGCATTGGTGAGCATCGCCATGCCGCCGAGCGCGATGTCGTACGTCTCGGTGAACTCGGGGGCGAAGTCGTCGCCAATGCTATAAGACACCAGCAGCGTATCGCCCACGCGCTGGAAACGCCGTTCCTGCTGATCGGCTTCGTGGTCGCTATGGACCCTTTCCACAACGGGCGGCCTTTGTCACGCGAATGGGCAATCCTGCCCAGGGAGGCGGCGCGGCGCGCGTGGGCGTAACGAGTGCGCCGTGACCTTCAGTCAAGCGATGTTCCTCGCGCTCTTGCAGGGTGCGAGCGAGCTCTTCCCGGTCTCGAGTCTGGGCCACACGATCCTGCTGCCCGCGCTGCTCGGCTGGCACAACGTCGACCGATCCGCCCCCACGTTCCTGGCCTTCGTCGTCGTGCTGCACCTCGGCACGGCACTGGCGCTGGTCGTGTTCTACCGCTCGACTTGGTGGCGCATCGTGCGGGCCCTGGTCGGGAGCGTCGTGCGCGGCCGCCTGAGCTCGGAGCGCGCCGAGCGCGTCGGCTGGCTGCTGGTGGTCGGGACGATTCCGGTGGGTCTGCTCGGGCTCTTCCTGGAGCATCCGGTGCGCCGGCTCTTCGGCTCGCCGGCTCCGGCCGCGGCCTTCCTGGCGATCAACGGTCTCGTCATGTTCCTGGGCGAGTATCTTCGCCGGCGGCAGCTCGGCGGCGGTGGCCGCAACGAGCCGATCGAGCGTCTGACCTTCGTCCAAAGCGTGGGCGTCGGCTTCGCGCAATCGCTCGCGCTCCTGCCGGGCATCTCGCGCTCGGGCGCGTCGATCGTCGCGGGGCTGCTCTGCGGGCTCGATCACGAGGATGCCGCCGAGTACTCGTTCCTGCTTGCAACGCCGGTCATCTTAGCGGCGTCGCTGCTCGAGATGCCGAAGCTGTTCGCGCCGCAAGCCCACGTCGTCGCGATCGAGGCGATCGCGGGCGCCCTCGTGGCCGGCGTCGCCGCCTACCTGTCGGTCGCCTTTCTCACCCGTTACTTCAAGTCCAACGACCTGCGCCCGTTCGGCTGGTACTGTCTGATCGCAGGGACGTTGTGCTTCATCCTTGCACGCATGGGAGTCATCACGTGAAAGTTCTCGCCGTCGTCCTCGCCGTCGTCTTCTTCCTCGTCGGGATCCTCTACTATCTCGGAAAGATCAACTTCCTCACCGAGTCCGGCACGGCGCACAGCCACCACGTCTCGCACCTCATCCTCTTCTGGGTCCTAGCCCTGCTCTGCCTCATCTGGGCCCGCTTCCAGGGCTCGCCGGCACGCTAGCGGTCGCGTTATTTCGTTGCGACGAGGTAGGTTTCGTAGGGGTGCGGTGAGACGACCTCGACGTGCGGACGCACGTCGCGCACGATCGATTCGACGTCGGCGATGCGCTGCTCGGTGGTCTGCACGATCACGACGGGGTACGATTCCGCGGCCGAGAGCACGCTCGCGAGGGCGCGCGCGTAGGCCGGCGGGTCGGCGGCGCGGGCTCCGAAGAGCGAGTCGCGGTAGGCGTGCTCGATCGTGAAGTAGGGATTGCCTTGCCACCACGCTTCCCACATCCAGATGCGGGCATCGGCGCTGCGAAACGAGTTGCGGGCCGGCGGCGCGAGAAAGAGGGCGTCGGCCTTCTGCGCGCCGATCGTCGTGAGGACGTCGGTCTGCCGGACCGTGTTGCGGCGCATGTTCGCGATCACCCATTGCTCGGCTTGGCGGATGTACGACCAAGCCAGCTCGCTCGGCGCGACGTCCTGCATGTCGTCGGGGTTCTGCGTCTTCTGCAGCCAGTAGCAGAAGGCGCGCCACAGCCCCAGGATCGCGAGACCGGTTTGGCCGTCGCTGCGCAGGTTGCGCACATTGTCGTGCCAGACGCCGAGATAGACGCACTGCTCTTCGGAGAAGAAGACGCCTTCCCACGCTTTGAACATGTCGAGCGAGTAGATGCGGCCGGGGAGCATCTCGACGATCTCGGCGACCTCGCTGTCGCGCAGGATCGTCAGATCGTTGACGACGATGCCCTCGCCGACGCGCACGAACCATTCGAGCAGGTCGCCGCCGTGAACGGCGATGCCGTGGCGCTTGAGATAGTTCAGGTGCGTCGGCAGACCCATGAACGGATCGACCATGCTCGCGCAGTTGTAGCGCATGAGGATCTCGTGGATGCGCGACGGCGAGATGCGGCGCGTTCGCTCGTGCAGTTCGATCATGCGAGGCTCCTGGCGACGTCGAAGATCGCGCGCACGACCCGCGGATCGAACTGCGTCCCGGTCGCGCCCTCGATGCGGTCCTTGTGGTCGAGCGAATCGTAGGCGATCGCCGCCGCGAGAATGCCGGACGTCATCGGGATCGCTTTCTGGAAGAGCCCGTGCGGTTTGCCGGTGCCGTCGAACCATTCGCCGCGCGCCCGCAGCACGGCGGCGGCTCCCCCCAGCGTCGCGTTGCCCTCCGCGAATGCGGCGGCACCGACGGCGTGCGCGGCGCGCTCGTCGATCCCCAGGCGCGCGAGCGGATCGAACGAGGATTCGGAATCTTCGGCGCGCTCGGCGATCTCGCCCGAGCCGTACAGACGCGCGGCGACGGCGAGATCGCGCGCGGCGCCCGGCTCGGCACCCAGGACGCCGGCGGCCGCTTCGGCCAGCCGCGACACCCGGCGCCAGCGCCCCGCAACGCCGTTGTGCGCGTCGATACGGTCGGCGATACGCTCCAGCAGCGCGGCGGTCGCCGCGGGGTCGGCCTGCAGTGCGTCCAGCGGCACCTGCGCCGGCTCCGGTTCGCCGCCCGTGAGATGAAACCACATCGTAAACGTCCGACCGAACTCCGGGCCGAAGGCGCGGCCGGCCTGCGCGGAGACCGACGCCAGCGCCTCCTCGGGTTCCCCCGCGCGCACGAAGGCGTCGGCCAGCGAGAGCAAGGTAGCGGGCAGCGGAATCCCGTGCCAGCGCAGCTGATCCGGATACCCGGTTCCGTCCCAGCACTCGTGCTGCCAGCGCACCAGATCGGCGCTCTCCGAAGGCAGCCCGGCGATCTCGGCGCAGGCGCGCGCGCCTTGTGCGGGCACGTCCCACGACTCGATGCGCGTCATGCGCTCGGAGAGGCGCTCGCCCTTGCGATAGGCGGGGTTGCCGATCGCCCCGACGGCGTGGAGCAGACCCGCGAAATAGAGGGCGTCGCGCGTTGCGGCGTCGAGCTCTGCGACCGTGGCGAGCGAGACGGCGCACGCCGCTTTGCGCGCGGCAAATCCGGGCGGGTTGCCGCAGGTGGCGTCGCCCAAGGCGCCATAAAGCGCCAGGACGTCGGCGAGTTGTGCCGCAGCGGCCCGAGGATCGCCGCCGGTGTCCTGGAATAGCGTCATCGAGTAAACCGTTTTACATATTGCCGTGCAGAAACCCTCACATATTTCCGCCGACGGCAGCATTTCCATGGTCGACGTCTCGGGGAAACCGGCCTGTGTCCGCGCCGCGCGGGCCGAGGCCACGGTTCGTATGAGCGCCGAGGCACGGGAAGCGCTGCGGCAGGCCACCCTGCCCAAGGGCGACGCCTTCGTCGCCGCGCAGTTGGCCGGTATCCTGGCGGCAAAGCAGACGCCGATGCTGATCCCGCTCGCCCACGGGCTGCCGCTGGCCGCCGTCGACGTGCGCTTCGAATGGATGCCCGACGGTGCGCTGCGCGTCGAGGCGGAGGCGCGCACGAGCGCTCAAACCGGCGTGGAGATGGAGGCGATGGTCGCCGCGAGCGTCGCCGCGCTGACCATCTACGATATGAGCAAGGCGCTGGACAAAGGCATCACGATCGAGTCGGTGCGCTTGCTGGAAAAAAGCGGCGGCAAGAGCGGGAGCTGGCGGCGTACGTGAGCTTCCCGGCCGCTTTGATCGTGCTTTCCGACCGGGCCGCTTCCGGCGAGCGCGCCGACGCGTGCATCCCGCTCATGCGCGAACGGCTCGGCGCGGCGTTCGAGATCGTCCGCGAACTGGTTCTTCCCGACGACCCGAGCGCGCTGCAGGCCGAGCTCATCGACCTCTGCGACGCCGGGACGGTCGCGCTGATCCTCACCAGCGGCGGCACCGGGTTGTCGCCGCGCGACCGGACGCCGCAAGCGACGTCGGCGATTCTCGACTACGACGTTCCCGGCATCGCGGAGGCGATTCGCGCGCACTCGATCGCCCTCGTCCGCAGCGCCATGCTCTCGCGCGCCGTGGCGGGCGTGCGGCATCGCACGCTGATCGTCAACCTACCGGGCAGCCCCAAAGCGGTCGGCGAGTCGCTCGACGTGCTGCTGCCGGTCCTGCCGCACGCGCTCGAGCTGCTGGCCGATCGCGTCCTCGACGGATGAACGGCTCGCAAGCGTACGCCGCCGCGGAGCGCTACCTGCTCTCGACGATCGACGAGACGCTCTCGCGGCACGTCTCGTACAAGCTCGACCGCATCCGCGCGCTGCTCGCGCAGCTCGGCGATCCGCAGCGCGCCTACCCGAGCGTCCACGTCGGCGGCACCAGCGGGAAAGGCTCGACCTCGTCGATGATCGCGGCGGCCTTGCAGGCCTCGGGCAAGCGAACGGGGCTGCACACCAAACCCCACCTGCGCAGCATGACCGAACGGATGCTCGTCGACGGCGTCGCGCCGGAGGGCGAGCGTTTCGCGGCGCTGCTCGACGAGGCGATGCCGGCGATCGAGCGCACGGCGCTGGAGTTCGGGCGCCCGAGCTACTACGAGACGCTGCTCGCGCTCTCGCTGCTGCACTTCGCGCGCGCTCGCGTCGACGTCGCGGTCGTGGAAGTCGGGCTGGGCGGGCGCTTGGACGGAACCAACGTGCTCGAGCCGCGCGTTGCGGCGATCACCTCGGTCGGCTACGATCACACCGAGATCCTCGGCGAGACGCTGGCCGAGATCGCGCGCGAGAAGGCGGGCATCGCCAAGCCCGGCGTGCCGCTGGTTACCCCGGTCACGCTGCCCGAAGCGTACGAGGCGATCGAAGCCGTCGCCGCCCAGGCCGGCGCTCCGCTCGTCCGCGTCGGCGAGGTCGCGCGCGTCGTGTCGCACGAGCTTGCAGAAGGGCGGCAGCGTTTCACCGTCGTGACGGCCTGCGCCAGGTACGAGATCGCAACGCCGGCGCTCGGCGCTTTTCAACGCGACAACGCGGCGACGGCGATCGCCGTGCTCGAGCTTCTCGGCGACGATCTGCGTCCCGCACCCGCAGCGGTGGAGCGCGCCTTTGCGACGCTCGCGATACCCGGGCGCATGGAGCTGATGGCCGGCCACCCGCCGGTCGTCTTCGACATCGCGCACAACGTCGAGAAGGCCGAGCATCTCGTCGCGGCGCTGCGCGAGCGCTTCCCCGGCGCGCGCTTTCACTACGTCGTCGCGATCGGCGAGAGCAAGGATGCGCGCGCGATCCTCGAGGCGCTGGCGTCGGTGCCCTCGACGTTCACGTTTACGACCTTCAGCGCCGCGGGACGCCGCGCGGTGCGCCCCCAGCGCTTGTCGGTCATTGCGGAGTCGGCCGGCGCGTGGGGGCGAGCGATCGAGGATCCGGGCGAGGCGCTGGCGGTCGCGCGGCGCACCGCCGGCATCGGCGACGTCGTGGTCGTGACCGGCTCGACGCTGGTGGTCGGCGATTTGCGAGCGCGGTGGATGGCGGAGCGTGCCGAGCCGGTCGGTCGCTGAGCGCGGCGCCCTCGGCGTCCGCGGCCCGGCGATAGCGTGGGGCGAGCGCACCTTCGTGATGGCGATCGTCAACGTGACGCCCGACTCGTTCTCCGGCGACGGTGCGACCGATGCGCGCGTCGCCGTCGCGCACGCGCTCGAACAGTGGGAGCTCGGAGCCGATCTGCTCGACGTCGGCGGCGAATCCACGCGACCGGGTCACGAGCCGGTCGACGCGGCTACCGAGACGGCGCGCGTCGTTCCGGTCATACGCGAGCTGCGCGCGCGCCTGCCGGATGCGCCGATCTCCATCGACACCTACAAGCCGCAGGTCGCGCGAGCGGCGCACGCCGCCGGCGCCGATCTCATCAACAGCGTCTGGGGCGCGCCCGACGATCTGATCGCGGTTGCGGTCGAGCTGGGCATGCCCCTGGCGGCGATGCACAATGCGCGCTCGAGCGAGTACGAAGGCGGCGTGGTGGAAGCCGTGCTGCGCTCGCTCGACGAGGCGGCACGGCGAGCGGTGCGCCGGGGCCTCGCCCCCGAACGCATTCTGCTCGATCCCGGCATCGGGTTCGGCAAGACCGCCGAGCAGAACGTCGAGGTGCTCGGCCAGCTGCACCGCATCGCCGCGCTGGGCTTTCCGACGCTGCTGGGTGCCTCGCGAAAGTCGACGCTGGGCAAGCTGGCCGGCCGCGAGCGTCCGCAAGATCGCGTCTTCGCCGGCGTCGCGACGACGGCGCTCGCAGTCGCCGCGGGATTCGACGTGGTGCGGGTGCACGACGTCGCGGCGGCACGCGACGCCGTTGCGGTCGCCGATGCGGTCGTGCGCGGCTGGAGGCCGGCGGGTTGGATCGGATAGCGTTGCGCGGCATTCGCGCGATGGGCCGGCACGGCGCCGATCCGGGCGAGCGCGATCGCGAGCAGCCATTCGACGTCGACGTCGTCGCGGAGATCGATCTGCGCGCGGCCCAGGCGAGCGACGATCTCGCCGATACGCTCGACTACGCGCGCCTCCATCAGCGCGTCGTGCGGATCGTCGGCGCGACCTCGTACGCGTTGCTCGAGCGCTTGGCCGGCGATCTCCTGGCGGCGATCTTCGAGGACGCGCGCGTGGCGCGCGCCGAGGTGACGGTCGCCAAGCCCAACCTCTTGGGCGGAGCGACGCCTTCGGTGACGCTCTCGCGCGAGCGGTCTTCGCCGTGAAGCATCGCGCCGCAATCGGCGCCGGGGCCAACCTCGGCGATGCGTCCGGGACGGTTTCGCGCGCGCTCGGCGCGCTCGCCGAGCTGGGGACGGTGCGGGCGCGCTCCTCGCTCTATCGCAGCAAGCCGTGGGGCCCGGTCGCGCAGCCCGACTTCGTCAACGCCGTCGCGCTGCTGGAGACGCCGCTCGACCCACGCGCGCTGCTCGACGGGCTCAAAGCCCTCGAGGCGCGATTCGGACGAGTCGGCTCGCAGCGTTGGGGACCGCGCGCGATCGACCTCGACCTGCTGCTCTTCGACGACCTCGCTTTGGACGAGCCCGGTTTGACGGTCCCGCATCCGCGCATGCGCGAGCGGGCGTTCGTCTTGGTGCCGCTGGCCGAGGTCGATGCCGGTTTTGCCGCGGCGCGCGACGCGCTCGGCGCCGCGGCGCTGGCCGAGGTCACGAAGCTTTCTGCTGCGCCGTGATCTCGAAGAGCCGCTTGTGAATGAAGACGTCG
>DATJRF010000186.1:0-8565 GCA_035505015.1 Verrucomicrobiia bacterium | reverse complement strand
GTCATCCTGAGCGTAGCGCCGCAGGCGCGAAGTCGAAGGGCTGAGCGTAGCGCCGCAGGCGCGAAGTCGAAGGGCTGAGCAGGCTAGACGCGTACGGCGCGTTCGGCTAGGCGAAGGAGCGCGTCGGCGGCGACCGCTAGGAGCGAGGCGGCGACGCTGCCGGCGACGATCATGGCGTCGTTGTGCAGGGTGAGGCCGGTGAAGATCAGCACGCCGAGGCCGCCGCCGCCGACGTAGCCGGCCAGCGTCGCGATGGCGATCGACGCGACCGCGGCGACGCGGATGCCGCCGACGATGACCGGCAGCGCGAGGGGAAGCTCGACGCGAGCGAGCACGAGCGCCGGCGACATGCCCAGGCCCCGCGCGGCGTCGACTTGCGCGGCGTCGACGCCGCGAATCCCGGCGGCGACGTTGCGGGCGAGCATGAACTGCGCGTAGACGACCAGCGCAACGAAGATCGCGCCGTTCCCTAAGCCGAAGAGCTGCACGAAGACCGCCAGCAGTGCAAGCGACGGGATCGTGTAGATCGCCGCGAGCCCGCCGAGCAGCCAGCTCCCGAGGCGCGGACGCCTTGCGGCGGCGACGCCGATCGGCACGGCGACGAGCAGGGCCACGGCGAGCGACAGCGCGACGAGCTCGACGTGCTGGCCGGTCAGCGCGAGCACCCGCAGCGGATGCCCGGCGAGATAGCTCACGGCTCGCCGTTGCGCATCGCAGCGCGAGCGTGCAGCAGGTATTCGCGGTTGACGGCGTCGCCCGCGCGCAGCAGCTCCGCGACGTAGGGCGTTGCCGGGGTTTCGAGCAGCCGGTCGGGGGTGCCCGCTTGTTCGATCGCGCCGTCGCGCATGACGAGGATGCGATCGGCCAAGCGCATCGCCTCCTCCACGTCGTGCGTCACGAAGATCGTCGTCGTGCCCAGACCGCGGACGATCTTTGCAAGCTCGCGCTGCAGCGAGGCGCGAACGATCGCATCGACGGCTCCGAACGGCTCGTCCATGAGCAGCGCGCGCGGGCCGGCCGCGAGCGCGCGTGCGACCCCGACGCGCTGCGCTTCGCCGCCGGAGAGCTCCCGCGGCCGTCGGGCACGGTAGCGTGCCGGCGCGAGCCCGACCATCCCGAGCAGCTCGTCGACGCGCGCCGCAATGCGCTCGCGCGGCCATCCCAGCAGCGACGGAACGACGGCCACGTTCTCCGCGACGCTCATATGCGCGAATAACCCGACCGCTTGAATGGCGTAGCCGATCTCGCGGCGCAGCTGCACCGCATCGGCGCCGGCGACGTCGCGCTCGTCGACGAAGACGGATCCATTGCTGAGCGCAACCAAGCGGTTGACGGTGCGCAGCAGCGTCGACTTTCCGCAGCCGGATGGGCCGAGCAGGACGACGAGCTCGCCACTTGCGATCTCGACGCTGACGTTGCGGACCGCATCGTCCGGTGCGCCGGGATAGCGGACGCTTGCGTCCGCGAAGCGGATCGCGGCGCCGCTCAACGGACCTCTGCCAGGAACGCCGCCGCGACGTCGCTCGGATCCATCTTGCCCGACTCGACGGCGGCGTTCATGCGCTGGGCGGCGCGATCGGTGATCGCCGGCGCGATCGCGTCCAGGGCGGCGCGCATCGCCGGGCGAGCGGCGAGCGTACTCGCTCGCACCACCGGCGCGACGTTGTAGGCCGGCCAAAAATGCCGGTCGTCGCGCAGGACGACGAGCTCGTCGCTCTCGATGGCGCCGTCGGTCGTAAAGGCGCTCGCAACGTCGGCGTTGCCTTGCAGCAGCGCGCGGTACTTCAGGGCGATGTCGTAGGTCCGAACGCTCGCAAAATGAAAGCCGCCGTACGCCTTTTGCAAGCCGGGCAAACCGTCGGCGCGCACGAGAAACTCTTGAATCGTCGCCAAGCGCAACCGCGGCGCCGCTTTGGCGGCGTCGGAGAGCGTCGCCAGATGCTGCGCTGCGGCGACCGCCTTGGTCGTGACCAAGCCTTGCGAATCGTTCATCGGCGACGGCTGAAGCCACACCAGCCGGTAGCGCGACGCGTAGGCGGCCGCCACCGCCCGGTAAATCGCCTGCGGATCCCGCTGCGGCGGCAGGTGCAGCACGTCGAGCAGCGCCGTTCCGGTATATTCCGGGTAGCAGTCGATGTCGCCGCGCTCGATCGCCGCCATCGCGATCTGCGTCGAACCGAGATTGAAGCGGCGCTCGACCGCGATGCCGGCGCGTTCGAGCGCCTGTGCGTAGATCTCGGCGATCACGATCGATTCGGTGAAGTTCTTGGATCCGATGCGGACGCGCGCGCCGCCGCCGCACGCCGTCAGCAGCGCCGAGGAGCCAAGGACTGCGAGCGCGCGAGCGCGGGTGATCACGTCCGTGCCTCGAGCAGGCGACCGATGCCGCCGAGCGCGAGATCGGCGCCGAGCGCCAGCGCCGCAACCGAGCCCGCGCCGGCGTAGAGCGCGGCGGTGTCGTTGGTCTGCAAGCCGCGCACGATAAGGTCGCCCAGGCCGCCCGCGCCCACGAAGGTGGCGAGCGTCGCGCTTGCGATCGTCTCGGTCGCGGCGACGCGCAGCCCCGCGAACGCAAGCGGAAAGGCCAGCGGGACGACCACGCGCACGAAGCGCTGCGCCCGCGTCATGCCCATGCCGTCGGCGGCGTCCAGCACCGCGGGCGGAACCCCGCGAATCGCGAGATCGACGTTGATCACGAGTGGAGGGATCGCGAGCAGCGTGAGCGCCACGATCGCCGGTGAGGCTCCGACGCCGAGCAGCGGGAGCAGCAGCATGAGGACCGCGACGCTGGGAAGCGTGCGGCCGATGCCGGCGGTCGCCAGCACCGCCGGGCGCAGGGCGGGCAACGTCGCTGCCGCGGCGCCGAGCGGGACGCCCAAGGCTGCCGCCGCCAGCAGCGCGGCCCCGGCTAGGCCGAGGTGCCCAAGGGCGGCGGTCGACAAAGCACTCCACATCGCGCGCTAGTGATTTACCTTCGCGGCGGCGAAACACTGCGCCGTGATCGAACCGCAAGAGCGTGCGCCCGAGGCGCCGGCGCCTCCCCCGGCCGTTTCGCTCGACGACCCCTCGCTCTACATCAGCCGAGAGCTGTCGTGGCTCGAGTTCAACGATCGCGTGCTCGAAGAGGCGCTCGACGCCAAGAACCCGCTGCTCGAGCGCGTGAAGTTCGTCGCCATCTACGGTACGAATCTCGACGAGTTCTTCATGATTCGCGTCGCCGCGATCAAGCAGCAGATCGAGGCGCAGGTGGTGCGCCGCTCCGACGACGGGCGGCTGCCCGCCGAGCACCTGGCGGCGATCTCCGAACGGCTGCGCCGCTCGCTCGCCCATCAGATGCGCTTGCTCAACCACGACCTGCTCCCCGCCCTCGAGCGCGCCGGCATTCGCATCCTGCGCGTCTCGGATCTCGACGAGGAGAAGCAGGCGGCGCTGGAGCGCACCTTCGACGAGAAGGTCTTCCCGGTGCTCACGCCGCTGGCCGTCGACTCGGGCCATCCGTTCCCGTACATTTCGAACCTCTCGCTCTCGCTCGCCGTCGAGATGGAGGAGACGACCAAGGACGGCATCGAGCTGCACTTCGCGCGGGTGAAGATTCCGCCGACCCTGCCTCGCTTCGTCGCGGTGCCCGCACCCGCCGCCGAGCGGAACTTCGTGATGCTCGAAGATCTCATCGCGCACCACCTCGGGACGCTCTTCCCGGGGATGCACGTGCGCGACGCCTATCTCTTCCGCGTCACCCGCGACGCCGATCTCGATCTGCAGGAAGACGAGGCCGACGACTTGCTGCAGGCGATCGAGTCGGAGCTGCAGCGCCGCCGCTTCGGGGAGCCGGTGCGCTTGGAAGTCGAACGCGGCATGCCGGAGTACATGCGCGACCTGCTCTTTGAGGCGCTCGAGCTCTCCCAGGTCGACTGCTACGAGGTCGAAGGGATGATGGCGCTCTCGGACCTATGGCAGATCGTCGGCTTGCCCGACTACGAGAGCCTGCGCGACGCGCCGTTCATGCCGGCGATTCCCAAACGGCTGCACGGCGTCACCGACATCTTCTCGGCGATACGCGAAGGCGACGTCCTGCTCCACCACCCGTACGAGTCGTTCGATCCGATCCTGCAGTTCTTACAGGCGGCCGCGGTCGACGAGAAGGTGCTCGCGATCAAGGCGACGCTCTACCGGACCTCGGGGAAGAACTCGCCGATCATGCGCGCGCTCTTAACGGCCGCCGAGAACGAGAAGCAAGTCGCGGTCGTCATCGAGCTCAAGGCGCGCTTCGACGAAGAGAACAACATCGGCTGGGCCAAGCGCTTGGAGCGCGCGGGCGCCCACGTGGTCTACGGTTTTGCCAACCAGAAGGTGCACGCGAAGACGATTTTGGTGGTGCGCCAGGACGACGACGGCCTGCGGCGCTACATGCACTTCGGAACCGGGAATTACAGCGAAAAGACCGGCCGGCTCTACACCGATTTGAGCCTCTTCACGTGCCGCCGCGAGCTGGGCGACGACGACGCGCAGGTCTTCAACGCGCTGACCGGCTTCTCGCGCATGAGCGACTACGAGGAGTTGTGGGTCGCCCCGGTCTCGCTGCGCCGCGAGCTGGTGGCGCTGATCGACCGGGAGACCGAACACGCGCGAGCCGGGCGGCCGGCGGCGATTCGCGCCAAGGTCAACGCGATCACCGATGCCGGGGTGGTGCGCGCGCTCTACCGCGCCTCGCAGGCCGGCGTGCCGATCGACCTGACGGTTCGCGGGATGTGCGTTTTGCGCCCGGGCGTGCCGGGCGTGAGCGAGAAGATTCGCGTGCGCAGCATCATCGGGCGCTTCCTCGAGCACTCGCGCATCTACGTCTTCGAGAACGGCGGCGACCGCAACGTCTACATCGCGAGCGCCGACTGGATGGGGCGCAATCTCGACCGTCGCGTCGAGCTCGCGATTCCGGTCCTCGACCCGGTCGTCGCCGAGACGATCGACTCGCAGATTTTGCGCGTTTTGCTCTCCGACAACGTGCGCAGCCGCGATCTTCGGGAGGACGGCAGCTATCTGCGCTGCCATCCAGCGCCGGGCGAGATGCCGGTCGACGCGCAAAGCGTCTTCCTGTTACAGGCACAGTCGGTGTAAACAATCTTACCTTGATGCAAGCCTAACGAGCCCTTAACGAGCCCCGCGTAGATTGGGCAGAGTTGCCCGTTTGCACGGAGGTTGTGTTGCGCAACGTTCTGGGAGCCGTCGCGCTCTTCGCGTTTGTCTTTGCCGCACTCCCGGTTGGAGCGCAAAGCCCGGCGAGCATCGCCGGTACGGTAGCCGACGCCGGCAACCATCCCATTGCGGCCGCCAAGGTCACCATCACCGGCGCCGGGAGCAGCAGCTCCACGACGACCGATTCGAGCGGTCGCTACGCCTTCAGCGCGATCGCTCCGGGAACGTACGAGATCGTGGTCGAGAAGGGCGGCTACGACGTCGCCCGCGAGTCCAGCGTCTACGTCCTCGCCGGCAACGCGCTCACGATCGACTTTCATCTGGCCGCCCAGACGTTCACGTCGTTGCAGACGATCGCTTCGGTAAGAACCTCCGGCGGCAACTTCAACACGTCGCCGGCCGCCATCGACGTGGTCAGCTCGGATACGTTCGTGCAGCTGGGAACGCCCTCGGTGCTCGACGCGCTCAACCAAGTGCCCGGCATGCAGATCTCGTTCCCGGGCTCCGCTGCCAACGGCGCGGCGCCGGGCGCGATCACGTTTTCGAACATCCGCAACGGTCTCTCGTACGAGACCGCCAATCTGATCGACGGCCATCCGCTTGCGGTCGGCGCCTACGGTGACTACGTGACGACCTTCCTCAACCCGGCGCTGCTGGGTTCGGTCGAAGTCATCAAGGGGCCCGGCGCGACGGCGCCCGAGGTCAACAACGCGATCAACGGCACGGTGAACTTCCGCACCAAGGACCCGACGCCGGACTTCGAGCCCTTCTACACCTTCGGCACGACGAATACCGGCGGCTCGATCTGGGCGGCGGGCGCCAGCGATACCACCGCGAGCGGCCGGCTGGGCTGGGTTGCCGGCGTCGCCGGCATCAACGAGTTCAGCTGGCTGAACAACACGCCCGTCTACTTCGATCCGGGCACGGGCTCGGGCAACATCAACGGCGTCAACACCTACGGCTACGGCTGCAGCGGCCTCAACGGGAGCAGCTCGCCCACGCCGCTGTTGGGAACCAATCCCAACCAGTTCCTGTCTCGCGTGTACAACGGGTGTACCGGCGTGGGGACGACGACGGTCAGCGCGCAGTTCAACTCGATCGCCGAGCTGTTGAAGCTGCGCTATAAGCTCGGGAACAACACCTGGATTACGGGCAGCTACTTCGGAAACCAGACGCAAGCGAACCAAAGCGGCAATACTTCCAACGTGGTTCAGTCCGTGTTTCAGCCCGGCGCCGGCTATAGCGGCTCGCTCAAGGCGGGCAGCGTGATCGACGTGCTCAGCGCCGCCTACGACGCGCAGCAGCAGTTCGAAACCAATAACGAGCCGATTCTCCAACTCGAAATGAACACGTCGTTCAGCAACAACGATACGCTGCTGGCCCGCTACTACCACGCGACGATCGAACGCGATCAGACCGCAGGCTACAGCGACCCGTTCACGCCGTATACGCAATCCAGCAATATTTACGGAACGCTGCCGGCCTTCTCGGCCCCGTTCGACGGCAAGTCGGTTCCGATACAGTTCTATAACTACTACAATGAGCCGGAGACGGATCGCCTTACGGGCTACAGCCTCGAATACGTCCATCCGGTCAGCGTGAACAACGACCTATCCGCGTCGGCCGATTATACGCAATCGGAGTCGAGCGATTTCTACAATGACTTAGCCTATCAAGAATATCAGTGCCAGATCGGCACCGTTCCCGGCGGCTACTGCTACAATACGAAAACCACCCTTCCGACGGGATCGGAGCAGAACTTCCTCAACGTTCTCCTGCGCGATCGCGAACAGTTCGCGCCGAAGTTATCGGGCATCTTCTCGTTGTATCAGAACGTTTATCACAGTTCGTACGCGACCAACTGCGAGAACTCGTCGAACACGCCGGCCTCCGGGTCGGCGACGAACACCGTCTGCCTCCCGGACGGCTACCTGAATACGTGGACGCAGGGCAGCTACACGGTCCCCCCGGCCTACGTGTCGAACGTTCCGGTGAACTTTAACTCGACGACGCTCCACCACATGGATCCGCGCGCCGGCTTCGAGTGGCGGCCGCACTCGAACCTGGCGGTTCGCTTCTCGATGGGGTCGTCGATCGCTCCGCCGTTCCTGTACGTGCTGAGTCAGCCGAACGGAGCGATTACGCCGCCGTCGCAGTACGCCCCGGGAGCATTTGCTACGGAGTCGATCAACGCCGGCAACCTGCGGCCGGAGACGGCATGGGCGTACGACCTCGGATCCGACTTCGCGTGGCACGACGGCGTGACGTTCACCCGCGCCGACGTATACGAAACCAACCTTTACAACCAGTTCGAAGATGAGACGTACGTCAAGGGCGTCTGCGGCTCGGCGTGCACGAAATACCCGGACACGCCGCTCGAGGTGAGTTCCTACACGAACCTGAGCAACGCGCGGTACGAGGGCATCGAGCTCGGCATCAAGCGGGCCCCGGCATGGGGCTTGGGCTACCTCGTGCAAGGATCGACGCAGCGCGGATACGCCTACAACCTTCCGCCAAACTTTTACTGCTCGTTCGTCCCCAGCAAAGTCAACGGCCCTTGTAATCCGTCAACCTACAATACCAACTTGAACATTATCGCCGGGCAGAACTATCAGGGCGAGTTCATCAATAGTTCCGGCAGCACGACGTACTACGTCGACAACCAGTCGGTACCGTATCTGCAGGGGACCGCGGCGATCGACTATCGTCTCAAGGACGGCCTCTACGCGCTCTTCGGCGACACGCTCTACGGCAAGAACAACTCGCTGAACCGCCCGCCCTTCGGCGTCGCCTACGCGAGCCTGTCGTACCCGGTCAACTCCTCGATCACGCTCCAAGTCTCGGGAAGAAACATCTTCAACACCTACAGCGGCCTCTTCCCGATCTACGGCGGCGGCGTCACCGTACCGCTCGCCAACGGCCAATCCGCCGGCACCATCGGCAACGTCTGGGGCCCGGCCCAATACTTCTTTAGCATCCGCAAGACGTTCGGCTCCGAACAACCCCTGGGCGGCACCGGCCGAGCCCCCCGCGATAGCACCGCCCCGTAGCACCCGAGGGAGCGCAAGTCGAAAGGCGAACGGCCAAGCCGATGTCGAGCTCTCGCCTTTTGGCTGCAACGATCGGACTCATCGCGCTCGCGGCTTGCGGGCCGCGGACCGCGGCAACGCCGGCCGGGCCCGCGCCGGTTGCGTTTGCACGTCCGGCCGCAAGCGTGCCGCTGCGCTACGTGCGGCCGTTGTGAAATGTATGGACATTTCTTCCTGCTTCTACGCCGCCGGTTTCGCGGCGGGATGATTCCCGCCGCCAGCGCCTTCGGCTCGACAGGCTGACCCGGCCCAACTCTCCGGGTATCGCGCAAGGTTCACGGCCGCG
>DATJRF010000185.1:0-14926 GCA_035505015.1 Verrucomicrobiia bacterium | reverse complement strand
GCGAGGCCGATACGCACCTTGAGCGCGGCCGTTACGCCGCCGACGCCCACCCCGATGCTGACGGCGAAGACGTCGAGTGCGAGGGAGAGCGCAATCGCGAGGACCTTGAGCAGCGCCACCGGCTCAGCGGTTGGCGGCTGGAGATCCTAAGTAGCTCTCGCGCTTGGCGGAGAGGAGCTGCGTGACGGCCGAGCGCAGCTGGGAGATCGTGAAGGGCTTGTTGAGAAAGAGGTTGGCGCCGGCATTCTTGGCGCGCCCGTCCATGGCGTAGTTGGTATGACCGCTGATCATGAGGATCGGGACGCCGCGCGTTCCCTCGGCGGCGCGCAGCCGCTCGACCAAGTCGATGCCGGAGATGCCCGGCAGCATGAAGTCGCAAATGATGATGTCGAACGGACCGTGGCGGTCGACGGCGACCAGCGCGCTCTCGGCATCGTTGCACATAATCATCTCGTACGGACCTTTTCGCAGCACCGTATCGATCAACGTGCAGATCGCCGGGTCGTCGTCCGCGATCAGCACTCGCCAGTTGCGCTGAATCATCTCGAAAGGCATTCGCGTATTCCGCCCCCCCGCCTCGCTGGACCCGTGATGCTTTGGTAAACTTTGCATGATGGCGCGACCGCCCGTGGGCTGGCTCTTTCCGCTAGCTACCGCCCTGCTGCTCGCAGCGATCGCCGGACCGGTCCTCGCCGTGCTGGTCGCGATGCCGCCCCTCGAGGCGGCACGCACCTTTGCCGCCGACGGCGGGTCTGCGCTGGGCGTTTCGCTGCGAGCCTCGCTGGCCGCCACCCTGGTGGCAAGCGTGCTCGGCGTACCCGCCGGTTATTGGCTCGCTCGCACCTCGGCGCATTTTCGCATCGCGGCCGCCTTCCTGCTGGCGCTGCCGCTCGCGTTTCCGCCGGTGGCCTCGGGGATCATGCTGCTCTACGTACTCGGCACGCGCTCGCCCATCGGCGCTTGGCTTGCCGCGCACGGGATGCCGGTGCCCGATTCGCTGCTGGGCGTCGGCGTTGCCGAGTTCTTCGTCTCCGGCTCGTTCGTCGCGCTGGCGTCGATGGCGGCCTTCTCGAGCCTCGACCCCCTCTACGAGGACGCCGCGCGGACCCTGGGCGCGGGGGAATGGCGCATCTTCCGGCGTGTGGCCCTGCCGGCGGCCGCCGGCAACGTGGCGGCCGGCATCGCTTTCGCCTGGCTGCGCGCGATCGGCGAGTACGGTGCGACCAGCATCGTCGCGTTCAATCCCACCTCGCTCCCCGTGGCGCTGTACGTGACGCTCTCGGCGGCCGGGGTGCGCCAGGCGCTCGCGCTCTGCTACGGATTCGTCGTGCTTGCCGCCGCCGTCTTGACCGCCGCCTGGATTTTGCGCCGCCGCGTCGTACTCTAGGCGAGTGCTCGACCGCCTTTTCGCCCCGGACTCTTTTTTTTCGCAGAATTTCTCGTTTCTCGCCAAGCGGTTCGTTCCCGGCGAGAGCACCGCGGCGGCGATCGCCGCGGTCGCGCAGCTCAACCGGGGGGGCATGACCGCGACCCTCGACTACCTCGGGGAGGACGTCTTCGAGCGCGAGGCCGCGGCCGCAACGCGCGACGTCTACCTGGCGATGCTCGACGCGATCCGCAGCTCCGGCGCAAATACCAACGTCTCGGTCAAGCTCACGGCGATGGGCCTGCTCGTGGACGAAGACTTTGCCCTCGACAATCTTTTGCAGATCGCCGAGCGCGCCCGGCGCAACGAGGACCCCTTCGTTCGCATCGATATGGAGGGCTCCGCCGTCACGGAGCGGACGCTGCGCCTCTTCGAGCGCGCCTACGCCACGCACAAGAACGTCGGCATCGTCCTGCAAGCCTACCTGAAACGCACGCCCGGCGACGTCGAGCGCGCGATCGAGCTGGGCGCGCGCGTACGGCTCTGCAAGGGCGCCTACAACGAGCCGCCCGAGATCGCGATCAAGTCGATGCCGCAGATCCGCGAGCAGTATCTGGCGCTGGCGCACGAGCTGCTCGTGCGCGGCAACTATCCCGGGATCGCGACCCACGACCATCGTCTGATCGGCGCGCTCAAGACCTTTGCCGCGGAGCGCTCGATCGGCAGCGATCGCTTCGAGTTCCAAATGCTCTACGGCTGCCGGCCGCACGTGCAGCGCGCGCTCGTCGCGCAGGGCTATCGCATGCGCGTCTACGTGCCCTACGGAACGCACTGGGCCGGCTATTTCTACCGGCGCGTGCTCGAGCGCCGCGAGAACGCGCTCTTCGCGCTCTCCTCGATCTTCTCGCGTTGAGGGCCGTCGTTCAGCGCGTGACGCGTGCGTCCGTACGCGTCGGCGAGCGCGTCACCGGCGCCATCGGAGCCGGATTGCTCGTGCTGCTGGGCGTCGGCGCCGGCGACGCCGAGCGCGATGCGGATTGGATGGCCGAGAAGATCGCCGGGCTGCGCATCTTCCGCGACGACGACGGGCTCATGAACCGCAGCGTCGCCGAGACCGGCGGTGCGGTGCTGCTGGTGTCGCAGTTCACGCTCTACGGCGACGCCCGCCGCGGGCGGCGTCCGTCCTTCGTCGCAGCCGCGCGCGAGCCGCTCGCGAGCCGCCTTTACGAACGAACCGGCAGCCAGCTCGCGTCGCGCGGCATCGAGCTCGCCTACGGCGAGTTCGGCGCCGACATGGAGGTGGAGCTGGTCAACTCCGGTCCGGTCACGATCCTGCTCGAATCCCCGGCGTAAGGCCTACCGCAGGTTCTGGTCCGCGATGCGCTCGACGCGCAGCACGCGGTCCGATTCGACCAGCCGCGCGAGCACGTCGAAGCCGCCGGTCACCTTTGCGAACACGGTGAAGTCGCGGTCCAAGTGATACTGCGGCGAAAGCGTGATGTAGTATTGCGTGCCCGCCGAGTCGCGAATCGGGGTGTTGGTCTTCTCGTCGTAATTCAGCCCCATCGACATCACGTAGCTGTCCTGCTCGAGCGGGTTCTCCTCGGCGCCGATCGAGTAACCGGCGTCGCCATCGCCGTTATCGTGCGGATCGCCGGTCTGCACCACGAAGTCGGGCACGATGCGGAACCAGCGGTTCCCGTCGTAGTAGCCGCGATTGGCGAGATCGAGAAAGTTGGCGACGGTGAGCGGTGCCCACTCGGGATAGAGCACGAGGTAGATCGCGCCCTTGGTCGTGAGGATGCGCACGCGCGGGTGCTCGCCGGGCGCCGGCCCCGTCATCGCGCGCGCGCTCGACGGCAGGAGCTTCGGCTCGAGCAGCGCGCGCTGCACGGCCGGCGCAGCCGGGGCGCCTTCGACGGGCGTTCGCGCCAGCGCGGGCAACGCGGCTAGCGGATCGGCGGCCTTCGGCGGCAAGTGGACGTACGCCGGAATGCGCGTCAGATGATCGGTCATCGGCTTGCCCTCGAGGATCCGAATCGTTTCGCCCGCCTGCTCGGCGACGCGCCACGACGGATCGCCCAGCAGCGGCTTCACGAGCGCGACCAGCGCCGGATCGCGCAGCCGCGACATCGCGCGGACGGCCTCGATGCGCACGATCTCGTCGCGGTCTGCAAGCGCAGTTTCGATCGTGCGCCGGCCGGCTTTGAGGGCGTAGCCGCGAAAGATCGTCCACATCGCGTGGCGGCGCACCTCGAGGCTGGAATCGGTGCGAAACGCCGTGGCGAGCGAATCCGCGGCCTCGTAGGCGCCGGCGGAATCGCGAAACTCGACCAGCGCGATGGCGGCGCGCGCGCGCACGATCGGATCGGCGTCGCTCGCGAGGCTCACCTCCACCCCCGCCTGCGCGCGCCGTTGCGCCTGCGCCGCGAACGCGCCTGCCGCCTCGTAACGTGCGATCGCATCGAGCGCGGCGACGCGCACGGCGCCGGAGGGATCGTGCAGCGCCGCGGTAAGCGCCGCAGGCTCCCGGCCGGTGGCCAGCAGGCCGAGAGCGTAGAGGCTCATCGCCCGCACGGGAGCGCGCGGATCGCTCAGGTGCGCCGCCAGCAGCGGCTCGCCCGCAGGACGCTTGGTCCGGCCGATCGCGAGCGCGGCGCGCACGGCCACCCGCTCGTCGGCGGAGTTCAGCCACGCCCCCAGCTCGCCGGCTCCCAGCGAGCGCCGGCTTTCCAGCAGCAAGATGCGGGCATAGGGGTTCGGGCCGGAGCCGGGCGCCGCGCCGACCACCGCCAGCAACGCAGCCAGCGCCCCTGCTTTAGAAAGTAAACCAAGCCTTTGCATTGATCCCCAACTTTCGCGCAGCGATCTGCGTTGTAATAGGTGCCAGGAGAACGCCGTCCTCCTTTGGCGATGCAAGGAAGGTAAGACCCATGTCAACCCCAGAGAATCCCAAACGTACGCCGGGCATGTCCGTCCGCGAGGCCGGGCAAAAAGGCGGAGAAACCGTCAAGCAAAAATACGGTCCGGAGTTTTACGAACAGATCGGCCGTAAGGGCGGGCTGGCAACCAAGCTCGCTCACGGCCACGAGTTCTACGAGCAGATCGGCAAGAAGGGTGGAAAGAAGGGCGGCGAAGCTACGCGCGATCGCTACGGCCCGGACTTCTACGAGCGGATCGGACAAAAAGGTGGCCAACGAGTCAAACAGCTCATCGAGGAAGGCAAGCGCGCAGCCGCCGAGGCGCGCAAGCGCGCGAGCTGATCGTTCGGGGCGCGCGCGCTGTGCGTGCGCCCTAGGCCTTTTTCTCCTAGCCGTCAGCGCGGGCAGCGCTGCGGCGATGCCGGTACCCGCTCCCCCTCTGCCCACCGCCTCGCCGTCGCCCGCGCCGACGCCTAGCCCATCCGCTCCGCCGGGGGTGCTGCCCTTCGATTCGAGCCTGATCTTGGTGCTCGACGGTACCATCTCGTCGAAGGGGTCGAGCAAGGGCGAGTTGGTTGCCGCTCATCTGCGCGACCCGATTGTCCTAGGTTCAACGGTTGTGGCAGCGGCCGGAACCCCGGTGCAGATTCGCGTCGTCGACACCTCGAAGGCCGACATCTTGGATACCTACGGGTTTGTCGACATCTACCTGTTGCCGCTGCAGTTGCCGGACGGGCGAACGCTGCCGCTGCGCGCTCCGACCTCGCGTCTCTCGATGCACGTTACCGGCGGTCACGCCGCAACCGTCGGCGTCGAAGACACGATCGGCGACATCTTTATCCCGGACTACTCGCTCTATCAAATCTTTCGCAAGGGCAAGAACTTCGTGATCGGTCCGGGCACCGAAATGCGGGCGCTCACCGAAGACGCGCTGCAGCGGCTTCCCAACGGAACGATCGCGATCGAGACGCCGCAGCCGATCGCCTCGGATCTCGAGACGCCTCATTCCAGTTTCCCCGTCGAGCCGGTCGCGACGCCGTTCGGACCCGCCGCCCACGAGTTCGGCCGCCATCGCGGCCGCCCCAAAGCGTCGCCCTCGCCGTCGGCGTCGCCCTCACCGTCGGCGTCGCCCTCACCGTCGGCGTCCCCCTCGCCGTCGGCGTCGCCCTCGCCGTAGCGGCGGAGGAAACCACCCTCCCGCGGTGATACTTCGCCGCATGACAGCTGCACGTTTGCTCACCCGCGCCGCGGTCGCCGGTGCCGCTCTCTGCGCGACCCTCTCGCTCGCGCTCGCCGCGCCGTCGCCCGAGCCGACGATGGATCCGCACGCCCAAGGCACCGAAGTCGCCTTCGTGGCCGGCATCCAAAAAGATCTCATGGCGCGTTTCCCCACGGCGAAGGATGCCGAGGCCGCGGGATACTTCCGGTACACGCTCGAGGATGAGGACGGGGCGATCAGCTATGCCAACCTGCACTGGCAGAGCGCCGATCCGCAGCACCCGAGCCAGCTCTGGTACGACGTAAACGGCAACTTGCTCGGCGCGGATTTCTCGGTGCTCCAGAGCGACTCGATGGAGCCGCCGAAGCTCTGGGGCGTCGACTACCGCCGCTGGGTTTCGTTCCGCCAACACGTCCATTGGGTGCTTGCCGGGCCGAACGGCACCGAGATCTACGGCGCGACCAGCAGCAAGAAGTTCGCTGCCGCCGGAGGCGATCCCGAGCATCCGACCGCCGACGTCGTCGTCAAGATGGGCAAGGCCAAGGACGTCGCCGACGTCAAGCGCGTCTTCCTCTTCCCGTCGATCTGGGATCTCATCGTCTGGGTAAAGACCAACCCGAACGGCGCGTTCGCCGACAAGAACCCGCTCGTCGTCCCCAGCGCCAACGCCGATAAGGGCGACTAGCTCACTTCGTGCAGCGGTTCTCGGCGATGTCGTAGGCGACGTCGACCGCGTTGTTCTCGGCGGTGCCGATGCTCGTGCGCTGCTGGTCGAAGTGCAGGTAGACCTTGATGTTCTTCTCGTCCTCGGGCAGCGTGTTCTCGTAGGGCGTCCAGCCGCCCAACGGGTGGTTGCCGGCAAAGATGTTGTACTGCATCATCGACTGCGCGAGGCCCGTGAGGTCGGTCGAGAGCTGGAACTGGTGCTTGTAGGCGTCCTGCAGTTGGCTCGCCGCGTCCTTCATCTGCTGGATCGCTTGGGGATCGGTCGAGAGCGCCGAAGCTTCCCGAAGTTGATCGATCTGCTGCTGGATCGGCCGCAGCGAGCTCTCGAGCTGGCCCGTCTCGGCGATCAGCTTCGTGCGCAGCTTGATGAAGCGATCGACGTAGTCGGGATGATCGAACATGTCGTTCATCTCGTCGAGCTGGACGTCGACGGCGGTGAATATGCGGTCGTTGGCGAGCATCGGGACGAGCGCGGAGTTGAAGTGCTGCGCGAGCGCGGTGCAGTACGGGGTCGACTTCACCGTGACGATCGTGCGCAGCCCCTGGGTCGGCGAAGGCGCCGGACTCGGCGAGGCCGAGCCCGCGCCGGTCACCGGGAGCGCGAGCAGCAGGAGCAGGGCGAGATTATTCGTTGGACCAGTAATCCTTGAGCGCCTTGCCCCGCGAGGGGTGACGCAGCTTGCGCAGCGCCTTCGCCTCGATTTGGCGGATGCGCTCGCGCGTGACGCCGAACTCCTGGCCGACCTCTTCGAGCGTGCGCTGGTGGCCGTCTTCGAGCCCGAAACGCAGCACCAAGACCTTGCGCTCGCGCTCGGTGAGATTCTGCAGCACGTCCTGCATCTTCTCTTTGAGCAGCATCACCGATGCGGCCTCGGCCGGCGCGACCGCCTCCTGATCCTCGATGAAGTCGCCGAGGTGCGAGTCTTCCTCTTCGCCGATCGGCGTTTCGAGCGAGATCGGCTCCTGCGAGATTTTCATGACCTCGCGCACCTTTTCGGGGGTGAGGCTCATCGCTTCGGCGATCTCTTCCACCGACGGCTCGCGGCCGAGCTCTTGCAGGAGCTGGCGCGAGATCTTGATCAGGCGGTTGATCGTCTCGACCATGTGAACGGGGATGCGGATCGTGCGCGCCTGGTCGGCGAGCGCGCGGGTGATCGCCTGGCGTATCCACCACGTCGCGTAGGTCGAAAACTTATAGCCTTTGCGGTAGTCGAACTTCTCGACCGCGCGAATCAGCCCGAGGTTGCCCTCCTGGATCAGATCCAGAAAGAGCATGCCGCGGCCGACGTATTTCTTGGCGATCGAAACCACCAGACGCAGGTTCGCCTCGGTGAGCTGGCGCTTCGCCTCCTCGCCGGACTCGATGACGCTCCAATCCGAGGTGCCGTTCTTGCCGGACTCGATCTCGCCGGCCTCGATCCGCATCGCCAGCGACTTCTCTTGCTCCATCGTGAGCAGCGGAACGCGCCCGATCTCCTTGAGATACATCCGGACGGGGTCGTCGAGCGAGAGACCGTCGGGGATCGGCTCCTCGACCTCTTCCTCCGCCTCCGCCTCGGGCTTCTCGTCCTTGGCTTCGTCGAGGATCTCGATGCCGGCCGCGGTCAGCTCCTCGAAAAACTCGTCGATCGCGTCGGGGCTGACGTCGTCGAGCGCGTCGAAAGCGCCGTTGATCTCTTCGTACGTAAGGGATCCCCGGCTCTTGCCGCGCGCGACGAGCTTCTTCTTGACCTCCTCCAGCGTTACCGCCGGCTTCTCGTCCGCGACGGGCGCGGCGCTCTTCTTACGCGGCATCTACTATCCTCGTCCCCGAAAAGTCTCCAAAAATCGTGCTGTATCCTTCCGTTCTATCGTTTGAGCCTGGCGACGAGCGCCTCGAACTCCCCGCGCATCTCCTCCGGTATCGGCTCGCCCGAGGCAAACCGCTCCTCGATGATCGCCGAGAGTTGCCGGTACCGCTGCTGCTCGTCTTCGCGCAGCAGCCGTTCGACCACCCGGTCCAGATGCGCGCGCCGCTCGGCGGAATCGCCGTAGCGAATCGTAGAGCTGCGGTCGCCCCGGCCGATCGCCGCCAGGACGTCGAGCCCGGCCTGCTCTTCGGCGAAGAGCGCGAAGACGTCGGCCGTCGCCCGTAACGCCGGCGCCGCATCGAGCATGCGCTCGTAAACGCGCCGATAGACGTCGTTGCGGAAGCGCGCCGCCGGAATGCGATCCGCATAGTCTTCGAGCAGCGGCGGCTCTTCGAGCAGAATGCCCAGGACGTCGCGTTCGAAGGAGAGCGGTTCGACCGAGGCCTTTTGATGACGGCTTCCGCGGACGCCGGCGGCTTGACTACGCGGAACGAAGTTGGCGCTGCGGGCGAAGAACCGGCTATTCCGAAGATCGTCGACGTTCACCTGCAGGCGGTTCGCGACGTAGACCCGCCATCGATCCCACTCCTCGCGCGGAGCGAGCTCCGCGATGAGCGCCTCGGCGCGCGCCGCGATCTTGGCGGGCGAGTCGAAACCGGCTCGCAGGCCGTCGATCTGCGCGTCGATCTTGTACTCGATGGCCGCTTTGGCGCGATCCAGCAACGCTCGAAAGGCTTCGGGCCCTCGCTCGCGCACGAACGTGTCGGGATCCGCGCCGGGGGGGAGCTCGACGATCCGCACCGAGGTGCCCGCCCGCTCCAATATGCCAGACGCAATATCGACGGCTTTGGTTGCAGCGGCGCTGCCCGCCGCGTCGCCGTCGAAGCAGAGGTACACGTACTCGGCGTACTTGCGCAGCTCGCGCGCCTGGTCGTCGGTGAACGAGGTGCCCAGCGCCGCAACCGCGTTCTCGAAGCCGGCCTGGTGCAGGGCGATGCAATCGAGGTACCCTTCGACGACGATCAGCGTGCGATCGTTCTGCGCGGCTCGCCGCGCCACGTTGAGCGCGTAGAGATGGCGCCCCTTGGTGTAGACCGGCGTCGTCGAGGTGTTGAGGTACTTGGGCTCGGCATCGCCGAGCGCCCGCCCGCCGAAGGCGATCGCTTCGCCGGTCGTCGAGAAGGTCGGAATCATCAGGCGATCGCGGTAGAAGTCGTAGTAGCCTCGTTGGCCGGCCTTGACCAGTCCGGCGCGAGCCGCGAGCGCCAGGCTGACGCCGTCGCGCTCGAGCTCGGCGACGAGCCCGTCCCAGCCTTCCGGCGCGTACCCGAGGCCGAACTTCTCGATCGCCGCCTCACCTAGGCCGCGCTTGGCGCAGTACTCGCGCGCGCGCGCGCCCTCGGGCGCCTGCAGCATGCGCGCGAAATACGCGGCGGCGATGCGATTGGCGTCGTAGATCGCTTCGCGCTCGGTGCGCTCGCGCGCGGCGCGGGGGTTCTCCGGCGCGATTTCGATCCCGGCTTTGGCCGCGAGCAGCCGTTTCGCATCGCCGAACGAGAGGTTCTCGAGGCGCCGGACGAAGGTGATCACGTCGCCGCCCGCGCCGCAGCCGAAGCATTTGAAGAAGTTGTCGGGCTCGGGATGCACGTGGAGCGACGGCGTCTTCTCGCCATGGAACGGGCACAGCCCCACGTAGTCGCGCCCGCGCTTGCGCAACGTCACGTACTGCCCGATGAAACTCACGATGTCGATGCGCGCGTGGATCTCGCGCACGACGGGATCGTCCACCTTCACTCCTGCAGACGCTTTCCGGCGAGAGGGCGCCGCTCCTCGCGCCGACGGGAGCTGGCGGAGAATCGCTCGGACAAGCGAACCGAGCGGGGGCGTGAAGAGGATCTTCGACCCGGTCCACCACTTCATCGAGCTTTCCGCGCCGGAGGCGCGAATGCTCGACCTGCCGCCGATGCAGCGCCTGCGCCGGCTGCGCCAGCTCGGGCTCGCTTACCTCGCCTTTCCCTCGGCCGAACACTCGCGCTTCTCCCACGCGCTGGGCGCGCTCGCGATGGGCACCCGCGCCTTCGACGAGTTGGCCCGGCACGGACGCTCGTTCTTTGCCGGCGACGCCGACGTCGCGTACCAGCGCCGCCTCGTGCGCGCGGCGCTCCTGCTCCACGACGTCGGGCACGGACCGTTCAGCCACGCTTGCGAGAGCGTGCTCGGGATCCGGCACGAAGCGCGGACCCAGGAAATCCTCGCGCTGCCGGAGGTCGCTCGGGGACTCGAGGCGCTCGACGTCGGCGCCGCCGACGTGCTGGGACTCATCGTGGGCGATCCGGACAGCCCCTATCCCGCCCTTCGCGAGCTGGTGAGCGGCCCGAACCTCGACGCCGATCGCATGGATTACCTGCAGCGCGACGCGTACTTCACGGGCGTCGCGAGCGGCCGCTTCGACGCGGACCAACTGGTCGGCTCGCTGCGCCTCTTCGAGCGCGACGGGCGCCCGGTAACCGGGATCGACGCGCGCGGCGTCGTTTCGCTGGAGTCGTTCGTGGTCGCGCGCTATATGATGTTCGGCTCGGTGTACTTCCACCACACGACCCGGCTCTTCGAACGAATCCTGGGCGACGTGCTGCGCGAGCTCTGGCCCGACCCGCGCGCGCTCGATCCGATCGACGAGTTCCTGCGCTGGGACGACTTCCGCGTGCTCGACGTCGTGAGCGGCCGCCAGAGCGAGTCCGCGCGCGCGCTGCGCGAGCGCGTCCGCATCTACGCGCTTGCCGCCGAGTTCAACGCCGAGCGCGACCTGCGCGTTTACGAAGCGTGCGAGCGCGCCTTGCGCGATCGCTTCGGCGACGGTAACGTTTGGGCCGACGAGCAGTCCCAGGTATTGCACCGCCTCCCGCTCGGCGCCGGAGCCGGGCAAACGGTTTGGGTCGGCGGATTGGCGGGCTTGGTGGATGCACGCGAAGCCTCAGACCTGATCAACAAGCTCACCGGCAAAGCCTACTGGCGCAAGCTCTTCATCCGGCGCGACGCTGGCGACGTCCGCGAAGCCCGCCGCATCTGCGCCGAGATCATCGCGCAGCCCCGCCCGTAAGAAGGAGCGGCCCTGCCCCGAGTTACTCGAGCGCGCCGATGGCCGCTTGAGCTGCGGCGAGGCGAGCGATGGGCACGCGGTACGGCGAGCACGAGACATAGTCCAGAGCTAGGCCGTGGCAGAAAGCGACGCTGCTCGGCTCGCCCCCGTGTTCTCCGCAGATGCCGATCTTGATGCCGGGGCGCGCTTCGCGGCCGAGCCGTACCGCTTCGCGCATCAGGCCGCCGACGCCGCGGCGGTCGAGAATCTGGAAGGGGTCGTCCATGAGAATGCGCTTCTCGAGGTAGACCGGAATGAACGAGGCTTCGGCGTCGTCGCGGCTGTAACCGTAGGTCGTCTGCGTGAGGTCGTTGGTGCCGAACGAGAAGAACTCGGCCGAGGCTGCCAGCTCGTCGGCAACGATACAGGCGCGCGGCAGCTCGATCATCGTGCCGATATGGTACGGCACGCGCATCGCCCGCTCCGAGAGCACGCGCTGCGCGACGGCGTGGGCGGCGTCGCGCGTCGCCTGCATCTCCTCCTTGGTGCCGACGCCGGGAATCATCACTTCGGGGCGAGCGTCGACGCCGCGCGCCACCAGATCGCAGGCAGCCTCGAAGATCGCGCGCACCTGCATCGCATAGATCTCCGGGAAGAGAATCCCCAGCCGGCAGACGCGCAGGCCGAGCATCGGATTCTGCTCGTGCAGCTGCTGCACGCGGCGCAGGATCGCCTCGCGCTCGCGGTACTCCGTCGAGTCGACCCCGCGCTCGAGACGCAGTTCGGTCGTCTCGACGAGGAGCTGCTCGAGCGACGGCAGGAACTCGTGCAGCGGCGGGTCGAGCAGCCGGATCGTGACCGGCAGCCCCTGCATCGCCTCGAGGATGCCGGCGAAGTCCTCGCGCTGGAACGGAAGCAGGAGCGCGAGCGCCTCGTCGCGCGCCGCGCGCGAGTCCGCGAGGATCATGCGCTGCACGATCGGCAAGCGCTCTTGCTGCATGAACATGTGCTCGGTGCGGCAGAGCCCGATGCCTTGCGCGCCGAGCTCGCGCGATTTGCGCGCGTCCTCGGGCGTGTCGGCGTTGGCCCACACCTCCATGCGGCGCAGCTCGTCGGCCCAGCGCAGAAAGGTTGCCAGCCACGGCGGCAGCTCCGAGGGCGGCGGGATCAACGCGAGCTTGCCGAGCGAGACGCGCCCGGTCGTGCCGTCGATCGTGATCCAATCGCCTTCCCGCAGCTCTTTGCCGGCCAGCGTGGCGCGCCGGTTTCGGCGATCGATTGCAAGCGCGTCGCAGCCGGCGACGCACGGCTTGCCCATGCCGCGCGCAACGACGGCGGCGTGCGAAGTCGCGCCGCCCTTGGCCGTGAGGGTTCCTTGCGAGGCGATCATTCCGTGCACGTCGTCGGGGTTCGTCTCGACGCGCACCAAGATCGTCGGCTTGCCGGCCTCTTTCCACGCGACCGCGTCGTCGGCCGAGAAGACCACCTGGCCGGTCGCGGCGCCGGGCGAGGCGTTGAGACCCTTGGCCGCGACCTCGATCTGCTGGTGCGGATCGATGCGCGCATGAAAGAGCTGATCGAGCGCGCGAGCGTCGACCAGCGCCACCGCACCGCGGCGGTCGACGAGGCCTTCGCGCTCCAGATCGAGCGCGATCTTGACCGCCGCCTCGGCGCTGCGCTTGCCGCTGCGCGTCTGCAGCATGAAGAGCTTCCCGCGCTCGACGGTAAACTCGAGATCCTGCATGTCGTGGTAGTGGCGCTCGAGACGATCGGCGATCTCTTCGAACTGGCGGTACACGGCCGGCTGCGTTTGGGCGAGATCCGTAATCCGCAGCGGGGTGCGAATCCCGGCGACCACGTCCTCGCCTTGCGCGTTGCTCAGATACTCGCCAAAGAGCTTCTTCTCGCCGGTATTCGGATCGCGCGTGAAGGCGACGCCGGTTCCCGAGTCGTCGCCCATGTTGCCGAAGACCATCTCCATGACGGTGACGGCGGTGCCCCAGTCGTCGGAGATCTTATTGAAGCGGCGGTAGTCGATCGCGCGCTTGGAGTTCCACGAATCGAAGACCGCCCGAATCGCCAGTGCCAGCTGCTCGTGCACGTCCTGCGGAAACTCTCGCCCCGCCCGCTCGCGCACCAGCGCCTTGAAGCGCACCGCCAGATCTTTCCACGCGGCCGCGCCGAGCTCGGTGTCGCTGCCGGCGCCCAAGCGCTCCTTCGCTTCGTCGATGAGCTCTTCGAAAGCGTCTTTGTCGACGCCGAGCACGACGCCGGCGAACATCGTGATGAAGCGCCGGTAGGCGTCCCACGCGAAGCGCTCGTTGCCGGTGAGGCGCGCGAGCGAGGCCACCGTCGCGTCGTTGAGCCCGAGGTTGAGGATCGTATCCATCATGCCCGGCATCGAGACGCGGGCGCCGCTGCGCACCGAGACGAGCAGCGGGTTCTCGACCGAGCCGAAGCCTTTGCCGGTGCGGCGCTCGAGCTCGCGCATCGCAATTGCGATCTGTTCGTCGAGTCCGGCGGGGAACGCGCGGCCGGATTGATAGAACTTCAGGCAGGCCTCGGTGCTGATGATAAAGCCCGAAGGCACCGGGAGGTTGGCCGCCGTCATCTCGGCGAGACCGGCCCCCTTGCCGCCGAGCAGTTCGACCATCGAGGCGTCGCCCTCTTCGAAGAAATAGACGTACTTGAGGGCGGCGCCGGTAACCACGGGGCTAGATCTTCGCTCGCAGGTAGGCGTCGAGCCCGGCGGCCGGAACGCGCTCTTGGCGCATCGAGTCGCGATCGCGCACGGTCACGGCGTGATCTTCGAGCGTTTCGTGATCGACCGTGACGCAGAGCGGGGTGCCGATCTCGTCTTGACGGCGATAGAGCTGGCCGATGTTGCCCTCGTCGTACTGCGTACGCAACTGCGGCCGCAGCGCCGCCTCGATCGCCCGGGCGCGCTCGACGAGATCGGGACGGTTGCGCGCGAGCGAGAAGACCGCGACTTGCACCGGCGCGAGATGGGGATGGAAGTGCAGGACGGTGCGCTCCGTCTCCTTGCCGTTGGGATCGACGCTCTTCTCGCGCTCGTACGCGTCGATGAGGACCGTGAGCGTGGTGCGGTCCATACCCGCCGAGCTCTCGATCAGGAGCGGCGTGTAATGCTGCTTGGCCGCCTCGTCGAAGAAGCGCAGGTCCTTGCCGGAGAGTTTCATGTGCGCGTCGAGATCGTAGGTGCCGCGGTGCGCGATCGATTCGAGCTCGCCCCAGCCCCACGGGAAGAGGTACTCGACGTCGACGCCGGCTTTGGCGTAGTGCGGGCGCTCCTTCTCGGTGAGCTCGTAGAAGCGCAGGCGTTCCGGAGCGATCCCGTAACTTGCGTACCAGGCCTTGCGGCGCTCGACCCACTCGCGAAACGCCTCCATGTCCTTGCCGTCGTCGGGGACGAAGTACTCGAGCTCGGCCTGCTCGAACTCGCGCACGCGGAAGGTGAAGTTGCCCGGCGTGATCTCGTTGCGAAACGACTTGCCGATCTGCGCGATGCCGAAGGGCGGCCGTTTGCGCGCGCTCTGATAGACGTTCTTGAAGTTGACGAAGATACCCTGAGCCGTCTCCGGCCGCAGATACGCGACCGAGGCGGTATCCTCCATCGGGCCGATCGACGTCTTCATCATGAGATTGAAGTCGCGCGGCTCCGTGAAGGAGTCTTTGCTGCCGCAATCGGGGCACTTCTCGCGATCCTTGAGATGGTCGAGGCGGAAGCGGTGCTTGCAGACCTTGCAG
>DATJRF010000184.1:0-2797 GCA_035505015.1 Verrucomicrobiia bacterium | reverse complement strand
GGATTGATCGTGACGCTGGTGGGCGGCATCCTCGACATGATCAAGCATACGCTGTGGGGGTTCGAGCAGGGCTTCGACGCGCTCGTGAGCCCGACGCACCTGCTCATCGGAGCCGGGATGTTCTTGATCATCACCGGACCGATCCGCTCGGCGTTCGTTCGCAAGGATCCGCCGCGCACGCTGGTCGCGCAACTGCCGATGATCCTCGCGCTGGCGTCGATGATGGAGCTGATCCATTGGGGAACGCAGTTCGTCTTTCTCACCGGAGCGGAGCGCATCAACGCGCCGTATCCGCCGTCGGCCTCGGCGAACGACACCCTGACGCTCATCACGCTGCACTACTACAAGCAGGGAATCGGGCTCGTCGTCGTACTCATGCAGAGCCTGCTCATCACCGGCTTCGCGCTCTTCACGCTGCGGCGCAGCGCGCTCGCCTTCGGCGGCCTGGCGACGCTCTTCGTCGTCGGCAACGTCTTCATTGCGGCGGCGCATTCCAACTCGGCGCCGCAGTTTTGGGCGGTCTTGGTCGCGAGCGCGGTCGCGGGCCTCTGCGGCGACGCCTTCCATCTCGGTCCCGCCGTCGCGAGCGGCCGGAGCTGGAACACGTTCGCGTTTGCGGTGCCCGCGCTCTATTGGACGACGCTGCTGGCGCTGCTCGCGCTCACCGCGGGCGGCCTGTGGTGGACGCCCGACGTGATCTCGGGCTCGGTCTTCTTCGCCGGGCTCTGCGGCCTCTTCGTCAACGCGGTCGCATCGCGGCCGGACGGCGCGGTCGCCTAGGGATTTTCAGCGCCCGCGCCATCGCAACCGGTGCGGCGAAGCACGGGTTCTGGCGGCTATCGTGAAAATACTCATCGTGGGTGCCAACGGCACCATCGGTAAAGCCGTGGCGGCGGAACTTTCGCAACGCCACGAGATCGTCACCGCCGGCCGCTCGAGCGGCGACTTCCAGGTCGACATCGCCGACTTGGAGAGCGTTCGCGCGTTGTTCGCGCGAACCGGCAAGCTCGACGCGGTCGCCTGCGCCGCGGGCAACGTCCACTTCGGGCCGCTCGAAAGCATGACGCCCGAACAGTTCGATCTGGGTCTGCGCGACAAACTGATGGGACAGGTGAACCTGGTGGTCGCCGGCCGCGATGCCGTCGCAGCGGGCGGCTCGTTCACGCTGATCTCCGGCATTCTCGCGAACGACCCGATTCGCTTCGGCGCCTCCGCGTCGATGGTCAACGGCGCGATCGAGAGCTTCGTGCGCGCCGCCGCGATCGAGGTCGCGCAGCGCGTCAACGCGGTGAGCCCGACGCTGCTCGAAGAATCGGCGGAGGCCTACGGCCCGTATTTTCGCGGTTTCGAGCCCGTCTCGGCGCGGCGCGTCGCGCTCGCCTACTCCAGGAGCGTCGAAGGCGCCCAAACCGGGCAGATCTACCGCGTGCCGTAGGCTCTTCCGCCGCTTCCGCCGCTCCTATTCGCCCTTGTGGATCGGGCCGGTGTAGACGGCCTCGAACGCGGTGCCGGGCACGCTCTTGAGCTCGTTGAGCTCGTTGTTGTTCCAGCACTTGGCCGGCGTACCGCCCTGGCCTTGGAAGAACCAGTTGGAGCCGTTGTCGGCGACGATGAAGCCGTACTTCTTGAGCGCCGTGAGAATGATGCGCGCCTGCCCCGTGTAGTACGACGAGATGTCGAACGAGGCTTTGAGGCGGAACCGCTCGCCCATCGGCGGCAGATACGGCTTGCTCGGATCCCCGGCTTCGTGCGTAGCGGGCAGAACGTAACCGGCGTAGGTATTTTCGAACGTCACGCGCACGGCGTGATTGATTGCGCCCGCCTTGACCTCTTGGCAGTTGATCAGCGCGGGTGTGATCGGCAGGCCCGCGGCGTCGGCCGAGGTCCAACCGGCCGGCCGGAGCGCACCCGTTTTCAGATTGAAGACCGCGCCGTTGGCCGCTTCCCAGCGCTTGCCGTGATCGATCTCCACGCCTTCCCACATCTCGTACAGTTTGCAGACACCCTCTTGGAGGACGAGCACGTGCCGGTCGCCGTAGCTCACGATCGGCGGCTCGCCTTCGATCTGCGCGTTGGGCGGAATCGGATACGGCCCCGGATTGCTGCTCGAGGGATAGTTCAAAAACGTCACCGGAACCTTGGGCTGGTTCGCCGGCACGATGTTGATCGGAATCCCGTATTGCGGAATGCCGAAGTCGGGATGGAGGTTCCCGCCAAGGTGCGCGATGTAGGTCGCCGATTTGGGATCGAGCGGATAGTTGGAGATGTCGACGTTGAACCAGCTCTCCCCGGTCGGCTTGGCGGCCGGAGCCGGAAACATCTGGCAGCCGCCGAGCACCGGAACGGTCGGCGACGAGCTCGCTTCCGCGACTTGCGGCACGACTTGCGCAGCGCCGGGAGCGTTGCTTGCGGTTGCGCCGGCGGCGCAGGCAGAAAGGCCCAAAATCGTGACAATGGCTAAGAATTTGCGCATGGTTCCCTCCTAGGCGGCTAAGCGTTCTCCCGGAAGCAGCCGCTTCGCCACGCAGTCAGACCCCCACTTTGAGGCACCCGCCCGCCTGCTTTGCACCGCAAGCACGCCGTCGCAAACCTCAGCAAAAGATCCATCAAAGAACAGCGCCTGTCACCCTGAGCGTAGGCGCGCAGCGCCGAAGTCGAAGGGCAGCGGCGCAATCGTCAGCCTGTCACCCTGAGCGTAGGCGCGCAGCGCCGAAGTCGAAGGGCAGCGGCGCAATCATCAGCCTGTCACCCTGAGCGTAGGCGCGCAGCGCCGAAGTCGAAGGGCAGCGGCGCAATC
>DATJRF010000183.1:0-20190 GCA_035505015.1 Verrucomicrobiia bacterium | reverse complement strand
TTGGACCGTTCGCAAGAAAACGCTCGCGGAGCGGCAGCACGTTTGCGAATGCGGTACGGCGCTTGGTCGGGACCGCAATGCCGCACGCGTCATCCTTCTGTGGGCAATCGCCCACACCGGCCGGGAACCGACCGGGTGCCTTGCGCAATCCGCGTGAGCAACACGAAACTCCATCCTGTACGCGTAGCGTCAGGTGGAGTAGTTCATTTCCGCCAAACCTACCGAAGCGTGCATTCGGCGAACGGCCGTGCCCTCTCGACCGCAATTTACTTTCTGGTCACCGCCGCCAGCCCGTCGCGCATGCACCGCGTCACCAGCGACGAGATCTGGCACTTCTACGCGGGCGATCCCCTCGAGATGCTCCAGCTCGAGCCCGGCGGCGCCTCGAAGATCGTCCTCATCGGCAGCCGCCTCACCGCCGGCGAACGTCCGCAAGTCCTCGTCCCAGCCGGAACTTGGCAAGGCGCACGCATGCACCGAGCCGGCGAATACGCCCTGGTCGGCGCCACCGTGACCCCGGCTTCGACTTCGACGACTTCACCCTGGGCGATCGAGCCCTTCTGACCGCGAAATACCCAACGCGCGCAACCCTCATCGAAGCACTAACGTGAGCCCGTCACCCCAATCGTCCTCGTCCTTCGACTTCGCGCCTACGGCGCTACGCTCAGGATGACAGGCGCTGCGCTCTGGATGACGAGTGTTTGTTGGCTTTTCTTACAAGCAAGGAAATAACCGGCGACCTGAGCCCGAGAAAAGGCCGGCGCAAGCCAGCCTGTGAGGACCGCGAGTGGGTGGGGCATGGTTACGGTGGGGACCGTCGCGAGGAGCCCGGGGTGCGCAGGATGCGCGACAAATTCAAAACTTCGTTCCCCGCGCGACGAGCAGAGCTTCGCTCGCAGGATGCGAGCGAAGCGTGTCCCCGCCGTAGCCATGCCCCACCCACTCGCGGTCCGGCCTCCAGCGCCGCCCGTCGCCTTCGCCCTTCGTCCTTCGACTCCGGCGCTGCGCGCCTACGCTCAGGATGACAGGTGCTGCGCGCCTACGCTCAGGATGAGAGGTGCTGCGCGCCTACGGTCAGGGTGAGAGGGGGGGGCGTTTTTTGTGTTTGGGGGTGACGCAGGTGCCGCTGGCGCGGCAGACGATGGTGGGCGGGTCGAGGACGTCGGCGGCGCTTTCGCTGATGTCGGGGCGCGCGACGATCACCTTGCGCGCTTCGAACGTCATGCGGCGCGACGTGTTGCCGACCTTGACGATGCGCCCCTCGGCTTCGACGTAGTCGCCGGCGAAGACCGGCGCCAAAAACTCGACCGAGTCGTAGGCGACGAAGAGCCCTTCGTCGCCGTCGAGCCGGATCAGCAGCTCGGTCGCGACGTCGCCGAAAAGCGCGAGCATGCGCGCGCCGTCGACGAGATTGCCGCCGTAGTGCGCGTCGTGCGCGCTCATTCGCAGCCGGATCAGGCTACGGCCTGGGTCTTCGCTTCCTGCCATAGTTCCTCGAGTTGGTCGAGCGAGAGATCGGTGAGGGCCTTTCCCAGCGCCGCGGCACGGCGCTCCATGTAGCCAAAACGCCGGTAGAACTTTTCGTCGGCTTCGCGCATCGCGGTCTCGGCGTCGATGCCGAGCGCGCGCGCCAGGTTGACGATCGTGAAAAGCACGTCGCCGAGCTCTTCGCGCACGCGCGGATCGTCCTGCTTCTCGCGGCGCGCCTCGGCGAGCTCGCGCAGCTCCTCGGTCAGCTTCTCGAGGATACCCTCGACGTTGGGCCAGTCGAAGCCGACCCGCGCCGCCTTCTCCTGCATGCGCTGCCCGCGTTGGAGCGCGCCGAGCGCGCGCGGAATGCCGTCGAGCCGGCTGGCCCGCGCCTGGCCGGTCTTTTCCTGCGCTTTGAGCTTCTCCCAGCTGCGCCACTGGGCGTCGACGTCCTCGATCACGGCGTCGCTGAAGACGTGCGGATGACGGCGCACCATTTTGTTCGAAAGCGCGTCGATCACGTCGGCGACGGTGAACTTCCCGGTCTCGGTTGCCAGCTGCGAATGGAAGACGATCTGCAGCAAGAGGTCGCCGAGCTCTTCGCAGAGCGCGTCGAGGTCCCCGGCTTCGATCGCCTCGACCACTTCGTACGTCTCCTCGATGAGGTACGGCACGAGCGTCCGGTGCGTCTGCTCGCGATCCCACGGGCAGCCTAGGCGCAGCCGCGCCATGATCTCGACGAGATCGTCGAAGGAGTGGTGCTCCGACTGCGGCGGCAACGGCACGAGCGGCATGGCGATGGCGGCGGAGAGCGTCGCGTGCGGCATGCCGGGAACGACGAGGGTGCGATGGCCGGCCGCTTCGAGCGCGCGTAGCAAGAGGGGAAGGCCCGGAAAGTCGGAGAGGGGATTGCCCAGCACGCCGAGGGCAACGACGGGCGCGCCGCCGGCAATCGCCGGCAGCGCCGAGACGAGCCGCCCGACTTCCTCGCCGCCGCCGCGCACGAGCAGCGCGGCGTTGACCGGCAGCTCGTCGCGCAAAGCGACCTGCCGCGCCGTCAGAAACGCGCGCAGGTCGGTCGGGGCCTCGAGCGCGAGCGCGGCGCCCGCGCTTGCCATCGCCTCGAGCGCGCCGAGCGTCACGAGGCCGGGATCGCCCGGTCCGAGGCCGACGATGCGCACCAGCATGGCGCGTGTGTTCGCCCTGCACGGCAAAGGCCCCGGCGTCACCGCCGGGGCCTTCCGTATTCGCGATCGAGCGAGCGCCGTTTACTTTCCGCTGGGCGATGCTGCCGGAGCGGCGGCGGTCGCTTGCGGTGCCGCGCCTGGCGGCGGGGACGGGAAGAGGTCGGCGAAACGCGGATCGTTGATCTGGATGTTCGCCTTCTGCTGCAGGCCCTGGAGGAACGGCTGAATCAGCGGCGCCTCCTGCTGCTGGCGCAGCGTCTCGGTGATCTTGTCGGTCGTGTTTGCCAAGGTGGCCTTCTGGCCGCCTTGTTTGGCTTCGACCTGGATGAGGTGATAGCCGAACGGCGACTTCACCGGCTGGCTGATCTGTCCGACCGGCAGCGAGAACGCCGCGGCGTCGAACGAGGGGACCATCTGGCCGTGACGGATCCAGCCGAGCTCGCCGCCCTTGTCTTTGCTGCCCGGATCGGTCGAGTACTGCTTGGCGAGCGCGGCGAAGTTCGAGCCGTCGGGCTTGAGCTGTGCGCGCACCTTGTTGGCGGTCGCGAGATCCGGAACCAGGATGTGGCGCACCTGCACCTGCTCCGGCTTATCGAACGCAGCGTGGTTCTTGTTGAAGTAATCCTTGACTTGCGCCGGCGTAATCGTTACCTGGCTCGCGAGCGCCTTGTCGAGGATGATCTGCTCGCGCAACGCCTCTTTGACCTGCGCTTCGTCGAGGCCGCGCGCCTTGAGCATTTCGTCCCACGATCCGTTCGGGAAGTTGGCTTTGATCTCGTCTTCCTTTTTCTGGATCTCGTCGTCCGTGACGGTGATGTTATTGGCCTTGGCGTATTGATCGATCAAGGCTTGCTGCACCATCTGCTGCAGGACTCCGCGCGCGACGGGGCTGCCTTCGAGCCGCTGCGTAAACTCGGCTTGGCTGATGGGCTGGCCGTTCACCGTCGCGACCGCGCCACCGCCCGCGCACGCCGCGAGCGACGCGCCGAGGACGAGGGTGACGAGGCCCGCGATGACGCGTTGGGCTTTCGACATAGTCGGCTCCACTGGATAAAGAAATGTTGCGAAATGAAGCGCGGGGCCGGTCGGCTCCGCGTCGCAGCCGTGGTTCGGCCGTGGCGCCGCAGACCCTCCTGGCGGGCCTCGCAGGCCCGCTAGGCGCTGCGGAACTCGGCGTTGAGGGAGACCGGCAAGCGGGCGATCGCTTCGGTGCCGCCGTCGGGCAGGCGGCGAACGTCGAGTCCCCTGGCGACGGCATGGGCGATGAAGAGCCCCCGCCCCGACTCGGCCAGCGCGTCGGGCAAGGAGGCGCCTTCCCAGTCGAAGCCGGGGCCGACGTCGCGAACGCGCAGCACCGCGACGCCTTGCTCCCAGCGGATATCCAAGATGATCGGACCGGGGGCGTGGCGCACGACGTTGCCGACCAGCTCGCCGAAGATCAGCCCGGCCGCCGCCAGATCCGAGTCGTCGGTTGCGTAGGTCGCAAGATAGGCGAGCAGATCGCGGCGCACCTGATAGGCGCGGGTCGCATCGTCGGATTCAAATCGCCACTTCATCGTCGTACGTTCGTCCGAACGATCACATACGCGCCCGCCGGGTCTGCTTCCCCTTCGAGCGCCGCGAGGCTACATCGCTTGCAGCAGCGTTCGCAAGAGCGGCATCCAGACGCGTTCGGCGTTCGCACGCTCGCTTGTCTTGGGGAGATCGACGAGAATCTTCCCCTCGCCGAAGCGGAAGCGGTTCTTGGTTGCCGATTGGAACGCGGGGATCGCCGTCGGCGAGAGTTCGAAGCCGGAGCCGACGCCCAGAGTCAAGCGCTCCTCGTCGACGACGACGCGCGTGACGTGCTTGGCGAGCGCGATCGCGCGCAGCTTGGTGAGCTCGATGAGGTTCGCGAGCGGCGCGGGGAAGGGGCCGAAACGATCGCGCACGCCGGCTGCGATCTCCTCGACCTCCGCCTCGGTACGAGCTTTGGCGAGCTGCTGGTAGACGGCGATCTTCTGCGAGACCTGCGGGATGTAGTCGCTCGGAACGAAGGCGTTGATCTTGACGTCGATCACCGCTTCGCGCCGCTCCTCGAGCGACGACGCCATTCCGCGGCGCTGCGCGATCGCCTCGGCGAGCAGCTCGCAGTAGGTATCGAACCCGACCGACGCGATGAAGCCGGACTGCGCGGCGCCGAGCAGGTTGCCGGCGCCGCGAATCTCCAGATCGCGCATCGCGATCTGCAGGCCGGAGCCCAAATGCGTGAACTCGCGAATCGCCTCGAGCCGTGCCTTGGCGTCGTCGCTGAGCGCCTTGTGCCCCTGATAGAGCAAGTAACAGTACGCCTGATGGTTCGAGCGGCCGACGCGCCCGCGCAGCTGGTAGAGCTGCGCCAGGCCGAAACGGTCGGCGTCGTTGACGATCATCGTGTTGACGTTGGGGATGTCGATGCCGTTCTCGATGATCGTCGTCGCGACGAGCACGTCGAGCTTGCCTTCGATGAAAGCCTGCATCACGGGCTCGAGTTCGGTCTCGCTCATCTGGCCGTGCCCGATGCCGATGCGGGCCCGGGGCAGCAGCTTTTCGAGCGCGCTCTTGACGGCGTGGATCGACTCGACGCGGTTGTGCAGATAGTAGACCTGCCCGCCGCGGTCGAGCTCCGAGGCGATCGCGCGCTGCACGATCGCGTCGCCCGCCGGTACGACCAGCGTCTTGATCGACATGCGGTTCTTCGGCGCGGTCTGGATCAGCGAGAGGTCGCGTACGCCGACCAAGGACATGTGCAGCGTGCGCGGGATCGGCGTCGCGGAGAGCGTCAACACGTCGACGCTCGTCCGGTACTCCTTGAGGCGCTCCTTGTGCATGACGCCGAAGCGCTGCTCCTCGTCGATCACGATCAACCCGAGGTCCGCGAAGGCGACGTCCTTCTGCAGCAAGCGGTGCGTGCCGATTACGACGTCGACCTTGCCCTCGGCGAGATCGCGCAAAATCGCCTTCTGCTCGGCCTTGCTCTTGAAGCGCGAGAGCTCTTCGACGCGGATCGGGAAGCCGGCAAAGCGCGCCGCGAAGGTGTGGTAGTGCTGATCGGCGAGCAGCGTCGTCGGCACGAGCACGGCGACCTGTTTCTTGTTGTCGATCGCCTTGAAGGCGGCGCGCATCGCCACCTCGGTCTTGCCGTAGCCGACGTCGCCGCAGACCAAGCGATCCATCGGGCGCTCGCGCTCCATGTCGCCCTTGACCGCGTCGATCGCCTTGCGCTGATCCGGCGTCGGCTCGTAGGGGAACGCCTCTTCCATCTCGGCTTGCCACGCGCCGTCGGGACCGCAGGCGAATCCGCGCGCGAGCTCGCGCTCGGCGTAAAGCTCGACCAATCCGTCGGCGATCTTCGCCAGCGACTCGCTGACGCGCGACTTGGTGCGCGCCCAGTCGGCCCCGCCCATCTTGGAGAGCCGCGGCGACTGCCCCTCGGCCGCCGAGTACTTCGCGACGTGATGCATCTGCGTCACCGGCACGAGCATCCGGTCGCTGCCCGCGTAACGCAGATCCAGGTAATCTTGCGTCGCGCCGAGGATCGTCTCGGCACGCAGGCCGAGGTACTGCCCGACGCCGTGCACCGCGTGCACGACGTAGTCGCCGACGCGCAGATCGGCCAGGGTGACCGGCACCCCTTCCTTGACGGCGCGCATCTTGACGCGCTTGGGCGGGGCGCCGAAGATCTCGCGATCGCCGAGCACGTGCAGGCGCAGTTCGGGGATCGCGAAGCCGGATTCGAGGTTCCCGTGATCGACGCGAACGCGTTCGGTATCGATCCCGGCGTCGCGCAGCAAATCGGCGGTGCGCGCCGCGGCCGAGCTGACGATCGCGACGCGCTCGCCGGCTGCGGCCCAATCGCGCACGCTCTGCGAGAACAGCTCGATCTGCCGGTTGAAGCGCTCGGCGGGACGGCATTCGAGCGCGAACGATTCGATCGTCTTGGGAATCCACGCCGTCGAGGCCGGGGACTCGATGCCGCCGGCGAGCACCAGGGTCGCGTGGCGCGCGGCCAGCTCGCCCAAGTCGTCGAGGCTCGGATGCGCGACCGCGATCTCGGCCAGCAGTGCGTCGCTCACGGCGAAGTCGTCGATCGGAAGCTCGCCCGACTCGACGTCGGCGAGCAAAACGCTCTGCTCGCGCGAGCGTTCCTCGTCGAGCGCGGCTGCGACGGCGGCGATCGTCGAAGGCTCGTCGAGGACGACCAGCGCGTCGGGCGGGAGGTAGTCGAAGATGGTCGCGCGCTCGTCGTAGGCGAGCGGCAGCCAGGCTTCGGGAACGTCGTTGCCGCCGCTCAAGAAGGTGCGCAGCGCCCGCTCCGCCGCCGGCGGGCCTTCGAAGCGCTCGAGGATCCGCTCGCGGTACGCGCCGTCGCGCGGAATCTCCGACCAGGCGACGACGTCGAGCTCGTGGAGCGTCTCGAAGCTGCGCTGCGACTCCACCTCGAAGCGGCGCATGCTCTCGACCGTATCGCCGAAGAACTCGATGCGTACCGGCGAGGCCGCACTCGCCGCGAAGAGGTCGAGGATGCCGCCGCGCACCGCGTATTCGCCGACCGCGCTCACGACGTCGGCGCGGACGTAGCCGAGCCGGTAGAGCTTGGCCTGCACGGCCTCCCAGCCCACCTCGCCGCCGGTGGCGATCGTGAAACGCAGCTCGTCGAAGAGCGCGCGCGGCATGAGGTACTGGCGGACCGCCGCGACCGGCGCGAGGAGCAGGCGCGCTCGGCGGTCGGCGAGGTCGGCCAGCAAGCTCGCGCGCGCGCTGCGCTCCGAGGGGCTCTCGATCGCGCCGAGGGCCTCGTCGCGCGAGCGCAGCAGCGCGACCGTGACCGGCTCCGCCTCGCCCAGGTAGTAGAGCAGATCGGCGAAGGCGCGCTCGGCGACGTCGGGCGTCGGAACGATGACCAGCGTGCTCTGGGCCGGCTGCTGCAGGGCGGCGAGCAACGCGGGCCGGGCGGCCGAAACCGTCTCCGAGAGCGCGTAGCCTCCGGGCTTGCGTCCTGGAAGGGCGCGCAGCGCTTCGAGGCGCTCGGCGACGGCGGCGAGCGGGCGGCTTTCCGAGCGAAGAGCCCGCACGAGCGCATCGTGCAGGCCGGCTGAAACCCCGCGCGCGGGGGGCGGGTTGACAGGATTGGCAATCATTTGCTAAGAGTGCTAATAGGGCTCCCGGGGCTTCCCCCGGCCGCCCATTATAGCAGACTGCTGGGAGGCATAACGGTATGAACAATTTGTCCACGGTCGACCGCGGCAACCAATTGCTCGGCTGGGATCCGTTGCGCGGCCTGCTCGGGAATTGGAGCGCGATGAACGGTGTCGAGATCGCGCGCAACGAGTCGGGCTACGAGATCGAGATCGCCGCACCGGGCTTCACGCCCGAGAGCATCGACGTCACCATCGAGGATTCGGTCCTCACGGTGCGCGGAAAGACGGAGAAGCGCTCCTTCACGCGCTCCTTCTCGCTTCCCGACGACATCGACGGTGATGCGGTCTCCGCCAAGCTCGAGAACGGCTTGCTGACGATTGCGCTGACGCTGCACCCCAAGGCGCAGCCCAAGCGCGTCGCCGTCACCGGCTCGGCTTCGTAAACCGGCGTACGCGGGTTTAGTCGAACGCCGAAGCGCGCGCTGCCATCGCAACGCGCGCTTCGCTTTTCCTCAACAGTGCGGCGAGCGGAAGCGACGCTGCGATGCCCAGCAGGATCGCCACGGGCTCGGAGGGAGCTCCGATCGCGTCGGGGACGTAGCGCAGCAGCGCGGTCAGCGAGAGCGCGAGCGCAACCTTGGCGGCGCGCGTTCCCGGGGCCGCCGCGGCGACCGGGAGCAGCCAAAGCCCGTACCAAGGATAGGGATTGGGGACGAGCACCCAGATCGCCAGCGCGAGCAGCGGCCAGCCCTCGGCGTCGCCCTCGCGCAGCCGGCCGATTCCGGCGCGCGCGAGCAGCGCGGCGGCCGCGAGCGCCACGAACGCCGCCAGCGGCGGTACGGCTGCGAAGATCGCTTGCAGCGAAGCCTGCGGCGCGTAGCGCCCGGCCGTCGCGACGTGCGCGCCCGCGCCGAGCAGGAGCGGCAGGCTGACCAGAAGCGTGACGGCCGCACCGAGCAGCGCTGCGATCCGCGCGTTGCGCGAGCGCAGGCCCAGCGGCAGCGCTCCGAGGATGCCCGGCGCCTTGATGCAGCCCGAGAGCGCCGCGACGATCGCGCCGAGCGGCGCGTTGCGCCGCGCGAGCGCGAATCCGCCGAGCGCGACCGCGAGCGCAATCGCGTCGTTGTGCCCTTCCGCGGCGCACCAGATCGCGACCGGATTTGCAGCGATCGTCAGCGCGGCGATCGTGCGCGCGCGGCGGTCGCCGCCGTACGCGTGGTACGCGAGCACGCCGCAGAGCGGCAGCGCGAGCGTCGCGAGCAATCGCAGCGCACCGAGCTGCATGGCGACGCCCAGCGGCGCCGCGATCGCGAGCGCCGCGGCCGAGAGCGCCACGAACGCGGGTCCGTAGACGCATGCCGGCGGCGGATTTCCCCACTGCCAGACCGCTGCCGCAAAGACGGGATCGTGCAGCGGCAGGGCCGCGTGACCGTAGGCGTTCGCACCGATGCGCGCGAGTTCGCCGTAGGCGGCGTATGCGTACGCGTCGCTCGAAAAGACGGCCGGCCACGCCCACGCCGCGGCGAGCGCCGCCGCGCTGCCCGCGAGGCACCCCAGGGCCGCGCCGCTCGAAGGCACCGCGAGCGCGCGCAGGTAGCCGTAGGCGCCGGCGGCGACGGCGAACGCGAGCGCCAGCAGCAGGCACGCGCCGAAGCCGCCCCAGTTCGTCACCACCGGCAGCGGCTGCGCCAAGCCGTCGCGCGCGAACGGGGGCGCGTGCGCGATCAGCGCGCGCGCCGCGAGCGCCGCGGCGAGCATTGCGAGCGGAGCGATCGCGGCCAGGCGACGCGCGTTCACGCGGCTGCGAGCGCGGCGCGCGCGGCGATCGAGGCCGCCCCGATTCCGGCGAGCAGCCACCACGGGCCGCCCACCTTCGGATAGAAGACGAGATAGTCGGCGATCTGGTGCAAGCCCAGGCAGAGGCCGGCGGCGAACGCGGCGAGCGCCCACGGCGATGCGCGCAGCGCGCGCGCGAACGTCCCCACGATGCATCCGATCAGCGCGAGCGTCGCGGCAAAGAGTACCGCGCCTCCCTCCGCGAGCGATTGCAGGTACCAGCTGTTCGCATGCGTGCGCACGCCGAAGAGGCCGTAGTCGCCGAGCTCGAGCTCGTAGTTGCCGGCGCCGACGCCGAAGAGCGGATGGCGCAGGAACATTCGCCAAGCGGCCCGGTAGAGTTCGCCGCGGCCGCCGACGCCGCCGGCGTATTCCGTCTCGCCGAAGGAGACGCGCAGCACGCTCGCGCTGTGCGCGTAGATCGCCCAAGCGCCGACGCCGGCGGCGCCCAGCACGAGGCCGGCGAACGCGGGTCGCAGCGCGCGCAGCGCGGCGCCGCGCGCTACCAGGAACAGCACCGCGAAGACCAGTCCGAGCCCGATCAATCCGGCGCGCGAGAAGGTCAGCACGTCCGCACAGGCCGAGAGCAGCAGCGCGGCCGAGCCGAGCGGGGTGCGCCGCCAAACGGCGAGTGCGCCGAGCGCCGCGACGCTCACCTCGAAATAGCCGGCGAGCTGGTTGGGGCCTTCGAGAGCGCCGGCGATGCGCGGAACGATCGCGTTGCCGACGTAGAGGCCGGAGGGCGCGCCCAGCGCTTCCTGCGCGAGCGCCGTCGATGCCACCGCGATGGCCGCCAGAGCGACCGCGCCGGCCAAGAGCGCGTCGTCGGGATCGAGGCGATAGCAGAGATATGCCGTAACGAAGAGCAAGGCGTATTCGAAGGTTTTGAACGTCTCGCGAGCCGTGGCGCCGTGATGCGCCGAGTGCACGAACGAGAGCAGCATCGCGACCAGATAGGCGCCGAGGGCCGCGAGCAAGAGCGGGGCCGGGCGCTCGCGCAGCGTTCGCCAGATCCCGGCGTACGAGCTCAATCCCAGGAGCGTGCCGAGCAGTACGACCTTCGGCATCGTGACGTCGGTCGAGAAGACCTCGCGATAGAGCGCGAAGGGCTGGATCAGCACGAGCGCGGCCAGTCCGTACGCGGCGCGGCGCGCCGTCAGCGCGGCCGCCGCGACGAACGCGGCGGCGAAGAGCGCCGCCGACCACGGATCGAGCGGTACCGGGACCGCGAACGTATCGACGACCGGCTGATACGTCAACTGCGCTCGACGTCGGCGATCAGATAGAGCGGGCGGCCTTTGACCTGATCGTAGATGCGCCCGATGTACTCGCCGAGGATTCCCAAGCTCATGAGCTGCACGCCGCCCAGAAAGAGCACGGCGCAGATCGTCGAGGCCCAGCCGGGCGTATATCCCGGCGGCTTGAGGCTGAAGAGCTTGTAGAGAATCACGATCATCGCGTAGACGAAGGCGACGGCGCTCGCCACGAAGCCGACGTACGACGCGAAGCGCAGCGGTATCTCGGAGAACGAGGTGATGCCGTCGACCGCGAAGCGGACCATCTTCGGGAGCGGGTACTTCGTCGTGCCGGAACGCCGCTCGTCGCGGTCGTACTCGACGCCGACCTGATTGAATCCGACCCAGCTCACCATCCCGCGCAGGAAGCGATGCCGTTCCGGCGAGCGCCGCAGCGCCTCGACGACGCGCCGGCTCATCAGCCGGAAGTCGCCGGTATCGACCGGGATCGAGACTTTCGTGAGCCGCTTGATGGTGCGGTAGAAGATGCTCGCCGTCATCAACTTGAACGGGCTCTCGCCTTTGCGCGTCCGGCGGACCGCGTAGACGACGTCGTAACCCTCCCGCCACTTGCCGACGAACGCCTCGATCAGCTCCGGCGGATCCTGCAGGTCGCCGTCCATCAGCACCACCGCCTCGCCGGCCGCGATCTCGATCCCGGCCGTCGCGGCGAGCTGATGGCCGAAGTTGCGCGAAAGGTTCACCAGCACCACGTGGGGGCGCCGGCGCATCTCGTCGCGGATCGCGGCCAGCGTGCCGTCGTTGCTGCCGTCGTTGACGAGCACGATCTCGTACGCCGGCCGCTCGGGCAGCCGCTCCGCGATCGAGACGATGCGCTCGAGCAGCGGCGCGACGTTGCCTTCCTCGTTGTACATCGGGACGACGATGCTGAGCACCGGAGCGGAGTCGTTCATTCCTCGCGCCCGTTCGACGCGCTCGTTCGCCGCGCTTGCAGACGGCGGAACCGAGCCGCGCTGCGAGAATCACCCGCACAACCGTGATCCCTATGCGCCTCCTCCTCGCCGCCGTCACCGGCTGCGCGCTCCTCTCGTGCGCTCGCCCGGCCCAACCGGCGCATGCCCCCCGCTCCTCGCCGCGGCCGGCGCCGCGGGCCCACCCCCACCGGAGCAGCCTGCCCCGGCCGGTGCCCACCGCGAGCCCGGTTCCCGCTTCCCCGCCGCCGCGGCGGCCGGTGCCGCTGCGTGCCGCTGCCTCGGCGCCCGCGATCTTGCCGCCGGCCGCGCCGCCCGAGATCATCGCGCTCGAGCTGCGCTCGCGCGTGGTCCATCCGGGCGAGCGCGTCGTCGGGCGGGTGGTCGCGAGCTCCAACGTCGCGAGCGTCGAGGTGCGGATCGGCGGCTACAGCATCGCGATGGAGAAGACCGGCGTCGGCCGCTTCGCGCTCTCCTACGTCGTCCCCGACGTGCCGTTCTTGCGCGGGACCTTCGTCATGCAGGTGATCGCGCGCAACAGCGGCGGCGCGAGCGTGGAACGCTCGCTGCCGCTCGAGATTCGTTAAGGGGCGGGCGACGGGCGGCCGCCGGGGTGCGGCTGACCGTTCGGCAGATTCGGGAAGGGCGCGGGATTGTAGGGGGTGGGGAGGCCTTGCGGGGCTTGGCTCTGGCTGCCGCCCGCGAGCATGTCGGCCCACGCGTAGACGGTGTCGTTGACCGCGCGCACGTCGCTATCGGTGACGACGATCTGGCGGGGCGTACGCTGCATCCCGTTCTCGGCAACCTCCTCTTGCTGCAGCGAGCCGCGGTCGTAGAGGTAGCGGAAGATCGTTCCCGAGTTGAGGCGTTCGATGATCCGAAAGTGCAGCGCGTCGACGCGATCCATGATGACCGCGTTGGGATTCCACCCGCTCGCGTCGGTGGTCATGTAGATGGTCGAGGTGAACGGCGTGTTGGGCGGTACTTGCACGGTGAAGACCACCACGACGGGCTTGCCGGAGAAGTGCTCGGTCGGTTTTGCGGACTCGCCCGGAGCCGGCGTCTGCGGCACGAGATCGGGGTTGGGGAGCGGCGGCGAGAGCGCGACCGCAAACTTGAGGACGTCGGCCAGATCGCCTTGCGCCGGCAGCGGCGTTTGCGAGAGATCGAGCTCGGTGACGGTGCCGGCGGCATCGAAGGTCGCGCGCGCGTAAACGCGCGGGCCCGGCACGATCGGCGCGCCGGTTCCGCTCGCGTTGCGGATCACCACCTGCGGCGAGACGTGAAAGCCGTCGCCGGTGGTGAAAAAGACGTAGCCGTCCTGATAGGCGAGCAACTGCCCGGTCGCGACGATCGGGCCGCTCGCGGCGATCAGCAGCAGGCACAGCAGGGCCGCCGCCGCGGGAAGCAAGCGCCGCCCGATCATTGCGGCAGCACCTGAACGATGAAGTTGTGCGACCAGCGCTCGTTCGCGAAGTTGAAGTAGTACGTGCGCGAGATATCGAGCAGCATGTGCGGCAGCACTTTGAAGCGCACGTCGGGCGTGATGTCGTAGGGAGGCTGCCCGAGGTAGTTGAGGGTGAGCGGCTGGCCGATCGGGTTGGTCAGCGGAGAGCCGAAGACTTGCCCGCCGGCGAACGGCTTGGGAAAATCGTCGTGTTTGCGCATGAGCAGCGTAAAGTTGAACTCCGGGCTCGGGATGTAGTTGATACCCAGGTTCAGCGTCCGCAGCGTCGACGCCCCCCGAAACGCGGCGTATCCGTAATCGCAGTAGGTATAGTACGGCGGCTTGCCGTCGGGCACGCAGTTGCCTTGCAGTGCGGGAGCGGTAGACGGAACGTAGGCGGGATAGCCGCCGGTTTCGTAGAGGTCGTTCGTGTTGGCGACCTGATAGGCGAGGTACGTGCCGATCTGCCGCGTGAACTGGCGGCTGAGGCTTGCGGTGGTGGTCGTCGTGTTGACGTGATGCGGCACCTGATACCACTGCCGCTGGGCGTTGATGCTCGCGTTGAGGTAGTAGTTGTCGTAGGCGCTGTTGAGGTTGCCGAACTTGAGCGGCTCCATCGAGACGGTGTACCCGGCGATCTGATTGAGGATGTTGTAATAAAGCCCAGGGCAGGTGTAGGCCGTGCCCGTCTTGTTCAGGTAACAGGCCGGGAACGATTGCAGTCCCGGCGGATTTGGGAGGCTGTTGACGTACTGCACGCCGACGGAATCGTGGTTGAAGCCGTACGAGACGTAGGTCTGCTCGTAGAGAGGCCAGTTGAAGATGCGGTTGTTGAAGCTGGTCCAGGTCAGCTGCAGCTGCGACGGATGGTTGAGCGCGCCGACGTATTCGCCGTTGGCGGTATCGTAGGCGGACGGGCCGAGCAGATTGTAGTTGGTGAGGATCGAGTACGCCGTCAGGTACGAGTGCGGAAACGCCTTGTTGGCCGTGATGTAGGTCGTCTGCGCGGCGGCTTCGGGGTCGATCAGATTGCGCGTGTAGAACTGCGTGAACGTTTGTATCTGGAACTCGCGGCCGAGCTGCTCGTAGAGCTGGAGGTTCGCGAACTTGTCCTGCTTGGTGAGCGGGTTGATCGAGAAGACCGCGTATTCGTGCTGGCCGACGAGGTGCTGCTCGAAGGAGAGGAACGGCCCGTAGTTCATGTCGTCGTAGCGGACGTGCAGCGCCGAGAGCGAGTTGTCGTTGCCGGCGAAGTTCCAGGTCAGGTCGAAGTTCGCGCCCGAGAGCGAGTTCTGCGCGAAGTACTGGTTGCTCGAGAAGTTCACCACGTACGAGCGCAGCGGGATGCCGACGCCGGCGAGATAGGTATCGGCGTCGCCGAAGCGCACGAAGGTGCGCGTTCCGACCGTGGCCGTCTTGGCCGTGATGCTGGGCGTTCCCGAAAGCTGCGGCAGAAAGAAGACGTCGCCGGGCATGATCCGGCCCTTGACGGGGTGGGCGAGGTCGTCGTTGAGGAACGTCCAGCGGTCGGGCTCGCTCGTGATCGGCACGAAGTAGATGCGGTTGAAATCCAGGAAATCGGAGATCGCGGCGCCGCTCGCCCGGCCGCTCTTGGTGCTCAGCGTGACGTGCCCGGCGAGCACGAAGCGGTTGAGCTTGAGGTCCATCGAGAACGCGTCGCCGCTCGCCGTGAAGCCGTCGCTCGTCTGGACGCGCACGTGGCCGTCGGCCTCCAGCAAGAAGCGGTCGTAGTAGAAGGAGATGTGGTCGGCCTGCAGTTGCAAGAGCGTATTGGCGCGGGCCGCCGTACAGGCGAGAGCAAGCAACAGCGGGAGGAGCACCGCCGATAGGATCGGTCGTCGCAAGGATTGACCTCGAAGCGTCAGCTGGTTTTGACGGCACTTTTCACCGGCGCGACGAGTATCCTACGTGCCGAAGGTGCCGGCCGGGCGAACCTTGGAACATGATGAGGATGCGGGCCGTCACCATCGTTATCGATTCCGGCGGTATCGGCGCGATCGGCGATTTTGCGGCGTTCGGCGACGCCGCCGGCGCAAACACGATCGGCAACGTCGCGGCACGCGCCGGCGGGCTGCATCTGCCGAACCTCGAGCGGCTGGGGCTGGGCCGGCTCTGCGAGATTGCGGGAGTCCCGCCGGCAGGGGAGCCTCGGGCGCGGGTCGCGCGCGTGCGGCCGCTCTCGGCGGGAAAGGACACGATCGCCGGTCACTGGGAGATGGCGGGCATCCTCACCGAGCAGCCCTTTCCCACCTATCCCGGCGGCTTTCCGCCGGAGCTCGTCGCGGCCTTCGAGGCGATCGCCGGGCGGCCGGTCCTGGGGAACCTGCCCGCTTCGGGGACCGAGATTATCGAGCGCCTAGGACCTGAGCACTTGGCGACGGGCCGTCCGATCCTCTATACTTCCGCGGACTCGGTCTTTCAGGTGGCGGCCCACGAGGAGGTAATTCCTCTTCACACCCTCTACGAATGGTGCGAAGGGGCCAGGGGAATACTCCAGGCGCCGCACAACGTCAACCGGGTGATCGCGCGGCCTTTTCTGGGCGAGCCGGGGGCTTTCCATCGGACGCCGAATCGTCGCGACTACGCAATCGAGCCGCCCCCGAGCTTGCTCGACGAGTTAACCGCCGGGGGCATCGAGGTGTACGCCGTGGGGAAGATCTGCGACATTTATTGCGGTCGAGGAATCGCGACGCCGGTGCGGGCCGCCGATAACGGTGATGCCATCGAAAAGACGCTGGAATTCATGATGCGCGCCGACCGGGGATTCATCTTCACGAACCTCAACGACTTCGATTCGTCCTACGGCCATCGCAGGGACGCGCGCGGATACGCACGTGCTCTCGAAGCGCTCGACGCCGCGATCCCGCGGCTCGAAGGCGCGATGCGCCCCGGCGACCACCTGATCTTCACGGCCGATCACGGCTGCGACCCGACGGCTCCGGGATCCGATCACACCCGCGAATACGTCCCGTTTCTGCATCTCGGCCCGGGCGGCGGCGCCGTCTTGGGCGACGTCGAGGGGCTCGGCGTGGTCGGTGCCGCGGTCAAGGGAGCCTTCATCCCGTAGCTCATGCAAGTCGCCGTTAAAGTCGCGGTAGAGCGCGCGGTTCCCGACTCCTGGCGCTTCGTCAAGCGCATGACCGACCTCGCGCTCGGCTCGGCGTTCTTCCTCCTGCTCTCGCCGCTGATCGCGCTCGCGGCGCTCGCGGTCGTCTGCGTAACGGGCGGCACGCCGTTCTTCGCGCAGGAGCGCGTCGGGATGAACGGACGCCGCTTCAAGATGTACAAGCTGCGCACGATGGTCGACGGAGCGCACGAGATGCGCGACGATCTCATGCACCTCAACGAGGTCGACGGCCCGGTCTTTAAGATCCGCAACGATCCCCGGCTCCATCCGCTGGGCAGCCTGCTGCGGCGTACCAGCATCGACGAGCTGCCCAACCTGCTCAACGTCGTTCTGGGCGATATGTCGCTGGTCGGCCCGCGGCCCGCGCTGCCCTGCGAGGTCGAGCATTACGACGCCTACGCGATGCGCCGGCTCGACGTGCCGCAGGGCATCACGTGCCTGTGGCAGATCAACGGGCGCAGCGAGGTCTCGTTCGAGGAGTGGATGCGCTTGGACAACCTCTACGTCGACAGCTGGTCGCCGCTGCGCGATCTCGAGATCATCGTGAAAACCGTGCCCGCCGTCCTGCGGAGGAACGGGGCCCATTAAGCAGCATCTGCGCGTCGTCGCTCCGCAACCGAAGCCGCACCACCGCTTCTCGATTGCGGGCTCGACGCTGTTCATCATCGCGGCGACGTTCGCGTCGACCCTCTTGGGCTTTTTCCGAGAGGTCGTCAACGCACGCTACTACGGCGCCGGCTGGGAGATGGATACCTTCCTGGCCGCGGCGACGATCCCGACGATCCTCTTCGGCGTCTTCAACGGCGCGCTGGTCAGCGCGCTCGTTCCGACGTTCTCGGAGTACATCGCGCACCGGAAGGAAGACGACGCCTGGCGGCTGGGCAGCACGGTGCTCAACATCCTCGCGATCGTGCTGACGCTCTGTGCGGTCGTGGGGTACTTCACGGCCGGCTGGTACGTGCCGCTGATCGCGCACGGCTTCCCGGCCCCGCAGCTCGGGGTGGCGATCCGGATGACGCGCTGGCTCATGCCCAGCATCGTGGCCGTCAGCCTCTCCGGCGTGCTCTCGGCGATGCTCAACGCCTACCACCGCTTCCGCTCCGCCTCGCTGATCGGCGTCGCCGTCAACGCGGTGACGATCGGCTGCGTCATGCTGCTCAATCGCAGCATCGGCATCTACGCGCTGGTTCTGGGAACCGCTCTCGGATTGACCGCGCAGATGCTCGTGCAGCTGCCGGCATTCCTCTCGATCGGGAAGTACCGCCCGATCATCGATCTGCACCATCCCGGGCTGCGCAAGATCGGCGTGCTGCTCGGACCGATCATCGTCGGCTCGGCGGCCGGGCAGCTGGCGCTCTTCTTCGATCGCTTCTTCGCTTCGACGCTCGGATCGGGCTCGATGGCCGGGATGAACTACGCGACCAAACTGGTGAACTTTCCGCAGCAGATCTTCGCCGCCGCGATTGCGACCGTGATCTTCCCGCTGCTGGCCGCGCAGTTCGCGCGGGAGAACCGGCGCGGCGTCGCGCGCTCGGTGGTCACCGGGCTGCGCCTGGTCAACTTCATCACGATACCGTCGGTCTGCGCGCTCATCGTCCTCGCCCACCCGATGGTGCAGGCGCTCTTCGAGCGAGGAACCTTCGGGCCGAGCGCCACCGACATGACCGCGGGTCTGCTGCCGTACGCCGCGCTCGGCCTCGTCGCCCTGGGCGGTAACGTCGTGCTCACGCGCTGCTGCTTCGCCTGCAAGGAGACGGTCTGGCCGGTGACGATCTCGGTCGCGACGGTGCTGCTCAACGTGCTGCTCTCGATGGTCTGGCTTTCCACGCTGGGCGCGCGCGGGCTGCTCCTGGCCAACTCGGTGAGCCAGATCGTCCAGGCGGTCTTGCTCTCGATGCTCATCGCGCGGCTCGTTCACGGGATCGAATGGAACGTGTTGCTGCTCTCCACCGCAAAGATCGTCGCCAGCTCGTTCGTGATGTTCATGGCCTTGAACTGGATCGGGGCGCTCGGCGTCGTGCCCGAACCGACGCTGGCTTCGCGCGGCTGGTTCCTCTTCGGGCAGATCGCGATCGGGGCGCTCGTCTTCGTCGCGGTCGCGCGCATGCTCGACGTCGAGGAGCTGGAGCTGGCGCGCCGCACGATCGTGGCGAAGTTCGAACGCAACCTGGTCAGCCCGCCCGAGAACCGCGAGGCCCCGATCGCATGATGACCGGCGTGCCCGCTGCCCCCAAGAAGATTTGCGGCAAGGTGTCGATCCTGATGCCGGCCTTCAACGAGTCCAAGGCGATCGCCGCCAATTTGCGCGAGGTGGTTGCGACCTTCCGCGAGTTCGCGGCGGAGTTCGAGGTCATCGTCGTCGACGACGGCAGCCCCGACGATACGTACCTGCACGCCGGGCTGGTGCTGCACGAGCATCCGGAGTGCGTGCGCGTCGTGCGGTACGACCGCAACCAAGGCAAGGGCAACGCGCTGATCGCCGGCGCCGAGTACGTGCGCGGCGAGTACGTCGTCTTTCTCGACGCGGACATGGACCTGCACCCGTCGCAGCTGCCGGCGTTCTTCGAGATCATGGAGAAGACCGGGGCCGACGCCGTGATCGGATCCAAGCGCCACCCGCAGTCGCGGATCGTCAACTATCCGCCGGTTCGCCATCTCTATAGCTTCGGCTACTATTCGATCGTACGATTGCTCTTCGGCTTGCCGTTGCGCGATACGCAGACCGGCCTCAAGCTCTTCCGCCGCAAACTGCTCGACGACGTCTTTCCGCGCGTGCTGGCCAAGCGCTTCGCCTTCGACATCGAGCTGCTCGCGATCGCCCGGCACCTCGGTTACACGATCGCGGAGGCGCCGGTGCGCCTGGAGTTTCAGCGCAAGAGCCGGATCAGCTGGCCCGAGGTGTGGCGGATCTTCGTCGACACCGCCGCGATCTTCTATCGGCTGCGCATCCTGCGCTACTACGATTCGGCCGGGGCGGCGTCGGCGCGCCCCGATTTCGTGCCGAGCCGCGAGCTGTCGGTTTCGGATATCGACGTCAAGACGTGAGCCTGCGCGGCGGCGGCGCACTCGCGCGCGTCGCGGCAATGGCGGCCGTCGCCGTCGCGATCCTGCGGCCGATCCTCTTCTCCGCGGGCGTTCCCGCGTTGCGGCACGACTGGATCTGGCCGCTGACCCCCGGCGGCGTCGCCGCCGCGATGCTCAATCTGAGCGCGCCGGTCGTCGGCACGAACTGGAACGCGGCGGGATGGCTGCCGCGCATCGACGTGGTGCAGCCGCTCGTGCTGCTCGCGAACGCCGCCGCCGGCCCGGCAATCGCGCTGCGGGTACTGCTGCTGGCGATCCTGCTCACGGCGTCGGTGGGGGCCTATCGCCTGGCCAAGAGCTACGGCGCGCGCGAAGCGCCGGCGCTGCTCGCCGCGCTGTGGTATACCGCCGCGCCGTTCGCCGTCGTCGAGCTGGTGGCGGGCCATCTCTGGATTCTCGCGGCGTACGCCGCGTTTCCGCACGCAGTCGAAGCCTTGCTCGCGCGCCGGCGTTGGTACGCCGCCTTCTTCTGGTTCGCGACGACCGCCATCGACGTCCATTTTCTGGGCTTCGATCTGCTCGCCATGCTGGCGCTCGCGCTCGTCGGCGGCGTGCGGCCGCGCGAGATGGGCGGTGCGTTCGCCGGCCTGTGCGCGTTCGTGCCGAGCTTGATCGGCGTTGCGTTCGCGGCG
>DATJRF010000182.1:0-7857 GCA_035505015.1 Verrucomicrobiia bacterium | reverse complement strand
GGTATACGAGGACGGGACCGGCAACGTGAAGTCGCCGTGCGCGTTGGTGTGCGTGACGGCCAGCGGCGACCGAGGACCGCCGGGCGAAACGATGCCGGTGGCGGCGTCCACGAGGTAGACGGTGGCGCCCGCGACGGGCTGGCCCGCCTTCGGCTTGTCGGTATAGACCGGCAGGCGGGCCGAAACGGCGGCTGCCGTGAGGGGGCCCGCCAGGCGGACGAGGCGGCCCGAAACGCTCGAGGCGTTGCTCCAGGCCGGGCTCGCGAGCGTCGGCAGCGCCGGCAGCGTCGCGGAGAACGACGACGCCGGAGCCGAAGGCGCGGCAGGGCCGGCCGGCACCACACCGGCGGCCTGGGCGCAACCGGCGATTGCCGCGATCAGCGCGAGTGCGAGAGGGGTGCGAACCGTCGTCGTGTTCATGGGATGATCTTAGCAGATTGGGGCAAGGTTCGCAATATGCTAGACGTATCACATATAATCGTGCTATACTAAGCGAGTGATACAGACGTTTGCGGACAAGGACCTAGAGGCGGTGTATCGTGGGAAGCGCGTCAAGCGGTTCGCGCAAGTGGGCGCCGCGCTGGAGCGGAAGCTCCGCTCGCTCGACGAGGCCGAGACGCTACGCGAGTTGCAGGCGGTCCCAGGAAACCAGCTGGAGCGTCTCTATACGGGAGAGTTTTCGATTCGGTTGAATATCCAATGGCGGCTCGTGTTCCGGTGGACCGATAGCGGGCCGCAGGACGTGAGGCTGGAGGACTACCACTAATGGGCATGAGAGCGGTGCATCCGGGTGAGATTTTGCGCGAAGACGTCTTGAAGCCGCTCGATATGAGCGCGCGCAAGTTTGCCGAGCTGCTCGACGTACCGCAAAACCGCGTTTCGGCGATCCTCAACGAGCAACGCGCGATCACGCCCGATACGGCGCTTCGGATCGCGCGGCTGCTCGACATGACGCCCGACTATTGGCTGCGTTTGCAAATGCGATACGACTTGCAGACGCAGCAGGCCGCGGCCGGCCGGGAGATTACGCGCACGATCCGCCCGCTCTCGAAGGCGGAGGTCGCCGCGATCACGGCTACGCTAACGTAGCGGCCTGGTCGGGAAGAGGTCCTTGCTCGCGGCTACCATATCGCCCGATTCGTCGTAGCCGTCCTGCACCGGGGAACTGCAAGCCGTCGGCAACGCCGCGGTCCTGCATCCGTCGGGACGTTTGCTTAGGGTCAGGCCGTGCCTTTCGCGCGGTCGTCGCGCGCGAGCGCGTACTGGAGCACGTCGCCCTTGTGCGCGCGCACGACGCGCTCGAAACGCATTCCCAGGCGATTGACCAGCGCGATGGAGCGAGCGTTGCGGGGATCGATCGTGGCCACGATGCGCCGCAGGCCCTGCTCGCGAAAGCCCCAGTCCAGCACGGCCGAGGCCGCCTCGAAGGCATAGCCCTTCCCCCAGTAAGGAACGTCGAAGAGGTACGCGAGCTCGATCTCGGTCGTCCCCGCGAGCGGCTGCAGCCCGCACTCACCGACGATCCGGCCGCTGGCTTTGAGGACCACCGGCCAAACCCCGATGCCGTCGCGCTCGTAGCGATCGATCATGAGCTCGAGGGCCTCGCGCGTGCGCTGCGCCGACCACGCCGCCCCCGCGCCGATGTACCGCATCACCTCGGGCTTTGCGAAGATCGCCTCCGCCTCGGCCGCATCGCCCGGCATCCAGGTTCGGATCAACAGGCGCTCGGTTTCGATGAAGCTCAAGGGGAGATCGCGGACGCGGCACGCAGCATCTGCAGGACGCGCTCGGTCGGCAATCCGTAGACCGTCGCGCCGTCGCGGCCGACGGTCGTCTTCGATTCGAAGAGCGCATCGTAGATCGACGCCTGCGTCGCCTCCGCCGTTGCCGTGTAGAGCGCGTCGAGCGCATCGTCGTCTTCGAGGATCGGCTCGCTGGGCGGCTGCACGACGAAATCGGCGGTGCGATGGAAGATGCGCGAGGTCGAGAACGCGACGATCAGGTCGCCGCTGCCGACGAAGGACGTCAGGCCGGTGCGTGCCATGCCCATGCCGGCACGCAGCGCCAGGGCCCGCAACTGCCGCCCGCTCAGCGGGGCGTTGGTCGCGACGACGATGATAATGCTGCCCTCTCCCAAGCGCCCGCGCGGCGCCTCGTGCCCGGCGCGCGCGATCTTCTTGGGATAGATCGGATGCAGCTCGTCTGCGAGTTTCTCGCCGACGGGAACGCCGACGATCGTCAAGAGGCGCCGTCCGCTGCCGGTGTTGTCGTTGACCAGGACGCCGACGGTGTATCCCCCGAGCGACGCCGGCAGCACGCGCGACGACGAGCCGATGCCCGCCTTGAAGCCGAAGGCGTTCATGCCGGTCCCGGCTCCGACGCTGCCGCGCTCGAACTGGCCGCCGTGGGCGGTATCGAGCAGGCGAACGACGTCCTGCGGCGAGACGGCGCGCGCCTGGATGTCGTTGAGCAGCCCGTCGTCGCACTCGGCAACGACCGGCAGGGGCACGTCGTCGCCTCGCCCGACCGCCGGGTGATGCTCGATCGTCCAGCTCACGACGCCGTCGTCGGCGCGGCCGACGTCGAGCGTATCGGTCAGAACGACCGGGTCCTCGAGGTAACCCGACTCCTCGATCCAGTGCGTTCCGGTCATTTCGCCGTTGCCGTTGAAAGCCAGAAAGCCGGCGGAGACCTTCTCGTCCCAGGGGTCGGCGTTGGGCAGCACGGCGGTGGCGCCGGTCCGGATGCTGCTGCCCTCGCTCTTGGTGACGTGGCTCACCAGGACGCCGGGAACGTCGGTGATGGCGTCGAGCGGGCCGCTCGGGAAGAGTCCGAAGTGGAACGGGAGCACGGCCGGCGCGCGGCCGGTTGTCGCGAGCGCCGCAAGCAGCAGCGCGGCCACGGTCAGAGGAGCTTTGGGCATAGGGGCTCTTTTTGACCAGCCGATTGGGAACTCCGGCCCTCGTTCCTCGGCAGGCACCCCTGCCGCCCGCGGGTAAGCTCCCTGGACCATAACCGAGCTCATAAGGGGACGTTAACATTCTCACCGTTCCGGAGAAACTCAAGGCCGCCCAGCTGTGGGAGAACCTCACGCCATCGGAGCTGATCGAGCATGCCATTCGCTGCAGCGAAGGCGTCCTCGGTCTCGACGGCCAGTTCATCGTCGACACGCGCCCGCATACCGGCCGCTCTCCCAAAGACAAGTTCTTCGTCAAAGAGCCGTCGAGCAGCGGACACATCGATTGGGGCGATACCAATCAGCCGATCGACGCATCGACGTTCGACGCGCTCTGGGAACGGGTCGCCGCCTACATCTCCGAACGCGAGGCATACGCACTGGATTGCTACGTCGGCGCGGACGAGCGCTATCGCGTCCCGATTCGCGTCTACACCGAGTTCGCGTGGCACAACCTCTTCGCGCGCCATCTCTTCATCACGCCCGAACGCCCCGAGCCCGGTTTCGTTCCCGAGTTCACCGTCGTCGACGCCGCCCTCTTCAACGCGGACCCGCAGCGCGACGGCACGCGCAGCTCGACGTTTTGCCTGGTGAACTTCGCGCGGCGCATCATTCTCATCGGCGGCACGAAATATGCGGGCGAGATCAAGAAGTCGGTCTTCACCGTGATGAACTATCTCTTGCCGCTGCGCGACACGCTGCCGATGCATTGCTCGGCCAACGTCGGCCGCGACGGCGACGTAGCCATCTTCTTCGGCCTCTCCGGAACCGGCAAGACGACCCTTTCGTCGGATCCCAATCGCCCGCTCATCGGCGACGACGAGCACGGTTGGTCGAGCGACGGCGTCTTCAACTTCGAAGGCGGCTGCTACGCCAAGGTGATCCGTCTCTCGGCCAAAGCCGAGCCGGAGATCTGGGCGGCGACGCACCGCTATTCGACCGTGGTCGAGAACGTCGTCTACGACGAGGCCACCCGCGCGCTCGACGTCGATTCCGAAGCGAAGACCGAGAACACTCGCGCCGCGTATCCGCTCGAGTTCATCCCGAACGTCGTACCGGGCAGCAAAGGCGGGCATCCCAAGACCATCGTCATGCTGACCGCCGATGCGTTCGGCGTGCTTCCGCCGATCGCGAAGCTCTCGCGCGAGCAAGCGATGTATCACTTCCTCTCGGGTTACACGGCCAAGGTCGCCGGCACGGAACGCGGCGTGACCGAACCGACCGCCACGTTCTCGACCTGCTTCGGCGCGCCGTTCATGGTGCACCATCCGACGGTCTACTCCAAGCTGCTCGGCAAGAAGATCGAGGAGCACAAGGTGGAGTGTTGGCTCGTGAACACCGGATGGGTCGGCGGCCCCTACGGCGTCGGGCGGCGCATGGCGATCGCGCACACGCGGGCGATGGTCAACGCGGCAATCGAGGGGCGCATCGCGCGCGATTTCACGACCGAGCCGTTCTTCGGGCTGCGCATTCCCAAAGCGGTCCCCGGCGTCCCCGGCGACGTCCTCGATCCGCGCGCGGCGTGGGCCGATAAGGCGGCGTACGACGCTCAGGCGCGCAAGCTCGCGACGCTCTTCTTCGAAAACTTCAAGCGTTTCGAGTCGCAAGCGTCGGAAGGCACCAAAGCCGTCGCGATCAAGCCCTAGGCGCGCGTGGCGGAGTTCGAGGGTATCGATCACGTCGACTGCCGCGTGCGCTCGCTCCCGGCGGTGGAGCCGTTCTACGACGCGCTGATGCCGGAGCTCGGATTGCCCGAGAAGCGCTATTCGCACGTCGACGAGCGCGGCGACTGGCATGCCGTCTCCGCCGAACGCCCGCACAACGCGACCGAGTACTACGAGTCCAGGCGGTCCGATCGCGCCCCCTGGTTCGTCGGCTTCATCGAGCGGCGCGATCACGCCGCGAACCTGACCCGGATCGCCTTTCGCGTTTCGCCGGCGCGCCTGCTCGAGCTGGAGGGCCGGCTCGCAGCGATGGGCGCCCGCGCCGTGGAGCGCAGCGAAAAGATGGACGAGTACCCGGCGATCTTCTTCGAAGATCCGGCCGGAACGAAACTCGAGCTCGTGGCGAGGCTCCCGGCGCCATGACCTCGCGCTCAGGTGAAGGCCAGGCAACCGCGCTAGAATGCAAGCCATGAACCTCTGCCGACTCTTGCTCGCGGGCGCTTTTGTCGTTTGCGCCCTTCTGCCGTTCGAGGCCTCGGCCCAGCAGGCCACGCTGGCGCCGCCGGTGGAGCAGCAGCCGTACAACCTCGCGCCGCCCGGCAGCGGCCGCGCGCGGCGCCCGCGCACGACGCCGAGCGCCGACGTTCTCGAGCGGCGTTACGACCGGCTTCTGAGCGTCGCGAACCTTACGGCGCAGCAGCAGAGCCAAGTCCACGCGCTTATCCAGAGCTATTCGCAAGCGCACCCCGAGGGCAGCCCGGTCGATCCGAGCGCTTCGCACGCACTGCGCACGCAGATCTACGGGCTGCTCTCGACGCAGCAGAACGCGGCCGTCCAGCAAGAGATCCAGCGCGATCGTGCGGCCTACCGGGAGCATCACGAAGGCGAGACGGCCGCGCCGCAGGCCCCCGGCCCCTCGCCGAGCCCGTAGCTCACTCGAGCTCCAGCACCACCGCGCCCGCGTCCGCGCGCAGCACCAGGCGGGCCGGCCACTCCGCCGTGAAGCTCGCGCGGCGAGCGAAGGACGGATCGCGCCCGCGCAGGATTGCCACGACGTCCATTCCCGCGGCCAGCGCCGCCTCGATACCGTGCGCGCTGTCCTCGATCGCCAGCGCCGCCGCGGCCTCGACCGCGAGCCGCCGCGCTGCGAGAAGGTAGCCGTCGGGCGAAGGCTTGTTGCGCGCGACGTCGTCCGACGTCACGAGGACCGGCGGCACCGGGAGCCCGCTGCGCGCGAGCAACGCCAGCGCGAGCTCGGCCGGGCACGAGGTTACGATCGCCCAGCGCGCCGCACCGAGCCCTCGCAGTAACGCCGGCGCACCCGCGAGCGCCTCGCCTCGGTCGTCGATGAGCGTGCCGTAGAGATCGAAGAGCACCGCCGCGTAGCTGACCGCCACGCCTTGAAGGTTCGGGCCGCGAGCGGCGTTTTGCTGCCGAGGGCCGAATGCTCCGCGCGTGAGCGACACCATTGCCATCCTGGTCGGCGGGGGCCCTGCGCCGGGCATCAACGGCGTGATCGCGTCGGCGACCATCGAAGCGATCAACCACGGCTTACGCGTCGTCGGGATCTTCGACGGCTATCGCGACCTCGCCGCCGGGCGCCCGCCGCGCGTCATGGAGCTGACGTTCGATCACGTCTCGCGCATCCACACCGCCGGCGGCTCGATCCTGCGCACCTCGCGCACCAACCCCGCGGAGACGGAAGCCTCGCTCGAGCACTGCGTCCAGGCGCTCGGCGCGCTCGGCGCCCGCTATCTTATCTGCATCGGCGGTGACGACACGACCTACGGCGCCACCAAGATCGCCGAACGCACGCGTGGCCTGATCGGCGTGGCAACCGTTCCCAAGACGATCGACAACGATCTGCCATTACCCGACAACGCGCCGACGTTCGGCTTCGAGACGGCGCGTTCGGTCGGCGCCGGCATCCTCGAACACTTGATGGAGGATGCGCGCACGACGGCCCGCTGGTATATCGTGGTAAGCATGGGGCGCAAGTCCGGCGCGCTGGCGCTGGGCATGTGCAAAGCCGCCGGCGCGACGCTCGCGGTGATTCCCGAGGAGTATCAGCAAGGCGTTCATCTCTCCCTCGTAATCGATACGATCGTCGGTTCGGTGATCAAGCGGCGCTCGATCGGGCGCGAGCACGGGATCGCCGTCGTCGCGGAAGGCATCGCCGAGCGCCTGGCCGGCGACGACCTCGAGGCGCTGGAGAACGTCGAACGCGATGCGTTCGGGCACGTCCGCCTGGCCGACGTGCCGATCGGGACGGTGCTGCGCGACGGCGTGCGCAAGCGCCTGGGGGAGCTCGGGATCGACGCGACCGTCGTGCCCAAGGATATCGGCTACGAGCTGCGCTGCGCCAAGCCGGTGCCGTTCGACGTCGACTACACGCGAACGCTCGGATACGGCGCCGTGCGGTATCTGCTGGGCGGCGGCAGCGGCGCGCTCATCGCGCTGCGCGGCGGGCACGTGCACCCGATGCTTCTCGACGAGTTGCTCGATCCGCAGACCGGGCGCATCCGCACGCGCTGCGTCGACGTTACGAGCGAGGCGTATCGCGTCGCGCGCGACTACATGATGCGCCTCGAGCCGGGGGATTTCGAGGGCGTTCGCCTCGCGCAGCTCGCCGCGCAGACCACGCTGACGCCGGCGCAGTTCAAGGAGTCGTTCGAAGCCGTCGTCGCCTAAAGCCGGACTTCGAGATGCAAAAGAGCCCGCCGCGGTTACGCGGCGGGCTCTCTGCTCGATTTAATCTGGCACCGACCTACTTTCGAGGGACCCTGCGGTCCGACTATCATCGGCGCTGGCGGGCTTAACTGCCGTGTTCGGGATGGGAACGGGTGGGACCCCGCCGCCATGGGCGCCAGAAACTTGTCGGGTCCACAAAACGGCGCTAGCCGTTTTGGGCCCAAACGTGATCCCCGCCGCGACGACGAGCCGGAGCTCCAGTCGGTCGCGGTGGGAAAGCTGTACGGAGAAGAACTTCCAGGTGCCACTGAGAGTGGTTTATGGCGTTAGTAAAATTTCCGAGCTATTAGTACCGGTCAGCTCCACACCTCACGGTGCTTCCACCCCCGGCCTATCAACGTGGTAGTCTACCACGACTCTTCACCCTTACGGGATTGAAGTCTCATCTTGGGGTCAGTTTCACGCTTATATGCTTTCAGCGTTTATCTGATCCGAACATAGCTACCCGGCTATGCCCCTGGCGGGACAACCGGTTCACCAGCGGTT
>DATJRF010000181.1:0-5027 GCA_035505015.1 Verrucomicrobiia bacterium | reverse complement strand
GCGGCCGTCGTGCTCGATCAAGCGGACGATTTCGGACGTCGCGATTTCGACCGGGAATGTGTGGTCCCTATCGTGCGGCAACGTGGCGTCAATGACGACCGATTCGCGGCGACGCTCTAGAGCGTCAACGAGTGCCTGCGCCTGGTCGACGGTTACGCAATAGGAGCCGTTACGGAGCAGCACGGTGCACAGGATAACGTGTGGAGAGCTATCCACGACTTCGCGTCACTTGCCCGGAATGAAGTGCTTGGGCGAGTCGACGTTGCGCCAGCAGAAGAGCGCGACCAGGCCGGTCGTCACGACGAGGAAAGCGCCGAACTGCCCCGTGAGCCAGGGGCTCAGCGCGGTAACGCCGGTGATCTGGTCGCAGAAGGTTCCGACGAAGACGCCGCCCGTCGCCGCGCCGACGACGCTGGGCCACGTGCTGCCGGAGCGGAGCCGGAAGAAGCCCCACACGACGCCCATGTTGACGGAGATGAGGGTGAAGCAGATCAGCTCGTACCAGCGCGGTCCGAAGCCGTGAAACGGCCCGGCTAGGATCAGCGGATAGTGCCAGAGCGCCCAAATCAACCCGACCAGCACGATCGCGCGGCGGTCGCCGAAGAGCTTGGCGAGGTTCGGCAGCAGGAAACCGTTCCAACCGAACTGCTCGCCTGCCGCCGCCGGCGCGCCTTCGAGCGCGCCGAGCGTAACCGCCAGGCCCGCGCTCGAAATCACGACGAGCAAAGGCTGCGATGCGTGGCGCAACGAGTGCGCGATGCCGCCGAAATCGGGTACGAGCCAAGCCGGTGCGTACGCGACGAGGCTCCAGAGAATCGGCAGAACCCACGCCGCGATCAGAAATCTCTGGTGCGGAAGGCGGTAGCCGAGCTCTGCCGGCGGAAGCTTGAGCGCGTAGACCGTGATCAGCGCGGCGAGCAGCGGAAAGAACGCACCGGCGAGCAGTGCCCACGCGCTGTTGGGCACGACGATCGCGTACATCCATAGCCCGTAGGACGCGGCGAAGGTGATCGCGAGGAAAAGCGTGACCGACCAGGCGACGCGGTTGCGATCCACCGGCGCGGTTTGCACGCTCAGGCGATCGTGACGAGCGGCGATCCGGCTTCCACCGTCGCCCCCGCTTGGGTGTGAACCTTCGCGACCGTTCCCGCGCGGTGGGCGCGAATCTCGTTCATCATCTTCATCGCCTCGACGACCGCGACGACGGCACCCTCCTGCACCGCGGCGCCCTCATCGACCTTGAGCTCGACGACGAGGCCGTGCATCGGCGAGATGACGTCGTTGCCGCTCGCCGCCGAACGTTTCGCGCCCGCGTTCTTCGGCGCCGGGCGCCGGCCGTTGGAGGTGCCGGCGCCGCGTCCGGCCGTCGCCGGGAGATCGACGACGCGCACGCGGTAGAGCTTGTCGTTGACCTCGACCCTGATCTCGTCGGGCCGCACTGCGACCGGCGCGGGATCGGCCGGTGCGGAGGCGCGCGGCGGTGCCGCGAACTCGTTTGCGGCGAACGCTTCCAGCGTCGCCGTTCCATAGCTGCCGTCGTTGACGCTCTCCAGATCGCAGAGCGCACGCAGGAGCGGAAGCGTCGTCGGAACGCCTTCGACGACGTATTCGTCGATCGCGCGGCGCAGGCGCGCGATCGCTTGCGAACGCGTGGGAGCCCAAACGATGAGCTTGGCGATCATCGAATCGTAGTCGGCGGAGATCGTCGCGCCCGGATAGCTGGCGGAGTCGACGCGCACGCCGAGGCCGCCCGGCTCGCGATAGGCGGTAATCGTTCCGGGCGCCGGGCGAAAGTTTTGCGACGGGTCCTCGGCGTTGACGCGGCCTTCGATCGCGTAACCCTCGAAGGTGAGGTCGTCCTGCACGAAACCGAGCGGCTCGCCGGCGGCGACGCGGATCTGCTCGCGAATGAGATCGAGGCCCGAGATCATCTCGGTAACGGTGTGCTCGACCTGGATGCGCGTGTTCATCTCCAAGAAGAAGAAGCGCGATCCGGAGACGAGGCATTCGATCGTGCCGACCGAGTCGTAGCCGATCGCCTGCGCGGCCCTGATCCCCGCGGCGCGCAGCTTGCGGCGCAAACCGACCGAGAGCTTAGCGGGAGCCTCTTCCCAGAGTTTTTGATGGCGCCGCTGCAGCGAGCAGTCGCGTTCGCCGACGTGGACGACGTTGCCGTACTTGTCCGCGAGGATCTGCAGCTCGATGTGCTTGGGATTGTCGAGGTAACGCTCGGCGTAGATCGTCGGGTTCTTGAAGTACGCTTCCGCTTCGCGCGTGGCCGTGGTGAAGGCGGATTCCAGCTCGGCCTGCGTGTGCGCGACTTTGAGGCCCTTGCCGCCGCCTCCGCCGGAGGCCTTGAGCGCGAGCGGAAAGCCGTAGTTCTTCGCGGCGCGCCGTACGTCGGCGAGGTCGCGGACGGGCTCGACCCCGCCCGGCACCACGGGCACCCGAGCGCGCTGCATCGCCAGGCGCGCGCGCAGCTTATCGCCCATCGCGTCGATTGCGTCGGCGTGCGGCCCGATCCACGTCAAGCCCTCTGCCGCGACGCGGCGCGCGAAAGCCGCGTTCTCCGCCAGAAATCCGTACCCCGGATGAATCGCTTCCGCGCCCGAGCGCTGCGCGATCTCGATCAGCTTGTCGACGTTGAGATAGCTCTGCGACGGCGCCGCCGGGCCGAGCAGATACGCCTCGCCCGCCATGCGCACGTGCAGTGCGTCGCGATCCGGCTCCGAGTAAACCGCCACCGTCGCGATCCCCATCTCGTGCGCCGTCCGAACGATCCGAACCGCGATCTCCCCGCGATTCGCAATCAAAATCTTAGAAAACACCCCCTCACCCTACTCCACGCCGTAATCGCGGCCCGCCAGTGCCCAGGCCGGCGTCTGGGCTGCCGGCGCCTCTGGCCGCGACGCGAGCGCTGCCAGGGCGACCGCGATGGCGGCGAGTTCCTCGTCGGTCGGCGACGCGTTCACTTCTCGAAGTCCGGCGGGTAGAAGCCCATCATGTGAAAGCCCGCGTCGACGAAGTGCACGTCGGCGGTGACGGCGCTGGAGAGATCCGAGGCGAGATAGACCGCGGTGTTGCCGACGTCTTCTGCCGTCACGTTGCGCCGCAGCGGCGCGACTTTGGGCACCACGTCGAGCATGCGCGTGGCGCCGCCGACTTGGCGCATGCTGGCGGTCTTGATCGGGCCGGCCGAGATCGCGTTGACCCGGATCCCGCGATCGCCGAGATCGAACGCGAGGTAGCGCATCGACGACTCGAGCGCGGATTTCGCGATCCCCATGAGATTGTAGTTGGGGACGATCTGGGTTGCGCCGAGATAGGTGAGCGCCATCACCGAGGCGCCGTCGGCAAGCTGCTCGCGCAGCGCTTGGACGAGCGCGATCAGCGAATACGCGGAGACGTCGAGCGAGAGAGCGAAGCCGGAGCGCGTGGTGTCGTAGACCTTACCGGCCAAATCTTCTTTGTTGGCGAAGGCGATGCAGTGCACGAGCGCGTCGAGCTTGCCGCCCTTCGCCACGTCGTCGCGCAGCGCGGCGAGCGAATCGTCGTTCGAGACGTCGCAGCCGGCGACGTGCGCGCCGCCCAGCTCCGCCGCCAGCTTCTCTACTTCGTCTCGAACGCGCTCGCCCTGATACGTGAGCACGAGCTTCGCGCCGTGCTCGTGAAATTTGCGCGCGATGCCGGTGGCGATCGACCAGCGGTTTGCGACGCCCGTGACGAGGGCGCGCTTTCCTTCCAAAAGCTTCACTTGGCGGTAGATACCATCGAGGGGAGCGGCGTCCTGCTCCCGAAGGCGCGGCGATGTTCATCCTGCTCAATCGCTACGTCAAAAGCCTCGACGAGGTCGACCGCGTGCTCCCGGAACACCTGCGCTTTCAAGACGAGATGTACGCGCGCGGCGTGTTCATCGTCTCGGGGCGGCTCGTCCCGCGAACCGGCGGCGTCACGCTGGCCCAAGCCGCCAGCAGAGAAGAGCTGGAGGCCCTCTTGCGCGACGATCCCTTCCAGCGCGAAGGCATCGCCGAATGCCAGATCGTCGAGTTCACGCCCACCCGCCACTCCGAGGCCTTCGCCGCCGCCCTCGCCGCTTTATAAGGTCTGCTCGCTATGGCTGCAGATTGACTTGCTGGTAGGTGTAGCGGCGTTCTTGCACGGCGTGCACTGCCCAGACGCCGGCCGGGACGAGCATCGCGTTGGGGACGAGATTGGACGCCATCGCCGCGTATACGTCGAGCGGGCTCTTCTTGAGGTGGCGGGCGATGTACGACGCGAAGCCTTTGGTCGCTTCGTTGCAGACGAAGAAACGCGCCCCGGCGTCGGCGACCAACCCCTCGATCGACGAGTCGTCCTTGTCGTTGGTCTTGTGCAGTTCGGGGTTCCCTTTCGTCTTGCCGGGCGTGTAGACGCTGGCGAAATCTTTATCGAACGCATCGAAGGTCTTGGGATCCTTCGCGTGCGTGGGAATGAGGTAGTCGTTCCAGACCGTATCGTCGAACCCGAGCGTGATCGCTTCGCCGTGATAGAGCACCGCGACCGGGTGCACGTCCTTCGCGGCGACGCCTATCTGCGCGTAGGCGCTCAGCACGCCGCGCATCGTGTCCAGCACCTGGCCGCCGTCGAGGCGCAGCGATGCGAACATGTGCCGGTGCGGCGCCGCCGTCTCGAGGGCCGCGTCGAAGGCCGCCATGTCGAAGTGCAGCGGCGGGAAGCTCGGCTCGGGCGAGGGACTCGCCTTGGGGGAGGCGCTTTGCGCCGGCGACGGGGAGGCGGCGGCGGTTGCCGGAGCCAGCGCCGCAATGGCGCCGGCTGCGAGAAAATCGAGGCGCGATGGCATCTGGCGAGGCTCTCCTTGAAGTAGCGGTCGAGGGTTAGAGGGGAATGTTGCCGTGCTTGCGCTTGGGTCGTTCGACGCGCTTGCTCTGCAGCATCTCGAGCGCGGTCGCGATCGCGCCGCGCGTGCGCCGGGCCTCGATGACGTCGTCGACGTAGCCGCGCTGCGCCGCGATGTACGGGTCGGCAAA
>DATJRF010000180.1:0-3720 GCA_035505015.1 Verrucomicrobiia bacterium | reverse complement strand
GTGACGCGCAAGACGCTCCGACGTTTGTCTTATTTAGAGGTTTCGAGAGGATAGCTTACCGATGGCGAAGCGCTGTGAAGTCTGTGGCAAGGGGCCCAAAGCGGGCAACAACGTCAGCCACGCCATGAACAAGACCCGCCGCCGCTGGCTGCCCAACCTGCAGTCGGTGCGCGTCGACGAGCGCGGCACGCATCGGACCGCGAAGGTCTGCACGCAATGCCTGCGCTCGAAGAAGGTGACGCGGCGCGCCTAAGGCCGCCTGCGCGTACCGTGCGAGAAGGGAGCCGTCGCGGCGCGACGGCTCCCTTCTTCTTTTTCGAGTCGCCGAAGGTCAGGCTTTGAGGTGCACCGGGGTACCGCGATAGCAGCCGAGCGTGTACGGAAAATCGTAGGTCGAGACGTAGTGGTAGATCGTGACGATCTTCCCGTTCCAGAGCACCGGGCTGGTCGTCCCGTGGCACTCGTCCAGGTCGGCGGTGGTGAGGACCTTGCCGCCGTACCAGGGACCGTAGATCCCGTAGCCGTCGAGTGCGTAGCCCAGCAGCGAGGAGTTTTGCGTGGCCGACCCGGCGTCGGGAACGCAGGCTTGGAGCCAGCCGTGGTAGTGATAGGTGTCCGAGGAATCCGGGTGGCCGTGGCAGCCGTCCTGAATCTCGCGGGCGACCGCATCGTATCCGGCCGCATCGAAGCCGTCGTAGATCGCGACGCCGTTGAGCGCGACGCCGATCGTCCCCGGCGCCAGGCACGAGGGCTTCTTCGCCTCGGCGGGTGTGGAGGGCAGGCTGGCATCGAGCGTGTGCGAGGCGATGTGGTTCGGGTTGTGGTCGTAGGCGTAGGCCGGATCGCTCTTCGAGATCGGGAACGTCCCGGTCGGCGCGTAGGAGAGCGGGAGCTCGTTGCCGCTCACCGTCGTCGTGCTCGCCCCGACCTTGGCCGCGAAGCTGCCGGCCCAGGTGACCGAGCCCTCGACGACGTCCTTGGTCAGGGCGTCCCAGGTACCGGCAGCGGCGTCGAGCCAGGGCGCCGAGCTCACGACCGGCGATCCGCTCAGCGCGATGCAGGAATAGACGTAACCGGCCCTCGGCGCGGTCGTCGAGAACTTGCGGTCGCCCAGCGCAAGGGCGGCGCAATTGAGGGAGCCCGAGGAGGTCTGCGCTGCGGGGCAGGTGTACGCTTGCGCGCTCACGGCCCCGAGGGAGCCTAGCGCCAGGCTCGAAGCGCCGGCGGCAGAGCCCGGAAGCCCGGGGCTCCCGGTTGCGCTGCAGCCCGAGAGCGCGACCAGCAGCGCCAGGAGTGCGGATGGAGTGGAGCGAGCAGATTTCGGCATAGGTTGGTTATACGCTAGCGAAGGCTCGCTTGAAACCGTTAACGCGTTAACGCCCAGTCCCGGAGCGGTTAAGTTGGCGTCGGGATTTTCTAGGCCGGCGGCGCGAACGCCGCGTCAACCCAGACGGGCCAGGTCGACCAGGGCGCGGTTGATCTCCTCCGGCTCGAGCGTGATCATGAACTCGAGGCGCACGTGCGAGGCGTCGATGCCCTTGAGCTGGACCGCGCAGAGCACCGGCCCGCGCCGGCTCGGTGCAAACGAGAGGCCGAGCAGCCCCCCGGCGAGCGAAAACGTCGCCGGCGGACCGTTCCCGGAGTTGATCTCGGCCAGATACGCGCGAAGCTCGAAGAGCTCCATCACGCGCATCGAGAGCGCAAAGTCGGCGATGACCGGATCGGCGCTGGCGTGGACGCGGCACTGGAGCAGATCGAAGCCGTGCGGTTCGGCGACCTCGGGGTGCTCGTAGCCGATAACGTCGATGCGCACGTGCGGCACGTCGGCGCCGCCCAAGCGAACGTCGATCTTGCCGTTTTCCATCAGCCGTAGATGATCTTGTGCTTGGGCGGTGCGAACTTCAGGCGCGCGCCGTCGCTGGCGGTCGGTTTGATCGCTTCGCTTTCGACGTTCGAGCGCTCGCAGAAGCGGATCGTGCGATCGTCGTCGACTTGATAGCCGAGCGGATTCCACTTCGCCAGCGCCGCCACCGGATCGACCGTCGCTCCGCCGTATGGCGTCGTGTTGGCGACCGCGCGCGCCGCAAGCGCCGTCGAGAGCAGCGCGGCTGCGAACGGCGAGCCCCCTAGCGCCGCAAACGAGGCGAGCGACGCCGCGAAGACGTCGCCCACACCGTGCGCGGGGTAGGCCGGAAAGAGCGGGCCCCAAATGCGGTAGTAGCTGTAGCCGTTGGTGAAGAGCAGCTTGACCCGGTGCTTGTCGGGATCGCGCTCGAACGAGGTGATGACGATCGCCTCGGGCCCCAGATCGAAGAGGCCGTTGAGATAAGCGTGCTCGCTCATCGTTCGGTCGCCGCTGCCGAGCAGCACCTCGGCCTCGAAGCGATTGGGCGTAATGATCTGCGCGAGCGGGATGAGACGCTCGCGGATCGCGCGCGCCGTCTCCTGACTGACGTAGAGACCCTTCTGGTAGTCGCCGATCACCGGATCGAGCAAGACGATGCCTTTGAACTCCTGGAGCTGGGTCGCGACCACGTCGACGTGCTGCGGCTTGGGCAGGTAGCCGATCAAGATGATGCCCGGGCGCTGTTGAATCAAGAACGCGACGTCGCGGCGAAACTGCTGCGGATCGGCCACGCTGCTGGAGCGGCCGCTGAAGCCGCCGTGCGCCGTCGCAAAGGTCGAAGGCACGTGGATGAGCCGCGCGCCGAGTGCGTTCGCGATCGCGAACGCGGCCTGATTGCCCAGAAAGCCCATGCCGACGCTGTTTTGGATGCTGCCGATCAGCGGATAGGACTGGACGTCGTCCATGCGATTCATCGCGCGAAGTGGTCCCAGCCCGAGCGTGCGACCGGAACCTCGCGCGAGCCGTCGCGCAGCACCACGCCCGCCTGCTCCCGCAGCCGGCCGATCGGCAGCAGTTCGCGCCCGAAGCGCTTGGAGAAGCGCGACGCCAGATGCGCGAACGCCCGCGGGCGCACCGCAACGAGCAACTCGTAATCCTCTCCGCCGCCCAGCGCGAAGACGCGCGGATCTTCGCCGCGCCGCTCGGCCAGCTCGCGAGCGCAGCCGGCGACCGGAACGCGATCGAGGATCGCTCCACAGCCGCTGGCGGAACAGAGGCGATCGAGGTCGGTGGAGAGACCGTCGGAGCAATCCATCATCGCCAGCACGTTTCGGCTCGCGCCGAGGAAGCGCCCTTCGTCGCAGCGGGCTCGGGGCATGCGAAAGGCGCGCAACGCCTGGGCCGCCGGCTCGCCCTCGAGCGATGCCGCGCCGCCGGCGAGCTCCAAGCCCGCGCGCGCCGCGCCGAGCGGACCCGTGAGCGCAAGGAGCGCGCCCGGCCGCCCGCCGGCGCGCGATTTCACGTTCGAAGCGCGAACCTCGCCGACCGCGGCGACCGCGACGCTGAGCGCCGGCGCGCGGCTGAGATCCCCGCCGACGATCGAAAGGCCCGCCTCGGCCGCCCCGCCCGCGAGTCCCCGGTACAGCTCGAGCACCTCTTCCACCGCCCAGTCTTCCGGGATACCCAGCGCCACGGTGGCCAGCACGGGACGCGCGCCCATAGCGGCGAGATCGCTGAGGTTGGCGGCCATCGTGCGGTAGCCGGCCTCGCGCGGCGTCATCAGCTCGCGCGTAAAGTGCACGCCTTCGACCGAAACGTCGGTCGTTATCGCGCTGCGGTGGGAACGCGAGGGCTGCCATAATGCCGCATCGTCG
>DATJRF010000179.1:0-3335 GCA_035505015.1 Verrucomicrobiia bacterium | reverse complement strand
ATCCCGGGACGGACCTCGTGATGCTGCAATCCGGTGCGCTCGATTGGAACCTCGTTGCGCCGGTGCAGCTGGCGGCGCTGCGCGGCCGCGCGGGCTTGCGCCTGCTCACCGTGCCGACGGCCGTCGTCGCCGGCCTCGCGATGAACGTCGCGCGAGCGCCGCTCGACGACCTGCGCGTCCGGCGCGCGATCGCCATGTCGATCGATCGCGAGGGCATCTCGAAGAAGATCGCGCTCGGCGTCTATCCGGTGACCGACTCGCTGCAGCCGCGGTTTTCGTGGGCGTACGATCCGGCCGTGCGCGAGCCGTCGTACGATCCGGCAGCAGCCGACGCGCTCTTCGACGCGGCCGGCTGGCGGCGCGGTGCGGACGGCTTGCGGCGCAAGGCCGGCAAGCCGTTCGACCTGGTCTACGTGCAGTTCCCCGAGTCGATGACCGGGGTCCGGGTTGCAGCGACGGTGCAGGCCGAGTTGCGCTCGCGCGGGATCGCCGTATCGATCAAGAGCGTGAGCAACGCGCAGCTCTTCCTGCCGCGCACCGGCACGCTCGCCTCCGGTGCCTTCGATCTGGCCTACGTACCGTGGACCATGGGCGCCGATCCCGACGATTCGGCGGTCCTCGCCTGCGGTGGGCCGCAGAACTACATGCATTGGTGCGATCCGCGGGTCGACGCGCTCGAGCGCGCCGCACTCGCCTCGACGCGGCAAGCCGAGCGCAAGCCGCTCTACGCGCGCATCGCAAGCATCGTCGCCCGGCAGGTTCCGGTGCTCTATCTCTTCAATGCCGACTACGTCTACGCGTACCGTCGGCGCCTGCAGGGTTTTGGCCCGAACGCCTTTCTGCCGACCTGGAACGCCTACGGATGGAGCGTGCGGTGAGCGTCGTTATCGGCGGTATTCTCGGCAATCTCTACGCGGTGCTCTTCGTCGTTGCGCTCGTCGTTTGGCTCGTAAAGATGCGGCGCGCGCGAGCGCCGCTCGGCTGGGCCTACGTCCTGTGGGGCGAGCTGCTTTTCTACACGGTCGGCGTCGGGTTCGCGTACGCGGGGCTGATGCACGCGTACGCGCAGAGTACGGTCGCTCCCCTCATCGGCTGGCAGCCGAGCCCGTTCGAGTACGAGCTCGGCTGGTGCGAGGTCGGCCTGGCGGTCGTGGCGCTGATGAGCCTCCGGCGCGGCTCGGAGTTCCGGTTGGCCGCCACCCTGGCCTTTGCGATCTTCTCGTTCGCGGCCGCGGCGCAGCACATCGCGCAGATGCGCTGCTGCGCAAACTTTGCCCCCGGCAATGCCGGCGGGGTCCTGTGGTTCGGGGACCTCTTCTTGCCGGCGCTGCTCCTGGTGCTCGCGGCCCTCGCGCGGCGCGGGGCGCAAACTTGACGGTGCAGGCGCCAGGACTTCCGGTGCCTTTGGTGCGAACGCGGGGCCTAGCGCCATGATCGCTCAGCCGGACGCCGCGACGTGATCGAGGTCTTTCTCAAGCGCCCGCTCTTTGCCGGCGTGCTGAGCTTCGTCGTGCTGCTGGCCGGACTCATCACGATCCCGACCCTGCCGATCTCGCAGTACCCGCAGATCTCGCCGCCCACCGTCACCGTCACCTCGCAGTTCCCCGGCGCGGACGCCGAGGCCGTGGTGCGCTCCGTCACGTCGCCGCTCGAGATCAACATCAACGGCGCCGACGGGCTGCAGTACATGCAGTCCTACTCGAGCGCCAACGGTACGAGCACCATCACCTGCACGTTCGCGCTCGGGACCGATCCGACGACCGATCAAACCAACGTTCAGCACGGCGTCGACCTGACGCTCGCGCAGCTCCCGAGCGCGGTGCAGAAGTACGGCGTGAGCGTTCAGAAGAGCTCGGGCAACATCACGATCGCCGTCGCGATGCTGTCCACCAGCTCCGCCGTCAGCGACGTCGACGTGAGCAACTACGCGGATATCAACGTCATCGAGGAGCTCAAGCGCATCCCGGGCGTCGGCCAGGTGGAGGTGCTGGGCGACCGTACCTACGGCATGCGCATCTGGGTCGATCCGCACAAGCTCGAGGCAAACAACGTCTCCTACGATCAGGTCGCGAACGCGATTTCGCAGAGCAACTCCGACGTTGCACCGGGCGCGATCGGCCAGCCTCCTACCACCGGCGACCAACCGTTTCAGATCCCGATCAAGGTCGACGGCCGCCTCACCTCCGTGGACGATTTCAAGAACATCGTCGTCGCGGTGCAGCCCAACGGCGGTTACGTCTACCTCAAGGACGTCGCCGACGTCCAGCTCGGCGCGCAGAACTACGTGACCTCGGCGCGCTACAACGGGCAGACCGCCGTCGTGCTGGCGATCGAGGGGCAGCCCACCGCGAACTCGCTGCAGATCTCGAACAACGTTCGCGCGACGATGGAGCGCCTCAAGCACGAGTTTCCGGCCGGCTACGACTACACGATCGCCTTCGACACCTCGGATTTCGTGAAGGCCTCGATCAAGGAAGTCGTCGTCACGCTGCTGATCGCGATCCTGCTCGTCATCCTCGTCATCTTCCTCTTCCTGCAGAACTGGCACAGCGTCCTCATCCCGTCGATCACCATCCCGGTCTCGCTGATCGGCGCCTTCGCGCTGATGAAGGTGATGCATTTCAGCATCAACACGCTGACGCTCTTCGGCCTGACGCTGGCCACGGGACTGGTGGTCGACGACGCGATCGTCGTGCTCGAGAATATCGTCCGGCACATCGTGGACGACAAGACCAGCAGCTTCGAGGCGACCAAACGCGCGATGCAAGAGATCGCGGGCGCCGTGCTCGCGACCTCGCTCGTGCTGATGGCGGTCTTCATTCCGGTCGCCTTCCTACCGGGGACGACGGGGCAGCTCTTCCAGCAGTTCGCGCTGACGATCGCCGCCTCGATCGCGATCTCGATGTTCACCGCGCTCACGCTCGCGCCGGTGCTGACCTACGAGCTCGTCCACGGCGAAGAGCCGACCAAGAATCCGTTCCTGAAGTGGTTCAACGGGCGGATGCACGCGCTGACCGCCTGGTACGAGCGCCTGGTGCCGCGCCTGATCGGGCACACGAAGCTGATGACGCTGATCTTTCTGGGCGGCATCGTGCTGCTCGGCGTCATGTTCAAGATCACGCCGCAAGGCTTCATCCCCGACGAAGATCAGAGCCTGCTCTACGTGCTCGTGAGCCTGCCGATCCAAGCGTCGATGGACCAGACCACGGCGGCCGTCAAGAGGCTCGAAGGGATCATGCTCAAGATGCCCCAGGTCGAGGCGGTCACCTCGGGCATCGGTTTCGGCTTCGCCAACAACAGTTCGAATCAGGCGACGATGTTCGTGCAGCTCCATC
>DATJRF010000178.1:0-4089 GCA_035505015.1 Verrucomicrobiia bacterium | reverse complement strand
GGCCGCCACACGCCGTTCTTCGCGAACTACCGCCCGCAGTTCTACTTCCGCACGACCGACGTCACCGGCACGATCAAACTGCCGGAGGGCGTCGAGATGGTGATGCCCGGCGACAACGTCCAGATGGACGTCGAGCTGATCACCCCCATCGCGTGCGAAGAGGGCCTGCGCTTCGCCATCCGCGAAGGCGGCCGCACCGTCGGCGCCGGCGTCGTCACCGCCGTCTCCGAGTAACCCCCCCCGTTGTCATCCTGAGCGTGGCCCCTGTCATCCTGAGCGTAGGCGCGCAGCGCCGAAGTCGAAGGACGAAGGACGAAGTCGAAGGACGAAGGGCGAGACCAGTTCCTTGAAAACCGAATAAGCTAGAGAAAGTACACGATGTCCAAGCAGAAGATTCGCATCCGTCTGAAGGCGTACGACCACAAGGTGCTCGATCAATCCGCCGAGCGGATCGTCGAGACGGCCAAGCGCACCGGCGCGTTCGTGAGCGGCCCCGTGCCGCTGCCGACCGAGATCAACCGGTTCTGCGTGCAGCGCTCGACCAACAACGACAAGAAGTCGCGGGAGCACTTTGAGATGCGCACCCACAAGCGGCTGATCGACATCCTGCAGGCCTCGCCGAAGACGATGGACGCGCTCATGCACCTCGACCTTCCGGCCGGCGTCGACATCGAACTCAAAGCTTAGCCGGTTTTCGCAGCCCCGAACCAAAAGAAGAGAGCCGCGGTCTCGACCGCGGCTCTTCTTTCTGCGCAACTCGGCAAAGGAGCGAAAATGGACGTGAAACCGACCTACCTGGGGACCATGATCTCGCTGGCCACCGTTGCCTTCGGCTTGATCGCCGCGGGCGCGTGGAACAAGTTCATCGCCGACGCCATCGCCATCTTTCTCAAGCCGGGCAGCGGCCTGATCGCCGAACTGATCTATGCGATCCTCGTCACGCTGCTCGCCATCTTCGTGGTTCGCGGTCTGGGCAAGCTCGCCGAGCGTGAGATCGGCCCCAAGACCGGGGCCTAGTCGCGCTTGGGCGCCGCGGAACTAGCCGGCGGCCGGATCGCCCTTCTTGGGCGGCTTGCCCGCACGAATCTTGAACGCAAGCTCGGGGCGGTGCTGCAGCGGCGGATAGATGTGCGAGCGCACCTCGAAGCCTTTCTTCTCCAGGCCGAGCCGGTACGCGGCCTGCTGGATAGCGTGCAGGATCGCCGAGCTCAAACCCTCGTCGTGCACGCCGAGATCCATCAGGCTGTGCACGTGCTTCTTGGCGAGCACCGTCAGGCGCACTTCGCCGGGGACGCGCTCCGACTCGTGCTCCTCGTCGATCGGATCGTGAAAGACGACCACCTTGTTGTCTTCGAAGACGACGTCGTTCTCGCCGACGACCTTCCCCCACGGGCGCGGCTCCTTCGGCCAGGTCGGCGTCGCGCCTGCCAGCACTTCGGCGGGGTTCAAATTCTCTTTCGTCGGCTTGACGTCGGCCATCGCGCTGCTCCTCCGAGCGAAACTCCGTCGCTCCAAACGGCTCTATCGCGCCGCCGGGGAAAAATCCTACGCGCGCGGAAGCCCCCGTCATGCAGTGGGTTTCAGAGCTCCTTTGCGGCCCGGAGCAGCGCCAATGGGAAAAGCCCGATCCCGAGCACACGTTTCGCGGGCGTCTCGACGGCACGCGGGCCAAGGCCGACGAGGTCGTCTACGAAGACGACCACGTCTTCGCGTTCCAGCACAACGTCGATCAGAGCAAGGAGGAATGGTGGGAGATCCACGTGGTCATCATTCCGAAGCGCTGGGTGCCGACGCTGCTCGATTTCGGGCTCGGCGACGCGCAGCTCTGGAACAAGCTGATCGCCGGCATTCAGAAGGTCGCGATCATCAAGGGGCTCTACGAGAAGGGCTTCATGATCCGCATGGGCGTGCTGCCGCCCTATCAGCACACCGAGCACGTCCACATCCACATTCTCTCCGGCAAGCACACCTCGCCAGTCGTCGACGGCCCGCTGGCCGATGTCAGTTGAGGCGGCCGCACCACCGCAAGCGCGCGTAACGCCACCCTCGCTGCTGCAGATCGCGGCGACCTTCGCGGCGATCTCGTCGACGGCGTTCGGCGGCGGTCAAAAGGCCAGCATCCGCCAGCAGGTCGTCAAGCAAGGCTGGATGGATCGCGACGAGTTCATGGACGGGCTCGCGCTCGCGCAAGTCCTGCCCGGCCCCAACATTCTCAACCTCGCGATCTATTGCGGCCAGAAGACGCGCGGCGTTCCCGGCGCGGTCGCCGCGTTTCTGGGCGCCTCCGTTCCGCCGTTCTTGATCATTCTGATCGCCGGCGCGCTCTACACGAAGTACGCCAGCAATCCTTGGGTGCACGGCGCGCTGCGCGGCGCATCGGTCGGTGCGCTCGGGCTCACGATCGGCAACGCCTTCGAGCTGAGCTGGGACGAACGCGACGACTGGATAAAGATCGTGCTCCTCGCGCTCACCGCGGTCGTCGTGGGTTTGTATAAGATGCCGTTGCTGCTCGTGCTCGTGATCTTCGGCGGCGTCGGCATCGTGCACGAGTTCCTCAAGAGCAAGCGTGCCGGAAAGCAGGCCGCCCCGTGAGCAACCTGCTGCACCTGCTGTGGACCTTTTCGGTGCTCTCGGTGCTGGGCTTCGGCGGCGGGAAGGGCATCATTCCCGAGATGCACCGCGAGGTGGTCGAAAGCTATCAGTGGGTGACGAACGCGCAGTTCACCCAATTCTACACGATCGGCAAGCTCGTTCCCGGCCCGACCACGATCTTTGCCGCGCTGATCGGTTACATGGCATCGCCCGGGGCCCCGCTGCTGGGCGCGCTGGTCGCGACGGTCGGCATGTTCGTTCCGTCGAGCGCGATCATGGTCGGAGCCGACGTCATGTGGGAGCGCTTCAAGACGTCTCCCTGGCGGCTGATCGTCTCGCGCGGCATCGGCCCGGCCATCGTGGGCCTGGTCTGGGCCAGCGTCTACACGGTGAGCAAGGGCGTCTCGTTCCCGGCCGCGTGGCCGATCGAAGCGCAGAACTGGACCAACCTCGTCCCGTACGTCACCACCGCCTTCGTCGCAGTTGCCATGATGCGCACCAAGCTCTCGGCCCCGATCTTGATCCTCATCGCCGGCGCGCTCGGTACGCTTTTCATGCGACAATGAGGTCGGCCGCGCCGAAGCGAACCTCGGCCCATGCCCATCGAGCTCCACGAGTCCCGATCGCGCTCCTTTCACGGCACCAAACGGCGCATTTACCACCTCTTGGAAGAGATGGGTACTTCCGGCGATCAGATCTGGCCGTTCGCCTCGCAGCCGTTCATGCGTTCGCCGGGGCCGCTCGTGCCGGGAAAGACCGAGGAGTGGCATCTCGGGCTGCACGGGCTCTTGGAAGAGGCGGTGCCCGAAGAACGGATCGTCTGGCGGATCCAAAACGAGGGCGTCGACGGAACGCACGGATTCCACCTCGTGACGCAAGGAAAGGAGACGGTGGTCGAGTACCGGATCGACGCGATGCTTTCGGATAGCGACGGCCGCCTGCTTTGGCGGCGCTACGAGGATCACTACGACCGCTCGTCCGAGGCACTCTTCGATAAGCTGGCTCGCGTTCTGCGGAGGTAAGTCGTGCGGCAACGGCGGCTTGGGAAAAATGGCCCATCGGTCTCGGCGCTGGGCCTGGGATGCATGGGGATGTCCGAGTTCTACGGGCCCGGCGACGAAGACGAGTCGATCCGGACGATCCACCGCGCGCTCGAGCTCGGCGTCACCATGCTCGACACCGCCGACATGTACGGCAACGGCGAGAACGAGCGGCTCGTCGGCAAGGCGATCGCCGGGCGGCGCGACGGCGTCTTCCTCGCGACCAAGTTCGGCATCGTGCGCGACGCGCAGGATCCGTCGCGCCGTGCCGTCGTCGGAAGGCCGGAGTACGTCAAATCGGCATGCGATGCGTCGCTGCGGCGGCTCGGCGTCGATCACGTCGATCTCTACTACCAGCACCGCGTCGATCTCGGCGTGCCGATCGAAGAGACGGTCGGCGCGATGTCCGAGCTCGTGCGTGCCGGCAAGATACGCTTCATCGGTCTCTCCGAGGCGA
>DATJRF010000177.1:0-2395 GCA_035505015.1 Verrucomicrobiia bacterium | reverse complement strand
CTCGATCATGCGCGCGATCGCACCGCCGCAACGATCAGCGCCGCACTGCTCTGCGCGCCAAAGGTCCGGGTATCGATCGAGAGGTCGTAGAGTCGCGAGTCGCCGAACGTCGCGCCGTACCAGTCGCGCACGTGCGCGGCGCGCGCTCGATCGACGCGATCGATCTCGCCCCCGGCAGTGCGCTCGTCGACGCCGAGGCTCTCGACCACGCGTGCGACGCGCCAGTCGCGCGGCGCGTGCATGAAGACGCGTACGACGTCGGGCCGCGCTCCCAGCACGATGCCGGCCGCGCGGCCGACGATCACGGCGTTTCCGCGCGCGGCGTATTCGCGGATCGCCGTCTGGACCGCGCGCAGCAACTCCTCGTCGAACGGCTCCTGGGCCGATTGCGCCGCCAGCTCCGGTGTGGCAAGCTCGAGGCCGGTCAGCAGGCGTTCCCCGACGCTGCGGCCCGTATCTTCGCCGGCTTCGACCTCCTCGGGGGTGACGCTCAGGCGCTTGGCAACGACGACCGGCAACTGCCGGTCGATCAACTCGTAGCCGAGGGCCTGCGCCGCCCGGGCGGCAATCGCAACCGCGCCCGATCCGTACTCGTTCGATATCGTGACGATCACGGAAAGGGAGTACGCAGCGGCGAAGCCGGGAACCTAGTGAGTTCTGGAGCTATCATCGAGACGCGCGATCTGCGCAAGGTCTTCCGTTCGGTCAAGCGCGCTACCGGAGCGTTCGGCGCGCTGCGAACGCTGTTCTCGCGCGAGTACGAGGAGCGGGTCGCGGTCGGCGGCGTGACGATGTCGCTCGAGCCGGGGGAGCTGGTCGGCTACATCGGGCCCAACGGAGCCGGCAAGTCGACGACCATCAAAATGCTCACGGGCATCCTGGTTCCCACCTCGGGCGAAGTCCGCGTCGCCGGGATCGTCCCCTACGCCCGGCGCAAGGAGAACGCGCGCAACATCGGCGTCGTCTTCGGGCAGCGCAGCCAGCTCTATTGGGATCTTCCCCTCATCGAGTCGTTCGAGCTGCTGCGCGCCATCTACGGCGTGCCGGCCAAGGACTACCGCCGCAATCTCGACGAGTTCGTCGCGTTGCTCCAGATGGAGGACTTCCTGCGCACGCCCGTACGCCAGCTTTCGCTCGGCCAGCGCATGCGCGGCGACTTCGCGGCGGCGCTGCTGCACTCGCCGCGGATCGTCTATCTCGACGAGCCGACGATCGGTTTGGACGTGGTCGCGAAGGAGGCGATCCGCGAGTTCGTCGCAAGGATCAACGCCGAGCGCGGCACGACGATCATCCTGACGACGCACGATCTCGCCGACGTCGAGCGGCTGTGCCGCCGGATCGTCCTGATCGACCAGGGCCGGATCATCTACGACGGCGACGTGGAGCGCATCAAGAGCGAGTACGGCCGTTACCGGACGCTCGTGGTCACCTTCGTTGCACCCGTGGAGGAGCCGCAGCTCGCCGGCGCGTCGCTCGAGGCCGTCGACGGCTGCGTCGCGCGCTTCCGCTTCGATCGCAACCGCGAGCGCGCCGATCTGCTGATCCGGCAAGCCAGCGAGCGATACAGCGTCGAAGACGTCGGCATCGAGGAGCCGGAGCTCGAGGCGATCATCCGGCGCATCTACGTCGAAGGATACGCTCGTCCAGAGGAGGTCAGATCGTGATCGTTTCCAGCGGCACGAAGAAGCCCAAGATCCACTCCAGCGCTTACGTCGCGCCCTCGGCGACGATCGCGGGGGACGTGACCGTCGGCGCCGGGAGCGCGATCCTGCACGGCGCGGTGATCGTCGCCGAGGGGGCGGCCGTGACGATCGGCAGCGAGACGGTCGTGATGGAGAACGCGGTGCTCAAGGCCAGCGGCGGCAGCGCGCTGCAGTTCCCGCTCGCCATCGGGGACCGCTGCATCGTTGGGCCGCACGCCTACGTCGTCGGGGCGACGATCGGCAACGGCTGCTTCGTCGCCAGCGGCGCGAAGGTGTTCAACGGCGCGAGGCTCGAGGAGGGCAGCGGCGTCGCGCTCGGCGGCGTCGTGCACGTCAACGCGCGGCTGCCCAAAGGCTCCAGCGTCCCCATGCAGCACATCGCGCTGGGCGATCCGGCGACGATCTACCCGCCCGATCGCGCGGCCGAGGTGCAAGCCAAGATGAACTTCTACGCCGACGTCTTCAACGTCGAAGGCGGCGAAGGCGCGCGCGCGCGCGCAGCCCAGACCTACTCGAAGTTTCTACGCAAGACGCACGCGCAAGACAAAGCGCTCGACGAGCACAAGAATGCCGCTCCGCCGCCGCGGCGCACCGGCGAGGAGCCGCCGCCGACGCAGGCGGCCGACGTCGGCGGCGTCGTCGACGCGATGATGCTCGAGCTCCAAGAGATGGAGCACCGCCGCCAGGAAGCT
>DATJRF010000176.1:0-5916 GCA_035505015.1 Verrucomicrobiia bacterium | reverse complement strand
GGCCAAAACTCCCCGAAGCTCTCCATGGCTGGGGCATACGGGGGTGCCGCAGCCTTCTCCTCGAATCCCGCCGCCGACATGTACCCTGGGATCTATCGCGCCGCGAGATCGCTCGCGCTCCTGGCCATGCTGGCGGCCACCGCCTGTTCGGGCGCCTCCTCGTCGTCCTCCGGCGGTGCCGCCGCCTCGCCGTCGCCGAGCAACATCGTCGACTTCCCGCTCTTCGACGGTGCCGAGGTGCTCGCCAGCCGCGCCTTCCGCGAAACGATCGGCGCGAAGACCAACGGCACGGTCGGGAGCCTGCTCGGTGAAGGCTCCGGCACGTACGACGTGCGCGAAGTCGTGGCCGGAACGCAGGCGGTGATGCCGGCGCTCGAGGAGTGGCTGAGTAAGCTCGACGCGGCGCCGCCGAGCGGCTACGTTCAGGCGCTCACCGGCAGCGGCGTCGACGACGCCCGCACGCACACGCAGGCACTGGGGCTCGACTTCGCCGTCTTCGAAGGCACCGGCGGCGGCCGCCGTCACGGGGTGGTGGTGCTGGCCGTCGATCCGCAGACGCTCGATGCGAAGGCCGGCGGCATGCTCGGCATGATCGGAAAGTACAAGCTGCTGCCCAAAACGCTGCGCGATCCGATCGACGCGCAAGCGAAGAAGGAGACCGGCTTCACCGTCACCGAGATGACCGAGCCCGACACGCCGATCGGCGCCGCCGTCGGCGCGCTCGCGCAACTGCGCGATTACGGCGGCCGCGGCGTCGTCCTTATCGACGCGACCAAGCAGTAGGGCCGCCTTGGCAAGAGTCGTTACGCGCCTGCAAGAGTTCGGTTCTTGGGCGCTGCTCAACGCGCTGTGGATGCCGCTGACCTTCCAGGATACCGCGCTCATGACGATCGCGGTTCCGGCGGCGATGCTGCGATTGGCACCCGAACGGCACGTTGCGGCGGTCGCAATGCTCGCCAGCACCGCGGCGGCCGCTGCGATGGTGGTTCCGCCCTTGGCGGGCTGGCTCTCCGATACGCTGCGCCGGCGCGGCGGCTCGCGCCGGCTCTTCGTCGCGTGCGGGCTCGCAGTCGACGTCGTGGCCTTGCTCGGCCTCGCGCGTGCCGATACGCTCCTCTCCTTCGGCGTGCTGCTGGTCGTCGCGACCGCGGGTTCCAACGTCGCGCTCTCGGCCTATCAGGCGCTGCTGCCCGAATCGGTGCCGCGCCAGCACTGGGGGCTCGTCTCCGGCGTACGCGGCGTCGCGACGCTGCTCGGTACGGTGCTCGGCTTTGCGATCGCCGGCTCCGTGCCCGACTATCACGATACCTTCATCGCGGCCGCCGTCGTCATGACGCTCGGCGGCCTGACGCTCTTTACCATCGGCGAAGGCGTCTACGACAACGAAGAGCACGCGCACGTGCGCGACTGGCACGACTTCATGGTCGTCTTCGCGGCGCGCGCGCTGGTCTTCTTCGGATTGATCCTGCTGCAGACGTACGTGCTGTTCTTCTTCCGCGATATCGAGAAGGTCGGCGATCCTTCGGCGGGCACGGCGCTCTATGCGTTCTCGACGATGATCGGCGCGCTCGCCTCCTCGGTCTACCTCGGCGTGCTCTCCGATCGCGTGCCTCGCAAGCTGGTCACCTGCTTGGCCGGGATCCCGATGGCGATCGCCGCGATCGGTTTCGCGCTCGCGCCGGAACTCAAGTGGATGCTGCCGTTCGCGGTGCTCTTCGGCATCGGGTTCGGCGGCGTGCTCTCGAGCGGCTGGGCGCTGGCGATGGATACGATCCCGGAGCTGCGCGACGTGGCGCGCGATCTCGGGCTGTGGGGCATCGCGACGAACCTTCCCAACGTGGTCGCGCCGCTCGTCGGCGGCTGGCTGATCGGGCTCTTCGGCGGCACGCGCGCGGGCTATCAGGCGGTCTTCGGGCTGGCCGGCTTCAGCTTCGTGCTCGCCTCGCTCTCGGTGCTGCGCGTCGGGCGCCAGCCGATCAGCTCGCTGTACGGCTGGCCGCTGCGCTTCGCCGCCTCCACCTCCAACGCGCTCTACACCAGCATCGCCTATCGCATCCGCTGGCGGGGGCGCATTCCGCGGCGGCGCGGGCCGACGCTGGTGATCGCCAACCATCAGCACGATCTCGAATCGATGAGCATCGTCGGACGGATGTACGCGCAGAGCGAGTGGCGCCACCCGATCTTCACGGCGTGCTCGCGCCGGATGTACGAGCCCGGCTTCTTAGCGATACGCTTGCGCTGGCTGCGCTGGCTCTTGCGGGCCGTCAACGCGGGACCGCTTTTCATGACGATCGGGATGCTTCCCCTCGAGAACGAGCTGGGATCGCGCGAAGTCACCGGCCTCTGCTGGATCGTCCAGAACAACCACGGGCCGCTGCCGCTCGACGCGGTCTTCGACGAGCGCGTCGCCTCGGCGTTCCCCGCGGGGTGGACGACGCGCGACGTGCTGCGCCGCTCCTTCGAGCCGCGCTCGCGCACGATCGCCAAGCTCTCGACGCTGCGCGAGCCCTACCGCCGCGAGGCGCTCGACGCGACGCGCCGCTCGATCGACGAGGATCTGGCGCGCATGGAAGACGTGATCCGGCGCGGCGGCACCTTCTATCTCACGCCCGAGGGGCGTTACTCGCTCGACGGCCGGCTCGGTCCGATGCGCGGCGCGATCGACCGGCTGGCTCCGCTTGCGACGATCTATCTCGCCGGCGTGAGCTACGATCCGTTCGCGCCGGGCCGCCTTTCGATGTTCTACCGCTTGATGCGCCTCGACGATCCGTCGCATCTTCGGCAGGCGCTGGCCGCGATTCGCCCCGTGACGACCAGCGCGCTGCTTGCCGCCTGGCTCGACGGCCGAACCGCCGCGTTCTCGCAAGACGAAGCCTGCGACGCGGTCCAGGCGCGCCTGCGCGCGTTGCCGCCGCAGCTCTTCGTCGATCCCGAACTCGCGCGCGATCCGCGGGGCTGCGCCGCGCGCGCCTTGCACGAGATGGAGCGCCGGGGGTGGCTGGTGCGCGAACCCCGCGGCAACGTGAGCTTGGCCCCCGTCCGGACCGATCCGCGCTTTCCGCAGATCGCCGACGTCGTTGCCTATCAGGCGAACTTCTTCAACGAAACGTTGGAAAACGCGCCGTTTGCCGGCTCGGCGAGCCCGGCATGACGATCAGCGTCGGCAGCGAGACCGTGACGTCCGCGTGCGCCGGCAGCGGCGGGCTCTGCTGCTCGTTCCCGGGCGGTCCGAGCGCGAAATCGTCGTAGTCGAAGCCGTACGCCTGTAAGAGCACCTCGTCGCCCGGGCAGAACGTGCGCGCGCCGCCGGCACCGTCGTTTCCGAGATCGTTACGCAGCCGCGCGATGCCGCTCGTACGGAACAGCATCGTTGCGAACCCCAAGCCCGTCGCGCAGGTCGCTCCGGGAGCGGGCGGGACGTTGGCGTCGATGAGATTGACGAGTGCCTGCGTCACGCCGTGCGGGAGCTGCAGCGAGACGTAGACGAAGCCCTTGCGATTTGCGGTGGCGGTTACCGAGATCACCGGCAGGCGGCGCGCCGCGTCGAGCGACGCGCTCGCCGTCGCCGTGTGGGCCGTGCCGTTTTGCTGGTACTGTGCGAGGATCGTGTAGCGGCCGCCGGGCGGATGGTCGACGCCGATCAAGTAAAAGCCCTCGGGCCAGCTCGACGGGATACTCACGAGCGAGCTCTGCGAGCTCGGCTCGAGCGTCGTGGGCGGATAGGCGGGCGGGCCGCCGTAGAACGGCTCGGCGCCGCCGGGATAGACCGATCCGAAGTTCGCGGTGTCGGCGAACTGCGGCTGCATCGGATAGGCGTTGACGCCGGGACAGCTGCAGCCCGGCGGCCCGATGCCGAACCCGTCGACGCCGTCGATCTCGGTCGTCGGCAGGCCGGCACCCACGAGGAACGCGTTGCTCGCCGAGCCGAGCGGAATCCGGCCGCTTGCGCCCGCTCCGGGATCCTTCGAACCGCGCACGCCGTGAAAGCCCGGCGGCCCGGCGAGCGCCGCGCTCGTGATCGGCAGGGCCGTGTACCCGTTTGCATCGCGGAACGTCTCGAGCACGTCCAACCCGGCGTCCATGCCGGCGAAGTTCACCGTCCCCATCGAAAGCTGCAGCACCGAGCTCGACGTTCCGCCGCCGCCGCTCGAGATCGGCGGGGTCGTGTCGCTCTGACCCGTCGTGCACGCGGCGAGCAGGAGCGCCGCGGCGAGCGCGACCGGCTTCACAGCGTGAACCGCGTGAACACGGTGATCTGCCGCCCGAGGCCGCTCGGAACGGAGAAGAACGGGCCGGCCGGATAACTCTTTATCGCGCCCGGCAAGCCGTAGACCGGGTTCGCGCCGGAGCCCGGCCCGAACGCGCCGTAGCCGTTGTTGACGTAGCCCGGATTGTAGTACGGATAGTTCGCGTAGTTCTCGAGCAGGTTCTGCACCTCGAGACCCGCGACGACGCGATCCGAGAGGCGGCGCGTGATCGCCAAGTTGATGAAGAGCGCGGGATGCGTGAGGTAACCGTTCACGTTGGGGCTGCAGCCGCCGCCGGTCGAGCCGATGATCCGCGGGTGCCCCGGCGTTCCCGGCGCCTGCGGATCGACGTAGTAGCAGTATTGGCCGCCGAAGCCGTTGAGATTCGTATTCGGAACGAAGAGCGGCTGACCGGCCAGAAAGACCGGCGTTTGCGTCCAGATGCCGATCGGATAGCCGCCGACGTACCGGAAGATCGGATCGACCTGCCAGTCGCCGCGCCGGTAGTCGAGCGAGACCGCCGAGGTGAGCGGCGAGAGATACGGCGGATGGAAGACCGCTCCGGTGGCGAGCAGCGCCGGCTGCACGGAGGGCCGGAAGGCGTCGCTCGTGACGAAGTTGACGAACTGGTTGATGTAGGTGAGGTTGAAGAGCGCCGAGAGCCCGCGCGCGAGCTGTCGCGAGACGGCGAGCTCCAGTCCGGCGGTCTGCGCCTTGCCCTGATTGGTCACCGAGATCGTCCCCGGCAGCACCTCGCCGCTCGCGGTGAACGTCACCTGTTGGCTGTTGACGATCACGCCGTAATCGCGGCGTTCGTAGAAGGTAAGCTTGACGCCGGTGAGCGCGCCGAACGCGTGCTCGAGCGAGATGTCGTAGGTGTCCGACTGCTGCGGGCGGGTGAAGCTCACCGGGTTGATGCCGAAGCCGTTCCACCACGCGTTGACCAGCTCGTCGTAGTAGTTGGCGCACTTGCCTTTGAAGCCGTCGGCGGGCCCGCCGCAGATCGCGAGCGTCGCCGGATCGTTGCGATAGAACTGCGGCGGGTTGTAGGACGAGACGAGCTGGAAGAGCGGAGCGAACGTCGCCGCGTGCCCGTAGCCGCCGCGCACGACCGTGTCGCGGTTTTTGCCCAGCGTCCAGGTGCCGTAGAGCCGCGGCTGCAGCGAGTTCGCTTCGTACGTCCCGGATCCGGTGGGGACGAGCTGCTGGTCGTAGCGCAGCCCGGCGTTGAAGAGCAGCCGGTCGCCGATCGTCCACTGGTCGTTGCCGTAGAAATCGGTCTTGTAGAGATCGTTGTCGATGATCTCGTTGAACGTCGGGTACCGGTCGCCGTCGAAGACGCCCGGCTTTCCGGTATACGGATCCTCCGGCAGAAAGTCGGCGATCGTCGGGCCCGCGAAGAAGAGCGTCGGCGAAACGACGAAGCCCTGCAGGTTGGCGCGCGAGAAGCGGTACTCGTAGCCGAACGTGACGAGGTTATGCTCGCCGGCTTGATCTTGGTAGTCGATCGCGATGCCGGTATTTTGCGTGGCGCGCTCCGTGTAGTTGTCCTGAAACCCGACCGAGGGCAGGCCGTAGCCGAAGAGCGCGTTGTCGGGATCGTTGAAGTCGTCGACGACGTCGTTTTGCGTGCGGTAGAGCCGCGCGTTGACGAAGGCGTTCGAGCCGA
>DATJRF010000175.1:0-8058 GCA_035505015.1 Verrucomicrobiia bacterium | reverse complement strand
CCGAAGAACGAGAACGTCGTGTGGGCCGGCACCGGCGAAGCCAACCCGCGCAACGACGTGAGTTACGGCAACGGTCTCTACGAGACGACAGACGGCGCGAAGCACTGGAAGCGCGTCGGCTTGGCAGGCGTTTGGTCGATCTCGCGCATCGCGATCGACCCGAGCGATCCCCGGCATCTCGTCGTCGCCGCGTTCGGCGACCCGTTTGCCGATTCGACCGATCGCGGCGTCTACGTCACGTTCGACGGTGGGAAGACGTGGGCGAAGTCGCTCTACGCCGGCCCGCGCAGCGGCGCGAGCGACGTCGCGATGGATCCGCGCGATCCGAAGGTCGTCTACGCCGGTATCTGGGAGTTCCGGCGGCTTCCGTGGACGTTCGAGAGCGGCGGCCCGGACGACGGCCTCTACAAGTCGACCGACGGCGGAAAAAGCTGGAAGCGTCTGACCGGCCACGGGCTGCCGGAAGGCCAGACCGGGCGCATCGGGCTCGCCATCGCGCCGAGCGATCCCAAGCGCGTCTACGCGCTGATCGAGGCCAAGGGCGGCATCCTCTGGCGCTCCGACGACGCCGGCGCGAGCTGGACGATGACCTCCAACGATACGCTGGTCGATCAGCGGCCGTTCTACTTCACCCACATCGCGGTCGACCCGCGCGACGCGAATCACGTCTACGCGGTCTCCGAGATGCTCTCGCAGAGCAAGGACGGCGGCAAGAAGTTCACCGAGATCGCCAAGGACGTCCACGTCGACTATCACGCAATCTGGATCGCGCCCAACGACCCGAGCCGCATCATGACGGGCGAGGACGGCGGCTACGCGCTTACGCTCGACGGCGGCAAGCATTGGTCGTTCTCGCGCAACCTCGCGATCGGCGAGATCTACCACGTCGGGCTCTCGGACGAGAACCCGTATACGATCTGCGGCGCGCTCCAAGACAACAACGGTTTTTGCGGCCCCTCGAACTCGCTCGACTCGCAAGGCATCCTCAACAAGAACTGGATCAACGTCGTGGGCGGCGACGGCGAATGGGCGATTCCCGATCCCGCCGATCCGAACTACGTTTGGGCGGATCTCGAGGACGGCGTGCTGACGGTCTTCAACCGTAAGACCGAAGAGTCGCGCTTCGTCACGCCGTACATCGCGTTTCCGGGAAGCTTCCTGGGCCCGTTCGACGCGAGCAAGGCGGCGTATCGCTTCAACTGGGATTCGCCGCTCGGCTTCGCTCCGTGGGATCCGCACCTGGCGTGGTTCGGCAGCGACGTCGTCTTCCAGAGCGGCGATCGCGGCGAGCACTGGACGCCGATCAGCCCCGACCTCACGCGCAACGTCAAGGAGCATCAGCTTCCCGCCGGAGGCCCGCTGGCCAAAGACGTCTCGGGCGCGGAGTACTCCGACACGATCATCGATATCGAAGGCTCGCCGCTGACCAAGGGCGAGATCTGGGTGGGCACCGACGACGGATTGGTGCAGATGACGCGCGACGGGGGCGAGCACTGGTCGAACGTGACGCCGCCGGGTACGCCGCAGTTCGCGCGCATCGAGACGGTCGCGCCTTCCCCGCTCGACGCCGGCACCGCCTACGCCGTTGCCGACAACCACCGCATGGGCGATGCCAAGCCGTACGTCTACGTCACGCGCGACTACGGCAAGACCTGGAGCGAGATCGTTGCCGGTCTCCCGGCCGATCAATACGCGCGCACGGTCCGGCCGGATATCCGCAACGACCGCATCGTCTACGCGGGAACCGAGAACGGCCTCTGGATATCGTTCGACGCCGGCGCCCATTGGCAGAGCCTGCGCAACAACGTACCGCAAGTTTCGGTGCGCGACATCCGGATGCAGCCGGCGTTCGACGACATCGCGATCGCCACGCACGGGCGCGATCTCTGGATTCTCGACGACGCCTCGGCGATCCAGGGGCTCGCGCAGGCACAGGCCGCCGGGGTGGCGCTCTTCGCGCCGCGCACGTCGTACGAGTATCACTACCACTCCAACGACGAGGGCGCCTACACCGATTTCGCCGGCGCCAATCCCCCGGCCGGCGCGATCGTCGATTTCTACCAGAGCAAACCGCAGAAGGCGCCGCCGGCGATCGAGATTCTCGATGCGAGCGGCCGGACGATCCGGACGATCTCCGGGACGCACAAGGTTGCCGGAAAGACGGTCGCCTACGTGACCAACGTCGCGGGCATCAACCGCGTCGTGTGGGACTTCCACGAAGACGGACCGGTGCAGTGGATGGGCGCCGCCAAGGTGGAGTACCGCGGCCCTAAGGTCGGCGCGATGGTCGTGCCGGGCGAGTATACGGTGCGCGTGACGCTCGACGGCAAGGCCTTGGAGCAGAGCTTCGCCGTCAAGCCCGATCCGCGCGACGCCTGGACGCAAGCGGACTACCAAGCCGGCTACGCGTTCGCCAAGAAGTATCTCGACGTCTACGGGCAGATCGATACCGCGCTCAACGATCTCGATGCGATGAAGAAGTCGCTCGGCGACGATCGCGCGGCCGCCGAGAAGGCGGGCAACGCGGCGCTGGCCTCGCGGGTCGAGACCGCGATGCAGGTGCGCGATCGCATATTCTCGGGCTTCACGGCCGACTTCCACAACGACGAGGACTTGATCGAGCGCCCGGGCTCGCTGCGCGAAGAGATTCCGCGCACCGGCTTCGATTCGCAGCAGCCGCCGACCGCGGCGGTGCTGGACTATGCGGCGCGCTTCGACGCCGCCTACGCGACCGCGGTCGCGAACTACAATGCGTTCGTCTCGTCGCTCGCGCCGCTGCAGGCCGATCTCAAGGCCGCCGGGCTGCGGCCGGTCGCCGGCGCGAACGCGATCAAGCCGTGAAGAGGCGCCGCAGGAACGCCTCGTGCTTCCACGAGTTGCTCTTGCCGAAGTGCACGACGGCGAGCGACGCCGAGGGTACCAGGTAGAGGGCTTGGCCGCCCGCGCCGCTCGCGTACACGAGATCCGGCGGCGCGCCGGCGGCGCCGAGCCACCAGCCCAGCCCGTAGCGCGGGTTGGCGCGCGAGCCTTCGAAGCACGGCGAGAGCGGCGCGCGTTCGCGCAAAACGTAGCGGCCGTACGCGAGCCAATCGCGCGCCGTCAGGGAGGCGCCGGTCGGCAGCGGCTGCGTGCCGTCGGCAAGCACCCGCCACGACCCCACGCGCACGCCGGCCGGATCGAGCACGCGCTCGCGCAGATACTGCTGCGGCGTCATGCCGAGCGGCGCAAGCTTGCGGGCGAGCAGCGCGCCGAAGATCTGGAGCTGGATGCCGCCGTACGCGAAGCTCGTATCGGGCTCGCTGCGTGGGGGGATCGCGAGCGCCTTCTCGTAGGACGGAACGCTCGCGCCCAAGCCGCCGAAGCCGAAGCCGCCGGTGAGATGCAGCAGCATGCGCGGCGTGATGCGGCGCTTCCACGGGTCGCCGGCCCACTGCTCGAAGCTCGCCGCCACCGGCTCGTCGAGGGAGAGGATGCCTTCGGCCTGCGCGCGCAGCGCCGCCGGCCCCCAAAAACTCTTGGTGCCGCTGTAGAGCGGATGCGCCTTATCGGGATCGACGCCGTCGCCGAACGCTTCGTAGAGAATCTGGTCGCCGCGCGCGACGACGAGCGCGTACAGCGCGTGTTTGCGAGCGTAAGCGGCGGCCGCTTCGAGGTCCATCGAGGAGGAGCGTTCTCGGCCCCACCGCAATAGCGCCTTCATGAGGCCCTACGTGCTCTTGGTCGCCTCGGTCGCGGCGCTGGGCGGATTGCTCTTCGGCGGCGATACCGGCGTCATCTCCGGTGCGATCCTCTTCATCTCCAAGGACTTCCACCTCGATACGCGGCTGCAGGAGTTCACGATCAGCGTCGTCTTGATCGGCTGCATCCTCGGTGCCGCGGTAGCGGGAACGATGGCCGATCGCATCGGCCGGCGTTGGACGCTCTTCGTCGCCGGTATCATCTTCTTCGTCGGTGCGCTCGGCTCGGCGTTTGCTCCGGAGATCGTGACGCTGCTGGTCTCGCGCCTGGTGGTCGGCATCGCGATCGGCTTCAGCTCCGTGGTGGCGCCCCTCTACATCTCCGAGGTCGCGCCTGCCGACGTGCGCGGCGCGCTGGTCTCGCTCTACCAGTTCGCGATCACGATCGGGATTCTGGCGGCCTACATGGTCGACTACGCGTTCTCGAGCGGCGGCGAGTGGCGCTGGATGCTGGGGCTTGCGGTGATACCCTCGCTCGCGCTGGTCTTCGGGATGCTCGGCATGCCGGAGAGTCCGCGCTACCTCTTTAAAATCGGGCGCAACGCCGAGGCGCATGCGGAGCTCGAGCACATCCACGGCCCCGGCGACGTGGAGCGCGAAGAGCGCTCCATTCTGGAGAGCCTTGCGACCAAAGCAGCGGGCTTCGAGGTCTTTCGCGATCCGACCACGCGTTTGGCGCTCTTCATCGGCATCACGCTCGCCGTGCTCCAGCAGATCACCGGCATCAACACCGTCATCTACTACGGCCCGCAGATCTTCGGGTTCGCCGGCGTCGGCTCGGCGCAGGCCTCGATCTTCGCGCAGACGCTGGTCGGCACCGTCAACTGCCTCATGACGCTCGTCGCGATCTTCCTCGTCGATCGCGTCGGCCGCAAGCCGCTGCTCTACGTGGGCTTGGCGGGGATGTTCGTGGGGCTCGGAACGCTCGCGTATGCGTTCGCGCAGCCGCATCTCTCCGGCTCGCTCTCGACGATCGCGCTCTTTAGCATGATGCTCTACGTCGGCTGCTTCGCCTTCAGCCTCGGCCCGATTCTCTGGCTGCTGCTCTCCGAGATCTTCCCGCTACCGGCGCGCGGTCTTGGCATGTCGCTCTCGACGCTGGGGAACTGGGTCGGGAACTTCGTCGTCTCGCAGTTCTTCCTGACGATGATCCACGACCTCGGATCGCCGGGTACGTTTTCGATCTACGCGATGCTGTGCGTGGTGACCGCGATCTTCGTGCGCACGATGGTGCCCGAAACCAAGCGCGAGCTGCTCGAGACCATCCGGGTGGGAACGGCGAGCGCGTCGCCGTGAGCCGCGCCTTCGTCAAGGAGGGCGACGATCGCCCCGAGCCTCCGATCAAACGATCGCTGGGCGACGCGCCCAACTACGTGACGTCGCGAGGGCTCGCGCTCCTGCACGAGGCGCTGGCACGCGCCCGCGAGCGCGGTGACGCGCGCAACGTGGAATACTTCGAAGGACGTATCGCCTGCGCGATTCCGATGGACGAGCCGGCGCAGCCCGGCGTCGTCGCCTTCGGAACGACGGTCGTCGTGTGCGACGAGGCCGGCGGGCGCCTGCGCCTCTCGATCGTCGGTGAGGACGAGGCGGATCCGGCGCGCGGTGCGCTCGCGTGGAGTTCCCCGTTCGCGCAGGCGCTGCTCGAGCGGCGCGCCGGCGAGCGCGTCGTGGTCGCTCGCCCGGCCGGGCCGGCCGCCTACGTCGTCGAAGCGATCGAACGATGAGACGTGGTTTGCGATTTTCGGCGATGCTCGGCGCGCTCGCGGCGCTGTGCGCCTGCGGCGGCGCCGGGCCGGCCGGCACGATGGCGTGGCCGATGTACCAAAACGGAACGACCCATAACGCCATCGTCGCGTCGTCGCTTCCGGGGGTCTCGTGGTCGCGCGATCTGCACGCGAAGATCAACGGCGGCTTGGCCTACGACGGCGTGCGCCTCTTTGCGGTCGACTTCGATCGTAAGCTGACCGCGCTCGACCCGCAGACCGGAAGAATCCTCTGGCAGTCCGGCGGCGACGACGTGTTGATGTCGACGCCGATCGTGGCGGAGAACCTCGTCTTCGTCGGATCCGGAACCAACGCCGTGATGTGGGACCGGCCCTCCGGCACCGTCTGGGGACGCCCGGCGGGAAATCATTGGTACGCGTTCGATGCGGCGAGCGGCCGGTTGAAATGGTCGTTGCCCGAGGCGGGCGAGGCGATGCCCTCGGCGGCTTACGATAGCGGCCGCCTCATCTTCGCGACCGGCGACGACGTTGCGACGGCGGTCCTAGCGAGCTCCGCGGCGCCGTTGTGGAAGACGGCGATCCCCGGCGTGCCGATGATGTCGTCGGCGATGGTCGCGAACGGCATGGTCTTTCTGCTCGCGACCGGGGGAAAGTCGCTCAACGGTAATCCGGATCGCGGGCATACGCTGGCGCTACGCGCCGCCGACGGAAAGGTGGTGTGGAGCGCGCCGTACGGCGTCTCGGACTGCACCCCGGCGATCGCGCAGGGACTGGTCTTCGTCTCGGGCGAGTTCGACGGCCCGGTCGGTCCGCTCGAGGCCTACGGCCGCAACGACGTTTCCGCGCTCGACGAGAACACCGGTGCGCTGCGCTGGCGGTACGTGAGCTCGCCGGGTTTCTATAGCGCCGTCGGCTCGAACGAGCGCGCGATTACCGGAACCTACGACGGCGGCACGCTCTATCAGCCGATCGAGGCGACGAGCCAGATGATCGCCTTCCGCGCCAGCGACGGCACGATTCGCTGGCAGATGCACACGATGGGTCCGGTCAAGATGAGCCCGCTGGTCTACCGCGGCAAGCTCTACTTCGGCGATACCGCCGGGATGTTCTACGTGCTCGACGCCGCGACCGGCACGCCGCTGGCCGCCTATCCGTACGGCAAGCCGTTTACGACGTCCCCGCCGCTCGTCGTCGGGGGCACGCTCTTCGTGGCCGATACCGATACGATCCACGCGATCCCGCTTTCGAAGCTGTAATGCGCGCGCTTTTGATCGTCCGGCCGAGCGTCCACGAGCGCGGCGGCGGCGACATGGTGCAGGCGCTCTACACCAAGCGCGGGTTGGAGGCGGCGGGCGTGGAGGCCAACGTCGTCTCGACGCTCGAACCGGTCACGCACGGCTACGACGTCGCGCACGTCTTCGGCGTCTTCGACCCCGAAGTGTGCGCGCCGCAGATGGCTGCGTGCAAGCGCGCTGGGATCCCGGTCGCCCTCTCGCCGATCTGGTACGACCTCTACGAGTACTACGGCCGGTCGCGCGCCGCCGAGCGCATCTTGGCGGGGCCGCAGCGGCGCATCGAGCGCGAGCTGGCACGCCTGCAGGTTGCCTCGCCGGACACGCTGCTGCGCCGCAACGAACGGCGCAAGTATGCCAAACGCGTCGAGTGGCAGACCGCCCTCATGCGCGAAGCCGGCGTCTTATTGCCCAACAGCGCGATCGAGGCGCACGCGCTCTCGCGCCGTCTGCGCCTGCACGACCGGCCGATCGTCGTCGTGCACAACGCCTTCGATCCTCCGTCGGCGATCGAGCGTGGGGGCGCCCGCAGCGGCGTCGTCTGCGTCGCGCGCATCGAGGAGGTCAAGAACCAGGCGATGCTGCTCTACGCGCTCCAAGGCCTCGATGCCGACGTCACCCTGGTCGGCTTGGCGCATCAGCCGCATTACAGCAAACTCTGCCGGAGGTTCGTGACGCCGCGGGTGCACTTTGCCGGGGTGTTGCCGCACGCCGAGGTTTTCGCGCTGCTCGCGCGCTCGGCCGTGCACGTCTTGCCGTCGTATCGCGAGACGCCCGGCATCGTCAGCCTCGAGGCGGCCGCTGCCGGCGCGCGCGTGATCGTGAGCAACGACGGTACCGAGCGCGAGTATTTCGGCGAGCTGGCGGACTACGTGGATCCCCTGGATCCGCGCGGCATCCGCTGCGCAGTGGAGCGCGCGCTTGCGTTGCCGCCGCGCGAGCCCGGCGACGAGCTCGACCGCCGAATTGCGGCGTTTACGGCCCGCAACGTCGGCGAGCGCACCCTCGCGGGGTACCGGATCGCTCTGGGCGAAGTCCCCTGCATCGCCCCACGCTCGAGGGAGGCACCATGAAGCTCTTCGATCCGCAACGCTGGGCCGCACGGTCGGTCGCGGCGTTGTTGTTCTGCGCGGCGCTGCCGCTGGCCGGCGCCCCGGCGCTGGCTTCCGGCACGATGCGCATCCAGCACTACTACGGGGGAGCCAACGTCTACAACGGCGTCGGCATCAAGGTCATTCACGACGCCCTCTACATTACGTCGCCCGACGGCAAGGGCACGATCGTCATCAATCGCGCCGCCTG
>DATJRF010000174.1:0-9170 GCA_035505015.1 Verrucomicrobiia bacterium | reverse complement strand
AGCGCGTCGAGCGCGTCGAGAATATCCTCCCACAGCGCCCGCCCGTGCGCCGCATCGTAGACCGCGACGCGCGCGCGCGATACCGCGACCGCCTGCGTCACCGTCTGGCCGGCGCGCGCGCCGGCATCGCTCGCGCGATCGTCGACCGCGAGGACGCGTCCGCGCTCGAAGCGATCCGCGACGACGAGCGGCGCGTCGGCGGCCTCGCCTTGCGCGAGGACGACGGCGAGCGGATACGCCGCAACGCTAACGCAGAGCAGCACGCCGCCCTCCTTGCACGAGCGCGAGGCCGCGTTCGCGCACCGGCGCACCGGCGGGCGCGTCGACGGCCCAGAGGTTGGCGTGGGCTCCCACCGCCCGTTTGTGCTTGCGCAGCTCGGCGCGCAGCTCGAATCCCGCAAAGGTGCACCAGAGCCCGCGCGTTCCGCAGAGCACCGCGCGCTCGAGCGCGCAGTGCACGCGCAGGCCGGCGGCCGCGGCCAACGCCGTGCCGGGTTGCGCCGCGATCGCGATCGCGATCACGCCGGCGCGATGCGCGAGCGACGCCAGGCGCATCCATACGGCGTCGCGCAGCGGCACGGCCGGCAGCACGACGAGCTTGCACGCTCGAGAGCGAATGAGGATATCCGCCGCCCGAGCCACACCCAGCGGCGCGGCGGCGGGAACGACCAGCAACCGGTCGAGCCGGACGCCGGCCCGGTCCAGGCTCGGGGGGTAGAGCGATCCATCGTCGATGACCGCCGCCAGCCCGCCGCGGGTCACCTCCGCAAGCAGGCGCGCCGCGATGCTCCAGCGCCCCGCCCGCCCTTCCAGCACGACCAGCATGCCCCACGGGAACCCCCCGCCCAGCAAGCCGTCCAATGCGGCCACCTGACTGCGCAGCAGGCGTTCCCGAGGTGTCTGCGGGGCAAATCTCCCAGGGCCGCTCACCGCCGCTCGCAGGGCTTCAAACGCCTGCCTGCGGCTTTCGCTGGACTCCGGCAACGACGCAAGCGGCACCATGGGAGACCCATACTATCGAACATACGTTCGATAGTCAATCCCCCCGGCGATCGCTACGGCGGCTGGGGTAGGGCGCGCGCGGCTAGGGGGCCGGTGAAGCCTGTCCCGAGCAGATCGCCGCACTCGCGAGGATATCTTTGCTCGCGTCGTTCTCGTTGTTGGCGGTCTGCTGGATCGTCCATTTGACGGCGTCGCGCAGCCGCGTGGTCGGGTTGTAGCCGAGCGTGAGCCCCGGAACGTTGGCGAGATCGACGGCGTACGGGTCGGGGGGCAGGCCGGCCTGGTTGGAACTCTGCAGCAACGGATTGGGCGTGGCGATGCCGCTCTGCGGCTGGTTGGTCGTGTCGGGCTGATTCATGGCGGCGATGTATTCCTCGCCGGCATGCTGCAGATCGCCCATCTGCTGGGTCTGCACGAAACCGTTGACGATGTCCAGCGAAGCGCTCTGGTCGGCGATTGCCTTGAGCAGCGTCGCGCGAATGGCGGCGAGCTGTTTGTCGTCGTCGACGTTGCCGGTGCCGTTGACGAGCGCCGGGCTGTCGAGCAGCTTGCGCATCGCGATGATGTTGTTCGCGAGCGGCGAGACCATGTTCTCCATCTTGAGGACGGTCATGTTCTGGCTCGCGTTCATCGTATTGCTGTTATTGAGCAGAACGCCGCCTTGCGCGCCGTTGGAGTTGCTGGCGCTGTTGTCGACGCCGTTGAGCGAATCGCGGTTGTACTCCGAGAAAAGCTTCGGGCTCTCTTTGAGAATCTTGTCGTTTTCGAGCATCATGCCGACGGTCGGGGCGATGTGCTCGTGGAGCTCCGCGCAGAGCGGCCGGGTGACGATATGGTAGATCTGCGGCGGCGGCGTGCGCACCGGAGCGGGCGTCGGTGCCGTCGTGGCGGCGGCGGTCGGGGGAGCCGGCGTGATGGCGACGGCGAGCGCCGCGATCATCACCGTCGTGAGGGCTTTGTACATCGCCCCCATTCTACTCCCCCGATGCCTGGGTTGGCCTGCTTTCTCCGCTCTGGAGAGCGCCCAGGTTAGTGCTGCACGTCGGCCGCGACGCTCGGAAGCGTCATCGTCCCGGCCGCGGCCAGGTCGTCGGGCGAGGCCGAGCCGGCCTCGTGCGACCAGACCATCTGCTCGCCGCTCGAGTGGATCGAGCGAGCGAACTGGACGTTCCACGCGCCGTTGGCCGAGGCGCCGCGCAGCGAGTCGAGCGGGATCTTCATCGTGACGGTGTAGCCGCCGTCAAAGGTCGTACCCGAGGCGCTGAAGGCCGGAGCCGTTCCGCTCGAGGCGGTCGCCTCCGACGTGCCGTCGGGGCTCGAGATGAAGCGGTACTCGGTCCCGCTCGATCCGCTCGGCCACAGGTCGACCCACACGAGGTCGCCGTTGCTCTTGCCGTCGGCGACCGGGGCGGAGACGATGCGTTCCTTCTGCGTTGCGTCGAATCGCACGTAGAGGTACTTGCCGTCGGTCGTGACGCGAGCGGAGGTATCTTCGCCGGCCGCGCGCGAGTCGGTGCTGTTCCAGCCCAGATCCGCAACCGCGGCGGGAGTGAAGGTCGTGATGTCCGCGTTCGGATCGACCGTGGGCGCGGTCGACGCGACGGGGACGCTGAGATCGGCAGCGAGTGCCGGCGCGATGCCGGCCGCTGCGAGCGCTCCGGCGAGCGCGAGTGCGAAGGGTTTCACGGTAGCGTTTCTCCTTGTGTGCTTTTTGTTGCAGCGTTGGAGTGAGGGCTCAGATCGATGTACGCGCAGGCAACGTCAATGTTTCACCGCTGCGCCGCGCGTGGAGTGGAGTGCCAAGTTCTGGCGTTCACGTTCCTTTCTCGGCTCCACCGTAGAAGATCACTGTGAAGATCGCCTGGGGAACCGCGACGAGCGGCATGCCGCACGAGCAGGTGATAAGCGGCCGAAACGTTGGAGCAGATGGACGCAGGAAACCAAGCCTCGCGCGCGAGGCGATCGGAAAGGGCAGACCCTAACTACCTAGTGCGATCGTCCGGGGAGATTGACGCCGATCAGATGCGTTTTCGAAAGGTCGACGCGCTCCAGGGCGACGCCGCTGAGATCGCAAGCATCGAGCGTCGCCCCCGCGAGATTGGCGCCGTCCAGCCTCGCATGGCTGAAGTCGACGCCCGTAATCGTCGTTCCGGAGAAGTTGACGTTGCGAAGGTCCGCTCCGGTAAACGCGTCGTTCTGGATGTGAATGCCGGAGAGGTCGGCGCCGGTGAAGGCCGAGTGGTTGAAATCGCAGCCGTTACAGGTATCGAGCACGTCCCGAATCGACGCGTTCGCGAGATTCGTTCCGCTGAAGTTGGCTTCGCTGACCTTTGCCCCGGTGAAATCGACGCCGGTCAGATCGGCATGCGAGAAGTCGACGCCGGTGAGGCTGGCGCCGCGGAACGAGGCGCCGCGCAGATCCGCATGCGCGAAGTCGACGACCTTGAAGGTGCCGCCGGAGAAGTCGGTTCCACGCAGCTTGGCGTAGCTGAGGTCGCTGGCGGTGTACTCGGCGCCGTGCAGATCCTGCCCCGAGAGGTCTTTGCCTCTGAGGTTGCAGACGCTGCAGATGCGCGCGTTCTGCGCGACCGTCAGGGCGTGAGGGCCGCTGCCGCCAAAACCGCTGAAAGCTTGGGCGATCGAGAGGCCGGCCGCAGCGCTCGCCTCGCTCGCGAGCCGGGTGGCGTCGGAGATTTTGCGCTCCGATTCGGCTTGCGCGAGGCGGCGCTCCGCTTGCGCCAGCGCACGCTCGCGATCGAGCGGCCGGATCGTCACGTCGATGTCGGGCGTGTCGATGTTGACCGCGGGAATGTGGATGGTGCGGGCCGGCACGTGCACGTGCGTCCCCGGGACGAGCATGTGCTGCACGCCGGGCGTCGCAGGCGTCGCCGGCGGTGCGGGCGATGCCGGCCTGGCCGGAGCAGCGGCCGGAGCCGGTGAGACGTCGCGATCGGCGATCACGAACAAGCGCACTCGTTTGAACTGCGGTGCCGCCGGCGTAGCCTGCGGCGCAGGCGCGACGGCGGCGAGCGCGACCGGCGCGGCGATCGACGGCGCGACGAAGGCGATCGCGCCGGCAAGAGCGCCGACGACCGCGATGGCGGCTGCGGCCGGTGCGAACGAGAGCGAGGTGGCGACGTTGCGCCCCGCGCCGAGCAGGCGCTCGATGCGCAGCGAGATATGTTTGCGCGAAGCGAAAACGCCGGGCGCCGCGACCGGTGCGTGCGGCCACGATGCGGTCTCGGCCATCTTCGTGAGCGTCAGCGCGTAGGGGCGAACCGCGCCGGTGAGCGAGAGCACCCAATCGTCGCAGGCGACCTCGCGCTCGAGGTCGAGCTGCGCGGCGGCGAACTGTGCGGCCGGGTTCCACGCCAAGAGCGCGAGCAGCAGGCGCGCAAACCCGTTGCTCCAGTCGTCGGCCCGGCGCAGGTGCGCCAGTTCGTGCAGGCTGATCTGATCGACCTCGGCTTGCGAGAGCAACTCGAGCAATGCCTTTGGAATGAGGATCATCGCGTCGAACAAGCCGATCGCGACCGGCACGTCGATCTCGTCGCTCACGCACAGCCGCACCTCGCGCGATCCCTTGTTGACGGCGTTCCAGCGCGTCATCGCATCGCGGTACTCGATCGGCAGCGGCAGTGCGTCGCGCTTGAGCCGCTCCAGGCGGACGATGCCGATCGTCAAGCGCAGCATGGCAAGGCCGCTCAAGATCGCCCAGATCGCAAAGACGCCGATCGCGAGCGGCAGCGGCAAGGTTAGGCGAAAGCGTTCGGGGAACCGGGGAAGGGAAACGCGCGGTAGCGTTTCACTTGCGACGCCGCCGCCGGCGCCGCGCACCACCGAGGGCTCAGTGTGATGCGCGGCTGCTTGCGAGGTGAGGATGGGCGTCCTCGGGCCTCCGGCAACTCCCGTTATCGAGGAGACCGGCGACGGCGGCGCAGCGATGAAGGGCAGCGTCGTCGCCAGCGGCACGACGACCGCGGCGATCAGCGTCGCGCTCCACACCGTGTATCGGGTTGCCGCGTTGATCGACGGCCACAGCCGCAGCAGCGACCAGACGCCGAGCACGAGCAGCGCGTCCTGCCAGAGCGCGTTGATCGCGATCGCGGCGATCGCGCCGGCCAACGGAACGACCGCTTCGAGAATCGTGCGGCTCATCGCTTCCCCTCCTCGTACTGCTCGATCAGGGCCTTGAGCCGGCTGAGCTCCTCGCCCGACGGCCGCTCCTTCTCGATCAAGCGCAGCGCGAGCGCCCCCGCGCTGTTGTCAAAGAAGCGTGAGAGCACGTGGCCGACCGCCGACTGCGCCGCCGCCTCGCGCGCGACGAGCGGGCGGTAGACGAAGGCCCGGCCCGCCTCCTCGTGGGCGACGTACCCCTTCTGCTCGAGGATGCGCATGGTCGTCAGCACGCTATTGTAGGCGATCGGGGGCGGCGGCAGCGCCGCGGTGATCTCCGCGACGGTCGCCGTCCCGCGCTCCCAGAGCACGTCCATCAGCCGCAGCTCGGCTTCGGTGAGAGTGGTCGATCGCTTCCGGGCCACGCCGGTCCCTCCTAAGTTCCTAAAGATTTAGTTGTAGCCTACACCCTCCGGCCCCGCCTGTCAACTAATCTCTTAAGAGCTCCTTATGCCCCGCCAGAGCCCGCCGCGAAGGGCGAGCGCGTGGTTCGACTCCGGCGCTGCGCGCCTACGCTCACCATGACATCGCTGCGCGCCTGCGCTCGCCGTGACAGTGGGCGGAGGTTAGGCTTCGACGGTTTCGAGGGCTTGTTTTTCTTCGCTGGTGATGACCATCGTGAGGTCGAGCATGATGATCAGGCGGTCGCCGAGCTTGCCGACGCCCTGGATGTACTCGGTGCCCACGCCGGCGACCATCTCGGGGGCGTCCTCGACGTTCTCGGTCGGAATGTTGAGCACTTCGGAGACGGAGTCGACCACGATGCCCACCTTCTTGGTGCCGATCTCGGTGACGACGATGCGGCTGCTCTTGCTCGCCTCGATGCGGGGCATGCCGAAGCGGGTGCGCAAGTCGATGATCGGAATGAGCTGGCCGCGCAGGTTGATTACGCCTTCCATGAAGTGCGGAGCCCGCGGCACGTGCGTGATCTCGACCATGCGGATGATTTCCTGAACCTGCGCGATGTCGACGCCGTACTCTTCGCCGCCCAAACGGAACGAGACGACCTGCACGATGTCGCCCGATAGCTGCTGCTTCTCTTCGCGGGTTTCCGCCATCCGTCGTTATACTCCCGAAAACTCGGCGCGCGCCGATTTGCCGCCGACGTACGCTTCGCTGACCAGCGAGTGCACGTCGATGATGAGCGAGATCGAGCCGTTGCCCAGAATCGTCGCCCCCGATATGCCGGGGATTCGCCCGACGACGTCCGATAGCGGTTTGATGACGATCTCCTGCTCGCCTTCAAAGGAGTCGACGACCAAGCCGACTTGCCGGCCCTGCAGGCCGACGATCACGATCATCACTTTGTCGGGGTCGCGCCGGCCGCCCAGCTCGAAGAAATCCGCGATCCGCACCAGCGGCACGACCTGGCCGCGCAGGGTGATGACCTCGTTGCCGTGCACCGTTCGCACGTCCGGCATCTCCACGCGCTGCGATTCGATGACCGAGTCGAGCGGGATCGCGTAGAGCTCCTCGACGACCCGCACCAGCAGCGCCTGGATGATCGCGAGCGTGAGCGGCAGCTTGATCGTAAAGCGCGTACCGGATCCGGAGACCGAATCGACGTCGAAGATCCCCTTGAGGCGCGTGATGTTCTTCTTGACGACGTCCATGCCGACGCCGCGCCCGCTCACGTCCGAGATGACCTCGGCGGTCGAGAAGCCGGGCGTGAAGATCAGCTCGATGAGATCGCGATCGGGCAAACGGTCGTCGGCGGAGATCAAGCCCTGCTTGATGCCGCGCGCGCGCACCTTCTCCAGGTCGATGCCGCCGCCGTCGTCGGAGACCTCGATGATGATCTGGTTGCCTTCGTGATAGGCGTTGAGCGAGATCGTGCCGACCCGCGGCTTGCCGCGCTGCTCGCGCACGTCGGGAAGCTCGAGGCCGTGATCGACGCAGTTGCGCAGGAGATGCATGAGCGGCTCGCCGACCTCGTCGACGATCGTCTTGTCGAGATCCGTTTCGGCGCCGGAGATGACCAGCTGCACTTCCTTGCCGCGCGCCTTGGCCACGTCGCGCACCAGGCGCGGAAACCGGTCGAAGACCTGGCCGATCGGGACCATGCGGACCTTCATGATCGACTCTTGGATCTCGTTGGTCGTGCGCGCGAGCAGCGCGGCCGAGTCGGCCAGATCCTTGGCGAGGGGGCCGATGATGCCGAGCGAGCCGTCGATCGCCTTGTCGGCCATCAGCCGCTCGAGCGTGTTGGCGATATCCGAGATGCGCGTGCGGTTGATGACGAGCTCGCCGACCAAGTTGAGCAGCGCGTCGAGGCGCTCGATGTCGACGCGGATCGTCTGGTGGATCGAGCTGCGCTTGGCCTCGCCCTTCTTCTCGCCGGGCGCCGCTGCGGCGGCGGCCGGGGCTTGCGCGGCTGCCGGGCTCGCGGCCGCCGGCGCCGGGGCGGGGTCCGCGGGCGCAGGCGCCGCTGCGGCGGCGGGAGCGGCTTCGGGCGCAGGCGGGGGTTCCGGCGGCGCCTCGGCCACGGCGGGAGCGACGGCGGCGGGAGCGGAACCGCGCTGCTGCTCCTCGGCCTCGGCGAGCAGCCGGGCGACTTCGGCCTCGAAGGCTTCGACGTCGGCCGAGCTGGCCGAGGGCGCCTCTTCCTTCGCGGCCTCTTCGAACGAGGTCTGCGTGCCGTGCCGGCCCTCGATGACGTGCGACGTCTCTTCGTAGATCGCGACGAACTGATCGAGCCGCGAGAGATATTCGCCCAAACCGCTGGGGGGCGGCGCGCCGGTGACCGCCGACTCTACGAGATCGGTGAGAAAGTCGCGCCCCGAAAAGAGGATGTCGACGCAGCTCTCCGAGAGCGGCATTCGGTCCTTGCGCAGCAGGTCGCAGAGGTTCTCGAGTTTGTGAGCGAGCCCCTGAACGTCGGTAAAGCCCAGCATGCCGCCGCTGCCCTTGATCGTGTGCAGCGCGCGGAAGAGCGAGTTGACGATCTCGGGGTCGGTCTCTTTGGAGTTGGCGACCTCTTCGAGCTTGAGCAGATCCGCGTCGATCTGCTGCAGCAGCTCCTCGGCTTCGTCCCGGAAGTACGAGACGAACTCATCGCGATTGAAAAGCTCGTCGGACATCGGGCGGGCCTGGCGCCGCTATTCGACGCCGAAGACGGAGAGCAGCGGTCCGAGCGACCCCGTTTCCGGTATGAGGATGAACTGCCCCGCGACTTCCTTTTCCTTATCGAGAAAGCTCGACTCGATCAGGAAGACGTCTTGATCGGGCAGGATCGACATCAGCGTCCTGAACGCGGCTTGCACCGTGCCGTACGAGAGCGTCGGGACCGAGGGCAGCAGGTTGCTGCCGGTGAGCTGAATGATCGCGGTCAGATAGGAGCCCGCGATGATGTTCCCGAGCTCCTTGAGCGTCGAATCGGCGATCGAGTCGAAGATTTGGATGTCGCCGATCACGCGGTGCAGGAACTGGCTGACGAAATCGAGGGCCTGCTCGCGATCGAAGAGCACGACCATCTGCCCGGGCGCCTCGCCCCGCACGTACATGTGCAGGGCCGCGACGGTTCGGTTCTCGTGGCCGACGCGCGACGCCAAGTCGCGGAACTTGATGACGTCGATGCGCGGCTCGGAGAGATTGATCTTGGCGTTGAGCAGTTGCGAGAGCGCGGTCGCCGCGTGTCCGGCGCCGATGTTGCCGACCTCTTTGAGCGCGTCCTTCTGCAGGTCGCTGAGGTTCATGGATTGGCTCATGACAGAACCTTGTTGATGGTCTCCAAAATCTTCGGAGGCTGGAAGGGCTTGGTAATGAACGACTTCGCGCCGGCTTGGATCGCCTCGACGACCAGCGCCTGCTGACCCATCGAGGTGCACATGATGATCTTCGCGTTGGGATCGGACGCGATGATCTGCTTGACCGCCGTGATGCCGTCCATCTCGGGCATCACCATGTCCATCGTGACGAGATCGGGGGAGAGCTGCTTGTACTTATCCACGGCCTCGACGCCGTTCTGGGCCTCGCCCACGACTTCGAATCCG
>DATJRF010000173.1:0-6576 GCA_035505015.1 Verrucomicrobiia bacterium | reverse complement strand
GCCTCAGGTTTTGCAAAGAAACCGAAGAGCTTCCCCGCGCCGGACATGCGAAGATCGTACTCGTAGTCCAACAGAACTTCGAGTTCTTCGTCGAGGTATCCGAGCTCTTCGAAAACCGAACGCGGAAAGAGCGTTGCCGGAAAATACGCACAGTTATCGCGCGTAAGGAGGTTGGCGAACTCGTTGCGGCGCTCGAACGCATCCGCCCCGTCGAGTGCCGGGTGGTCGAAGTACTCGATAATCCGGCCCGTCTTATTCATGATCGCGGCGGATGCATAGACGATATCGACGTGTCGATTCGCTGCGCGATAGGCCAGCAGGTCGCCGACCAGGGTGGGAAGCAACATGTCATCGGCCGAGAGAAATATCACGTAATCGCCGGTCGAATGCCGGATTCCGTCGTTATGATTGCGCTGGATTCCGACGTTGTGCGGTTGCTCGACGACTCGGAGCCTATCGTCGGACACGGCGCGAACCACAGCGAGGGAGTCGTCCGTGGAGGCGTTGTCGAGAACCAAAACCTCGACGTTTCGGTAGCTCTGCGCCAGGGCACTTCGGACGGCGGCGCCGACGTATTCGCCGTAGTTATACGAGGCGATTACGATGGTGACAAGCGGGTCGGCCATGTTCGGCGAGCGAGTTCGCCTCCTGGGAACTTTCTTCCCTCGGCAGGCTCCTCGACGAAAGACCTTGGCGCCCCGTGGTCTAAGTTGCATGGCGGCATGGCCTACTATCGGTTCTTCGGTCTCGAGCGCGAGCCGTTCTTGGACACGGCCGATCCGTACTTCTACTGCGAGCTCGGCGCGCTGCGCAGGGCCAAGGAACGCCTGGCAGCCTCCGTCGACGCCTCGCGTGGGCTCACGGTGGTGCTGGGCGCGCCGGGGACGGGCAAGACGAGCTTGAGCGGTGCCCTGGAGCAAGAGCTGCTCGCCGACGACCGGGTCGTGCTCGGAAAAATCCTCGATCCGACCTTCGCAACCGACGTGGAGTTCCTCATCGCGGTCGGCCGCGTCTTTGGGCTTGCGCTCCCGCCCCGCTCCAGCGCCGCGCTCAAGAACGCGCTCAAGAACTTCTTCTTCGAGACCGCGATCCTCGAGAAGCGCACGCTGGTGCTGGTCGTCGACGAAGCGCAGAATCTGAGCGACGAGAACCTCGAAGCGCTGCGCATGCTGCTCAACTACCACGTCCCGCAGCGCAAGCTGCTCAACATCCTGCTCTTCGGGCAGAACGAGCTGGAGAACCGAATCGCCGAAAAAGGCAACCTGGCCGATCGTGTCGACTCGTGGATACGCCTCCAGCCGCTCGACCAGCCGATGACCCTTGCGATCCTGGATTTCCGGCTGCAGCGGGCCGGCGCCACGCCGGGCCAGCAGCTCTTCACGCCCGAGGCGCGGGCGCTGCTGATCGAGGGCGCTGCCGGCGTCCCGCGGCGCCTTACGATGATCGCGCATCTGGCGATGCAGGAGGCTTGCGAACGGGCCAGCACGATGGTCAACGCGGATCACGTGACGTCGGCAACGCAGGCGCGGGGCATCTCGCTGGCCCCTCCTCGCGCCCCCGCGGCCGTACCCGGCGCCTCCGCGGTCAACGGTTCGTCGAGCGTTCCCCGCCCGAACTTCTTGCGCCGCCTCTTTGCTCGCCGGCCCGCGGGCTGATGCGAGAGCCCGACTTCGAGCTCAGCGCCGACATGCGGCTCCTCGAGCTCCAACGAGGGGCCCTGGGATTACCGGCACAAGAGCGTCTCGCCTGGGAGAGCCGCGGATCGGGTGAGACGGGCCTGCCGCTCCCCGAGGTGTCAGCCGCGGCCGGCCGCGGCGCCGTCCTGGCCGTCGAGGTGACTGCGTTTCCCAGCGACGGCGTGATCGTCGGAGCGGTCGTCACGTTCGGAATCAGCATCGCTAACGAGGGCTCCGCGCCGGCCGCCGAGATCTCCGTCGGCGCCCCCCTGCCCGGCGGTGCGTCTTACCGGCCCGGGACGTTTGCATGGAACGGCCGCTCGGCTTACGACGACGTCGCCGAAAAGCTCTTCGGAGCGGGCCTGGAGATCGGCGGGCTATCGCCGGGCGAACGCGCGACCTTCGCCTGGAAAGTCGGCGTGCGCCTGGGGGCGAAGCCCTTGATCGTAGCCCCCTCGGTTCGTGCACCCGGAAGCGCCGTCGTCGGCGCCCGGCCGGCAATCGTCTCCCGCCGCGAGCAGCCGGAGAGTGCCTTCGCCGGCGAGCTGGCCCGCGCCGATGCCACCGTCTACGAGCCCAAGCCGCTGATCCCGGTCGAGATTCCCGCGAGCGAGCTGCCGATTTACGAGCTCGACGAAGAGGAGCAGCTGATCGCCGAAGCCGCCGAGGCGGCGCTCTCCTCGGCCGCGCCCATGCACCCGGTGCGCGCGCCCGAACCCGAGCCTCCCAGAGCGCAGGCGCCGATCGCCGAGCCGGAGCCGCAGCCAATCGAGCCGGAGCCGCAGCCAATCGAGCCCGAGCCGCAACCAACGCAAGCGATACCCCTTCCGCCCGAGCCGGTGCCCGTCGCGGAAGGCGTCGTCCTCTACGGGCGCTTCGACCGGGCGACGCTCGCCTTCTTCGAGCGGGTCTTCCTGGGCGGGAAAGCGCCCACGCTCCTGCAGCACTGCATCCTCGGCGGCGCGCTCGCCTGCCCGCTCGATGCGAGCGGCCTGGATGCTGCGGGGCTCAAGGTACACTTGGATGCGCAATCGCAGGTTCTGCACCGCATCGCCCTCCACGAAAAGCTCGGAAAGAAAGAGCCGATCTCCGAGTACCCCGGCGAGTTGCTCGCCCGGCTCGAGGCGCTAACCCCGCGGCCCCTTCCCGCGCCGCCGGCGACGAAGGACGCGGTGACGTTGGCCACCGAGCTTTCGGAGGCCACGCTGGAGCTGATGCGGCGCATCGACCAGGAACGCGCGCGCTGGGATTTCGTGAAGGCGCGCCAACTGACGCTCGCGCTGCAGGCGGAGCGCGCGGTGGGCGTCGGTGCAGCGGTGGAGGCGCGGCTCGACGTTGCACTGCGCGCGTACGCGCAAGCCTCGGTATCGATGCTGCAAAAGCTGTTCGTGCGGCTGCGTATCGACCGCACCACCGCGGTCCTTTCCCAGAGCGACACCGCTCTCGACGCCGCCGCGCGCGCGCTGCTCTCGGCGGTCAAACTCGCCCTGCCGTGAGACTGATGCTCGGCATTCCGACTGCCGGCGCCCCCTCCGCCCCGTTCGTCGAGAGCTTGCGCGGACTCGTCCTTCCACCGGAGGTGACCGCGTTCGAGCGCGCCGTCGTTACCGGGAACTTCATCCCGGCGCAGCGCGACCTGCTGATCGAGCGGGCCCTGGCTTGGGAAGCCGATCAGCTCGTCATGTGCGACGACGACATGGTCGTGCCTGCCGACGCGCTCGTGCGGCTCAGCGAACTCCTTGGCGCCAATCCCAACATCGCCGTCGCCGGGGCTTTGTATTACTCGCGCGACGGGCTGCGGCCGATGGTCGTCGACGGCTGGGATCCGCACGACACGGCGCGCGGCTGGATTCCCGCGTTCGAACGCGCTCCGGTCGCCGTCGACGGCGTCGGATCGGGCTGCATGGCGATACGGCTGCAAGCCGTCGAAGGGTTCGACCGGCCCTTCTTCCCCGCTCACGTCTTCGTCGAGCCGGCACAAGGCCGCGTGCGCGTCTGCGACGAGGATTATCTCTTCTGCGCCCGCGTGCGCTCGGCCGGCTTTGCGGTCTTCCTTCACGCGGGCGTCCGGTGCGGGCACTACGATCGCTCGCGCGACCGGATCGCGCCGCAGGACTGGGAACCGGTCGAGCTGACGAACCGCAGGCGCGTCCTCACGCGCACCGGCGAACGCTACGAGCTGCTCCCGCTCTCCGGCGCCCCTCCCGCACGGCCGGGCACCGAGCGGCAGCGGCGAGCCGACGTCGTTTACGTCGAATCCATCGATCCCGGCTGATGGGCGCGGAGCGCACGCTCTTTCTCCACGTCGGCACGCACAAGACCGGCACGACGTCGATCCAAGAGTTGATCGCTCTCAACGAGGCGCGGTTGGACGAGATGGGCGTCTACGTACCGCGCGCCGGGCGCCCGTGGGGCCGGCCCGACATCCTCGGCGTCGGCCACCACAACGTTGCCTGGGAGCTCCTCGGGCATGGCTCTTTCGCTCCGCAAGGTGGGACGTTCGCCGAGCTGCTCGAGGAGATCGCCGCCCGGCAAGCGCCGTCCGCGCTCTTGAGCTCGGAGGAGCTTCAGTATCTGCACGCGCGTCCGGACGTCTTACGCAGCGTCGCCGCGCGAGCCGCCGACTACGGCTACGGCGTCACGGTCGTCCTCTATCTCCGCCAACAGGCGGACTACATCCAGTCGATCTATTCTCAGGCCGCAAAATCGGGCCTGGCTGCGGACTTTGCCGAGTTCGTCGCCCGAGCGATCGGCCTCGGGAGCTACGGCACCGCGCCGGTCGTTCTGCGCTTCGTCTATAGCGAGCTCGCCGATCCGTTTGCCCTGGCGTTTGGGCGAACGCGCCTGATCCTGCGCTTCTACCGCTCGACCGACGATACGAGCACGCTCCTGCGCGACTTCGTCGAGACGCTCGGACCCGGCGTTTCCTTCGACGATCTGGAGCTCCCCGAAGCGCTCAACGTCTCACCCTCGATCATGCACGTTCTCAACGGCATGTACGCAACCGTCCGCGAGCGTGAACCCTCGGCCCCCGATCCCCAGCAGCTAGTCCGGCAGTATTTTCAAAGCCGCGACGTCCTCACGTTCATGGAAAAGCTCGACGCGATGCTCGAAAGCGAGGTCGCTGCCGCGCTCGAGCGTTTCTCGCCCGACAACCGCCGAGTCGAAGCCGCGTACGGTTTACGAATCCCCTTCACCGATCCGACGGATCTCGTGCCTTTCGGCGCGCGCCGTTCCGAGATCGTGCGCAAGCACCGGCGGTTGCTCGCGCTGGCGGCTCGGCGCTGGGGAATCGGCGGCGACGGCTAACCGCGGCGGTCGAGTCCGGCGCTCTTGGGGGCCGCCCGCTTGGTGCCGAGCGAGCGCGCAAAGGCCTTCCAGCGCGAAAGGGTTTGCAGCCGGGTCCCGACGCCGTCGCGAAAGACTCTCAGCCGCTCCAACTGGTCTTCGCGCATGTCGAAGACGCGCCGCATGCGCGCGTGGATCCGCCGGTCGAACTCTTCGTCGCGCTCCCCAGCGCAGCGTTCCATGGCATCCAAGAACGCGCGCGTCGAGCGGCGCGACGAGCGCAAGGCGTTCCCGGCGGCGTTCCAATCGCCCGCCACCAAGCTGCGCTCGAGCTCGGCGCAGTGGCGTTCGATCTCCGCGACCTCGTGCTCGATCGCAGCGAGTCCCGCTCTATCCTGCGCTGGCAAAGCTCGCGCCGGACTCGGCGGCCGCCGCCTGCAGCCGCTCGGCCTTGAACTGCGTCACGGCCTGCTGCCACGTTTGGCGATAATCCTTGGCGTAACCCAAGATGCGCGCGACGCGCTCCGGATCCTTGAGCATGTTCGCCATGACGAGCTCGTGATGCCAAAACTCGTAGACCCGCAGGAGATTCTTCGCAACCTCGCCGCCGATATCGAGATCGAGCGCGCCCATCAACACGCAGCAGGCGCGCTGCGCGCGCAGCAACGCCTTGTGAATGCCTTCGATGTCGTTGCGCTCGGTCGTCAGCTTCTCGTGCGCCTGCTGCGACGCGATGACCAAGACGTCGAAGACGCGCACGATCAGGTCTTCCTTCGAGGCCGTCGAGATCGACGTTTCCAGGTAACGCTGGTCCGCCGTACGCTGCATCGGGTAGCCTCCCTACGACGAAGACGAGGACGACGACGATATCGTGAACCCCAGAGCCGCCGCGAGTTCTTGCTGCTGCTCCTGCAACTGCGCGATCATCGTCTCGCTGGCAGCGAACTGCGATCGCAGATTGTTCGCTTGGGAGTTGGCGTTGTCGGTGAGCTGGGTGATCTGCTGCTGAAGCGACGAGATGACGTCGGTGTTGGTCGTCTCGTAGTTCTGGATCAGCGAGACCGCCGGAACCGTGCCGACGACGCCGCTATCGAGAATGGTCGGCGCCCCCGTAGCCGCGGTCAGATACGAGCCGAGCTGGGCGGTGAGGCCGGTCGGCCCCGTTAGCAAGCTGTAAACGGCGTTCGGGTTGCTCTCGAACGCGTCCAGAAACGACGTGACGTCGAGCGGCTGCAGCGATCCGTCCGTCCCCTCATACGTCGTCTGCTGCACCGCCGACGAGGAATCCGAGTCGGTATTCGAGCCCCCGTTCTCGCCCGTGAGCGAGTTGGTATTGTTTCCCGTCGTATAGGTCGAGAACGAATCGCTGAGCTGGAGGCCGATTTGCGTCAGCGAGTTGTAGAGCGAGTTCGAACCCAAGAACCCCGAGACGATCTCGACCATCTCGTTCTTGACCGTCTGAACGTCGGAGTTGCTGAAGAGAACGCCGCCGCCGACCGATTGCGCGCTGCCGCCCGACCCGGGCTGAACCGACGTGACGATCGGCGCCGCCGTTGCCGCGTTGATCTCCTCGACGGCCGTGTTGTACGCCGTGAGGAAGGTCTGGACCGCG
>DATJRF010000172.1:0-2826 GCA_035505015.1 Verrucomicrobiia bacterium | reverse complement strand
GGCCAGGCGAGCCCGGAAGTCCGCGTCCTGGACGAACACGCGTTCCGCTCCGGCCAGCCACTCTTTTTTATCGGCAGTTGCGAGTACCATCCCCGGGTGCAGGACGAAGTCCGCCACGAGCTTGACCGGATCGTCCCAGCCGAAGTACTCGAAATCCAAGAAGATCAAGCGGCCCTCTCGCACCAGAGCGTTATGAAATCCAAAATCCGACGGCGAGAGCGTCCTGTGCTGCGGCGCGAGCGCCGCCTCCACATCGCGGTGGCGTTGGACGGCACGGCGGCGGCGCACGTACTCTCCCTCGAACTCATCAAGGAATGCCCCGAGCTCGGGCGCCGCGCCGCGCAGACGCTGCAGCCGCTCGTCGATCCGTGAAAAGACCGACGCCGGGTGAATACCCGCTTCAGCGGCCTCGGACAGCCCCGCTGCACCTGGCTCGCGGCGGAGGTCGTGGAGCCGCTGGACCAGCGCCAGCGCCTGCGAAACCTCGCCGGCCCCGGGACGCTCGGGGCGCCGGCCCTCGATCCACTCGAAGAGCGCCGCCCCTGATTTGCGGTCGAGAGCGACGACGCGGGGCACCTCCTCGACGCCCGCCGCGTGCAGGAAGCGCAAGCTCGCGGCCTCGCGTTCGAGGCGCGCGCGCTCGTCGGGAACGCCGTAGCACTTGAGCGCAAACGATCCGCTGGGCGTCCGAACGCGATAGATCTCGTTGTTGCCGCCGCCCACGACGCGAGCGATCGAGTCAACGGGTTCGGAGGCTAGCGCGGAGGCCACGCGCCACATTCGGTGGGCACGCTCCAAGCGCCCCGAGAGCTCTGCCCACGACGCCGCGTGCTCGGCCGAAGGCACCGGCGGCTGCAGACGCGACGGATCGAAGAGCCATCGCTCTACGCCCTCGGGGAAGCCCGGCTCGAGAAACACCTCGGCCAAGTCGTCGACGAAGTGCGTGCAGTGCAACTCGGCAATCCGAGCGAGCTTCCCCGCCCGGGTATCTTCGAAGAAAATACCCGCGAACGGCGCGCTGGGGAAGCGGGCGCGAAGCCAGTCGCGCGCGGCCGCGCGCAGGTCGACGCCCAGCGGATCGGCGGCGGCGCGTTCGGTCTTATGGCTGATCACGTAGAGCGGCACGCCGAGACGCGCGCAGAGTTCGGCGAACGCCGCGAACCCTTCGAAGGGAACGGCCTCCCCGAGATGGGGTCCGTACACCCGAGCCTGCAGCCACTGCCAGCGCTCCTCGCCGCCCGGCTGCGAGCGCAACAGCTCGCGCACCTCGTGCTTGCTCGATCCGGTTGCAGGCGAGATGAAGCCGGCGGCCAGCGCGACGTCGCGAAAGACGGCATCGTACCGCACGATGGTATTGTCGAGATCGACGCCGACGATCAACACTCCAGCCTCGGATTGCGCAGATCCCTCACTACTGCTAGGTGAACCGGTCCGCCTCCCCGTAGTCCGCGGCATGACGTTTCTCGAACGCGGCTACGTGATCGCGCCGGCGGACGACCCCGTCGCGCTCGTCCGCATTCGCGAGCTGGTCGCCACCACTGCCGCCGCAGCGCTCGGCGACCCCGCTCCTGCGGATGCAGGCGCCTATCTCGACGACGCCGGCAGCCGAATCGACCCCGCCCGGGTCAACGACGTGCGGCTCCACGTCATCGCGGCAATCGAGCGCGAGCCGTGGTTCCGCGCCAGCTACTACGCTTGCGGCCGGAAGCTCGTCGACGAGATCGTCGGCAACGAGCTCGCCATTCAGCGCAGCGTCGGCTTTAGCATCCAGCTCCCCGGAGACGCCAGCTCCGTCCTCCCGCTGCACTCCGACGCGTGGTCCGAGGATTCGCCGTTCGAAGCGGTGCTCTGGATACCGCTCGTCGATTGCTACCGGACCAAGAGCATGTTCATCCTGCCGCGCGAACGCGACGTTCGCTGGCGAGACCGGGTTCACGAGTTCGAACGAGGCGGCGTGGAGGCGCTCTTCCAAGCGGTTGAGAACGACGTGGAATACCTCGACGTACCGTTCGGCAGCGTCTTGCTCTTCACGCACACGCTTATGCACGGAAACCGCGTCAACCGCGAAACGACCGCGCGTTGGTCTCTGAACGTTCGCTTCAAGGGGCTCTTCACACCGTACGCGGATAAACGACTCGGCGACTTCTTCGAGCCGCTTTCGATCCGCCCGCTCACGCGAATCGGACTCGATCACCGCTACCCGGCCGGCTTCCATGAGTAGCGCCCGAGGCTATCGCGGATATATTGCGAGCCGCCCGATCCGCGCCGGTCATCTTCCGCAACGCTTGCAGAACCTGCTGGTTCGCGATTACGCTCAGCGCAACGGCCTGCACTATTTGCTCAGCGCTACGGAATACGTGATGCCGTCGTGCTATATGGTCCTCGAAGACGTCCTTTCCGAACTGCCCACGCTCGGCGGAATCATCGCCTGCAGCCTCTTCATGCTGCCCGAGCGCCGCGAGCGGCGGCGAGCGATCTACGACCGTATTCTCGCGGCCGGCTGCGAGCTCCACTGCGCGCTCGAAAACGTTGTCTTACGCGTCGAGGAAGACGTTGCGCGGTGCGAGGACATCCTGGGCGTCGCTGCATCGCTCGGGAGCGTGCCCTTCGGGGCGTCGATGGAACGGGTCTCGAAGCCCGCCGGGCCCGACGCGGCGATCGCGCTCCTGCTGCGCTCACATGATCTCGGGTTCGGGCAGAGGTAGCTCCGGCTCGAAATAGCTCCCCGTGGGGGCACGCTGGAAGTGCCAGTCGATCGACGCTTTCCGCCCGGAGAGCACCTCTTGGCTGTCAGTCGGATATCGATCGTAGGCGCGCGAAAGCGCT
>DATJRF010000171.1:0-2811 GCA_035505015.1 Verrucomicrobiia bacterium | reverse complement strand
ATCGTGCGCCCGGACCGGCTGCGTCACCGACGGCGCGCTGGGACTGTCGCTCCCACCGTAGCCGGCGGAATCGGTGTTCAGCACGTCGACGTATCGTCCCGGCAGCGGCACGCCCAACCGGTAAGCCGTGCGCACGACCGGCGTCGCGTTGAGCACGGCGAGGACCGGCTCGCTCCCGTCGCCGTCGCGCCGCTCGAAGGCGATCACGCACGAGTCGTCGTCGCGATAGTCGATCCACGCGAAGCCGCCGCTCTCGGCATCGAGCCGGTGGAGCGCCGGCAGCGCGCGGTAGAGCTGGTTGCAGTCGCGTACCAAGCGCGCTACGCCCGCGTGCAGCGGATCCGCGAGCAGACCCCAGTCCAGGCTCGCGTCGTGGTTCCACTCGCGCAGGGCGGCGAACTCGTCGCCCATGAAGAGCAGCTTCTTCCCGGGGTGAGCGATCATCAGCGCGAGCAGTGCCCGCAGGTTCGCGAAGCGCTGCCAGCGGTCGCCCGGCATCTTCTCGAGCAGCGCGCCCTTGCCGTGCACGACTTCGTCGTGCGAGAGCGGCAAGACGTAGTTCTCGCTGAAGGCGTAGACCAACCCGAAGGTGAGATCCCGCTGATGGTAGCGCCGGTATACCGGGTCGCGGGCAAAGTACTGCAGGGTGTCGTGCATCCAGCCCATGTTCCACTTGAAGCCGAAGCCGAGCCCGCCGTGCGAGGTCGGCATCGTCACCATCGGCCAAGCCGTCGACTCCTCGGCGATCGTGATCGCGCCGGGGTGCCGGCCGTAGACCTGCTCGTTGAAGCGGCGCAGGAAGGCGATCGCTTCGAGATTCTCGTTCCCGCCGTGAACGTTGGGAATCCATTCGCCCGCCTTGCGGCTGTAGTCGAGATAGAGCATCGACGCGACGGCGTCGACGCGCAGCGCGTCGACGTGAAACTCCTCGAGCCAATAGAGCGCGCTCGCTATGAGGAAGTTCGAGACCTCGCGGCGCCCGTAATTATAGATCAGGGTGTTCCAATCCGGATGGTAGCCTTGCCGGGGATCGCCGTGCTCGTAGAGGTGCGTGCCGTCGAAGAAGGCGAGGCCGTGCGCGTCGTTGGGAAAATGTCCGGGAACCCAGTCGACGATCACGCCGATTCCGGCCGCGTGCGCGCGATCGACGAACGCGCGAAAATCGTCGGGCGTTCCGTAGCGGCTGGTCGGCGCGAAGAGTCCGGTCGGCTGGTAGCCCCACGATCCGTCGAACGGATACTCGGCGACGGGTAGGAGCTCGAGATGCGTGAACCCGCATTCGCGCACGTACGGGATCAAGCGCTCCGCCAGCTCGCGATAGCTCAGAAAGCGGCCGTCTTCGCCGCGCTGCCAGGAGCCCAGATGCACCTCGTACGCGCAGATCGCTGCGTCGCGGCGCTGCCGCGCGGCGCGCCCCTGCATCCACGCGTCGTCGGTCCAGACGTGTGCGCTGCGGGTGCAGACGATCGACGCGGTGGCGGGGCGCAGCTCGGCGAAGGCGGCCAGCGGATCCGATTTGAGCGGGAGCAGCGCGCCGTTGGGCCCTTCCAGCTCGTATTTGTAGCGCGCGCCTTCCTCGACGCCGGGAACGAAGAGCTCCCAGACCCCGCATTCGACGCGCTTGCGCATCGGATGCCGGCGTCCGTCCCAGCCGTTGAAATCGCCGACGACGCTGGCGCGGCGCGCGTTGGGCGCCCAAAGCGCGAAGGCGATCCCGTCGACGCCGTCGATGCAGCGGCGGCGCGCGCCGAGCGTCTCCCACAGGCGCCAGTGCGTGCCTTCCGCGATCAGATGCGCGTCGAGCTCGCCGAGAACGGGACCAAAGCGATAGGGGTCTTCGAACTCGTGCGGCGGATCCTCGCCCCACGCCGCGGCGAGCGCGTACGCGAACGGCTCGCCCTCGAAGCGCGCTTCGAAAAGGCCGTCGAGCCTGCGCATCGGCGCACGTGCGCCGTCGCGCCGGTCGCAGACGAAGGCACGCGACGCGCCCGGGAGCGAGGCGCGCACGACCACGCCCTCGCGCGTGCGGTGCATGCCCAGGAACGAGAAGGGATCCGAGAAGTCGGGGCGCCGCTGCATGCGCGACGCTTCGCTACGGAGCGCCGTACTCTTCGAACGTGCCGTGGAGCGTGGAGAGGTCGGTCCAGGCTCGCAGGATTTCGGCGATCGACCAGGCTTGGGCGATCGCGCCGCGGCCGGCGAAAGGGGCGGCTGCGTCGGCGATCTCGCCGATCGTGCCGAGGCCGCGCTCGCGGAGCTGGTCGGCGAACGGCTCCAAGAAGCTTCGCGCGGTTGCAGCGTCGCCGTAAGCGCGCGCGTGGGCGCACGCGAAAGCGCCGATGAGCCAGGGCCACACGGTGCCTTGATGGTAGGCGCCGTCGCGTTGCCGCTGATCTCCGCCGTAGTGCGGGGCAAAGCGCGGATCCTCCGGCGATAGCGTGCGCAGGCCGCACGAGGTGAGCAGCAGCCGCGCGCAGACGTCGACCACCCCGCGGGCACGCTCGCCGTCGAGCACCGCGTGCGGCAGCGAGACGGCGAAGAGCTGATTCGGGCGCACCGAGGCATCGTTGCCGGCGGGTCCGTCGACGACGTCGTAACAACAGCCGGCGCCGGCGTTCCAGAAGCGCTCGAAGCCCGCGCGCGCTCGCTTCGCAAGCGCCTCGTACGCGTCGGCCGCCCGGCCCGACGCGCGAACCAAGGCGGCGACGCGCTCGAGCGCGTTGTACCAGAGCGCCGCGATCTCCACCGGCGTGCCGGCGCGCGGCGTCACCACCCCGTCGCCGACCATAGCGTCCATCCAGGTGAGCTGCA
>DATJRF010000170.1:0-6967 GCA_035505015.1 Verrucomicrobiia bacterium | reverse complement strand
TCTTGCGTCCAGCGCCAAGCCGTCTTATACGAAATCCCCGTGCGTCGTGCCCACTCCGAGAGTTTCACCTTCCAAGCCTAGCATAAGAACGTACGTTTGGCTATATTCGGGACGCTTGCGGGCAGCAGTTGCAACCCATCGGCGCCGACGGCGCGCCCGTCTACGCACCCGTCTGGGAGTACGCCTGCTTCCGCTAGCAGACGCGATGACAGGGTGCTGCGTTCTTCGCCCTTCGCCCCTTCGACTTCGCGCCTGCGGCGCTACGCTCAGGATGACAGGGCTGGGCGCCTGTGCTCGGGGTGAGAGGGGCTATGCTGGTGGCGAGTGTTTTGAGAGTTCTAGGACGATGCTCCACTCTTGGGGGGTGACGGGCTGGACGGAGAGGCGTTGGCCGCGGCGCAGTAAGGGCATCGCCATGAGGCGGGGTTCGGCGCGCATGCGGGCGAGCGTGACGGGATGGGCGAGCGGCTCGACGTAGGCGACGTCGACGAGGAACCAGAGCGGCTTGGCGGGGGTGGCGCGGCCGTCGAAGTAGTCGCCGCCGCGCTCGAACTGCGTGGGATCGGGATGCGAGGTTTTTACGATCTTGCAGATCCCGACGGCGGCCGGCTCGGCGATGCTCGAATGGTAGAAGAGCCCGAGGTCGTCGAGCTGCATCTCCATCATGTTGTTGCGGGCTTGGAAGTTGCGCACGCCGGTCCACGAAGTCGTGCCGTCCTTGCGCAGCTGCTCGAAGGAATACGCGTCGGGTTCGCTCTTGAACAGCCAGTAGCGCGGCACGGCTACACGCGCTAGGCGGAGCCGGTCGCGACGGGGTGTTTGGGATCGGCGATCCACTCGCTCCACGATCCGCCGTAGATGCGCGATCCGTGCAGGCCGGCGTGTTCCATCGCGAGCATGTTCACCGCCGAGGAGACGCCCGATCCGCACGAATGCACGACGCTCTTGGGGTCGCCGTGCGCGGCGAACTCCTCTTTGAGCTCTTGCGCGCTCTTGAGGCGTCCGTTCTCGGCGAAGTTCCGCTTGAACCAGCGATTGTGCGAGCCCGGGATGTGTCCGGCGATCGGATCGATCGTTTCGTTCTGGCCGGCAAACCGGTCGGCGGCGCGCGCGTCGAGCACGTACAGCGACGGATCGCGATGGTGCTCCTGCACGTAGGCCGCGTCGACCAGCACCTCCGCGTGTGGGCGCAGACGCACGGTGCCGCCGCCGCGCCGCTGCGGGACTTCGGTCGTTACCGGGTAGCCGAGCCGCGTCCACTCCGTGAAGCCGCCGTCGAGGATCGCGACCGCGTCGTGGCCGATCCAGTGGCAGACGTACCAGAAGCGCGGCGCGAACATGTCGGCGCCGTCGTCGTACGCCACGATCTGCGTCGCGTCGTGCACGCGCAGCGAGCGCAAGAGCTCGACGAACTTCTCCGGATCCGGCATCGGGTGGCGGCCGTTCTTGCCGGTCTTCGGCCCGGCGAGATCGCTCTCGACGTCGACGAAGAAGGCGCCCGGGATGTGGCTCTCGTCGTAGCGGCGCTTGCCGTGGGTGAAGTCGGAGAGCAAGTGGCGGCAGTCGACGACGACCGTTTTGCCGTCGCCGAGCCGCTCGCGCAGCGCCTCGGGGGAAACGATCGTCGTGAACATCGCTAGTGAAGGTTGATCGTGGTCTTGGGCGCGCCTTCGTGGCCGAATGCCTCGCGCAACACGCTCTGCAGCTCGCCGTTCTGGGCCATCGGCCCGAGAATATCGGTATCGCCGTAGAACTTGCCGCCGATGAAGACCTTCGGCAGCGTCGGCCAGTTGGTCATCTCGGAGAGCGCCTCGCGCTTGGGCAGGTTCTCGAGCACGTCGACGACTTCGAACGGATAGCCGAAGCGGTCGAAGAACTCGATCGTCTCGAGCGTAAAGCCGCAGCGCGGCATCGTCTTCGTGCCTTTGCCGTAGACGAGGATCGTATTGGCCTCGATCTCCTTGGCGATCTCTTCCTGAACGTTCTCGGACATGTGGTACTTACGCCTCCGCGACGATGGTCTTGAGCTCGACCGCGTGGACGCGGCCGTCGCGCAGCGCCGCGCGCAGCGCGGCGTACACGAGCTGGTGTTGTTCGATGAGCGTCTTGCCTTTGAACTCGCCCGATCGAACGGTGACGTTGAAGTGGTCCATCGTCCCGGTGCGATCGACCACGAGCACCTCCGCGTCGGGAATCTCCCGGCGGATCAGCGAGCGCAGGGCGTCGTCTTCGATCACGAGGGTAACCGCGGCGGCGAGGGCTTCAACGCTTCTGCCAACCCGCGCGCCTGCGCGAGGGTTTCCGGCAGGCGCGGCGCGCTGCGCGCCAGAGCGGCCGTGACGCCGCTCGCCAGCACGATGCCGGCGGCGCCGATGAGAATGGCGGGCACGCCGGTGGCGCGCAGCGGTCCGATCTCGATGGTGAAGGTTTTGTAGGATCGCTGCAGCCCGCGAAAGACCGCTTTGACGATGCCGGTTCGGCTCATAGCTTGGCGATTTTACGGCACCGCGGCACGGAAGGCCTGGCTGGTTTGCCCGGCCAACCAGCCCGGATGCTCTCTGTACTGCTTGCCGCATGCTGCCTCGTCGGCGGCCACGTCCACACGCCCACCGGTGCCCCGATCGCGCACGCCCACATCGCCATTGCCGGTCCGAAGAGCGTGCAGACGACGACCGACGGCAAGGGCGACTTCTCCGTCACCGTTCCGCCTGGCCGCTATACCTTGACCGGCAGCGCCCGCGGCTTCGCCACGATCAGCGTCGACACCGGCGAGATCGCCGCGGATAGCCGCATCGACATCGCGCTCGAACCGGTGGATTCGCCCAAGCTGCGCGTCATCGGTTCCGTGACGGTTAACGGCGGCTACGTGCTCGCGCGCAACGTCATCCCCGAGATGGACGTGACGCGCCAGCAGATGGACGCGCTCGGCTACAGCAACATCACGAGCGGATTGGCGCAGGTACCTTCGGCGATCGTCCAGCATCCCGATGCCGGCGCGCCGACCGCTCCGGAAGTGGTCTCGCTGCGTGGGCCGGATCCTTCCGAAGACTTGGTGACGCTGGACGGCCAGACGCTCAACGACGGGAACACCGGCGATCTCGACCTCTCCGAGTTCGGCGTGAGCGCCTTCCAGAGCATCAACGTCACCGAAGGGTTGGGGCCGGCCGACTCGGAGGGCAGCAACACCTTCGGCGGCGCGCTCAATCTGGTCTCGCTGCAGCCGACGCTTCAGGATCACCTCACGCTCTCGGGCATGGCCGGATCGTACGGCACGTCGCAAACGTGGCTCAATGCAACCGGTACCGTCGGCAAGCTCGGCTACGCGCTCGCCGGCGACAATTTCCAACAGGCGGGGCAAGTCAACCAGTGGTCCGAGGTCTATCCCGTCGACGGCGTGCCGCCGTATTGCCCGCCGCCTTCGGGCTCGGTATCGAGCGGTCGCGGGCCCGCCGCGGCGGCGACGCCGACGCCGAACTGCCCGACGCTCACGCATCTGGGATCGAGCATCTCCGCGCGCATGGGGCTCGTCAATCTCGACTATTACTTCTCGCAGCGCGCGGATGCGGGCGTACGGATTTTTACGCTGGGCGATTTCCGCGACGAGAGCAGCGCCCTCAACGGCATCGCCGGCAATCCGCCGGGGACGCTCCCATCGGACGACGATCCGATTACGGGGCAGTTCACCGGGAGCGGCAACGCCGTCTTCGGCCAGAGCATCCGCGCCTACGACGCGTATTCGCGTTCGGTGCTCGGCGCCGGCTCGCTGCTCGCGGACGTCTACGCAAGCGACGACAACGTTTCGCTGACGGGCGGTTCGGGTGCGGCCTCCCCCTATGACGTTTCGCACGACGATACGCGGTATAACGAAGGGCTTTCGTGGGGGCGCACCTTCGACGACGCCGAGTTCGCCTTCGGCGGCTACGCGCGGCAAGAAGCGTTGACCGGTGCGGGCATCGCCGGCACGCAATCGCAGAGCATCGACTCGTACTTCTTGCGCGCAGCCCAGCAGGCCGGCAGCAAGCTTCGCCTTTCGGGCGGCCTCTACGACGCCCACTACACCACGTTTGGGAATACGCTGAACTGGCGGCTTGGGGCAAGCTACGATCTGGATTCCACGAGCGCCGTTCGCGCCTCGGCAGGCACCGGATTCCGCGCGCCGCTGCTGCTCGAGCGCTACTACTTCCCGGCGCAGGCCGACGGCCAGCCGAACCAAGGCTTGACGCCGCTTCCCGGCTGCGTCTACGGCCTGCAGGGCAATCCCAACGAGAAGCCCGAGCACGCGACCGAATACGAGCTGAGCTATTCGAAGCTCTTCGCTACCTGGACGGATCTCGACTTCTCCGTCTACCGCTCGAACCTGCGCGATACGATCGAGAACTACTTCCCGTTCAATAGCGCGGCGCCGGCGAGCGCCGACGGGAGCTTCTGCAAGCCGTATAGCGCGCAGGGCTTCGCGTACGAGCAGAACATCAACATCGGCAACGCCGTCTACGAGGGCTCGGAGGTTCGCCTCAAGCAAGGCTTCCCGCGCCAGCACCTCACGATGGTGCTCTCGTACGGGCTCAACGTCGCCTATCCGTACGCGCTCGGTCCCAACGTCTCCAACCCGACCTCCGGCGGCAGCCTCGTCGGCGACCAGCAGTTTCTGGGCGTCCCGCAGCAGCAAGGATCGGCGACGATGATCTGGGCCGACCGAAGCTGGCACGCTGCGACGGCGTTCACGTTTGCGGGCCGCAACAATCCGCTCAACCAAGCGCCTTACACGTTCACCGACGTGGCGGTCGGAAAGACGTTCGGGAGCGTCGACTTCACGGTGTCGGGAACGAACGTCTTCAACAGCGTCTCGGGGCCGTTTACCATCTACAACGCCGGCGTTCCCTATCGCGGTATCGTCGGCGGAACGTACGAAAACCCGGCCTTCGGCGGCCTGCCGACGCCGCGGCTGGAAGTGCTTCCGGCGGCGGTGCACTTCGCGATCACGATCCACGCATGAGCACGATGCGCGCCGTCCGCCTGCACGAAATCGGCGGGCCGCAAAACTTGCGGCTCGACGAGATCGCCCTCCCGCAGGCGGGCGAAGGCGAGGTGCTCGTGCGCCTGCGCGCGGCGGCGTTCAACCGGCGCGACGTTTTCATCACGCAGGGGAAGTACCCGGGGATCGCGCTGCCGGTGACGCTCGGCTCCGACGGCGCCGGCGTCGTCGAGGCGACGGGTGAAGAAGTCGTCATCGATCCGATGCTCGATTGGGGCGGCGACGAGCGCGTCTGGGACGCCGGGCACAGCTCGCTGCTGGGCATGCCGCGCGACGGCACGTTCGCGCAGTACGTCGCCGTGAGCAAGGGCAACGTCTATCCCAAGCCGTCGCACCTGAGCCTGGAAGAGGCGGCGGCGATTCCTTTGGCCGGCCTCACGGCCTATCGCGCGACCTTCACCCGCGGGGAGCTCCAAGCCGGCCAGACGATTCTCATTCCGGGAGTCGGCGGCGGCGTGCAGAGCTTCGTGCTGCTCTTTGCCAAAGCGGTCGGGGCGCGCGCGATCGTCACCTCGGGCAGCGACGAGAAGCTCGCGCGTGCAACAGCGCTGGGCGCGGATCTCGCCTTCAACTACACGACCACGCCGGACTGGCACAAGCAGGCGCGCGCGCAAGGGCCGATCGATCTGGTGGTCGACTCCTCGGGCGGTGAGACGCTGGCCAAGGCGCTGGAGGCCGTGCGTCCCGGCGGGCGCATCGCCGTCTACGGCGGAACGCACCCCGAAGCGACGATCCGCCTCTTTCCGCTCTTCTGGAAGCACGTGACGATCTGCGGCACCTCGATGGGCAGTCCCAAGGATTTCGCCGCGATGCTCGCGCTTTTCGCGCGCGGCTTGCGCCCCGTCATCGATACCGTCTATCCGCTCGAACGCGCGGCGGCGGCCGCGGAACGCATGGCGAGCTCGCAGCAGTTCGGAAAGATCGTCCTAGCCATCCCGTAGCGCGGCGGCAGCCGCTCAGCGCGCGATCAAACGGTAGCGCGAGAGCGCGCCGACGTGCAGCGAGGCGCCGAGCTCTTCGCGGATCACGTCGGCCTGGTCGCTGCCGACGATCGTATCCCACGGCGGATTCATGATCGCTTCGTCGCGTGCCGAGAGCCCGTTGCCCGCCGGCTCGGCGCTCACCCGGCCCTCGGCTTCGAGCGCTTCCAGATAGGCGAGCATCTGGCGCGCCATCGCCGGCCACAGGACCGAGCGCTCCGGTCCGTAGATGCGTATCACGAGGTCGGGAATCGTCTGCGGCCCCCCCGAGAGCGCTTCGAGCAGCTCGCCCTCGCGCATCTGCCGGTGTGCGATGTATTCGGCGATCTTGGCCTGCGCGTCGTCGACCCGCTCGCCGTGGCCGCCGTAGATGACGCGCGCTGCGCCGAACTCGTCCGCGAGCCGCCGCAGCGTGTGCTGGTACGGGCGCATCGCCCCGCCGGGCGGCGCGATCACGACGGTGCCCTCGCCGAGGATGACGTCGCCGGTGAAGAGCGCGCGCTCGCCGGGCTCGTAGAAGACGACGTGATCGAACGTGTGGCCGGGCGCGTCCATCACGTGCAGCGCGACCGCGCCGGCGCGCAGCTCGCCTTCCAGCGCGAGCGTACGATCGTGCGGTGCCTGCGAGGCGGGATGCGCGTAGACCGGCGCGCCGGTTGCGGCGGCGAGCGGGACGGCGGCGGGTGCGTGATCGGGGTGGCCGTGCGTGAGCGCGATCGCGCGAATCGTCAACCCGCGCACGCGCGCCGTCTCGCGGATCGCTTCGACGTGCCGCGGGATATTGGGACCGGGATCGATCGCGATCGCGTCGCCGTCGCGTTCGACCAGATAGGAGTTCGTCCCCGAGAGCGTCATTGCCGACGGGTTGGGCGCCCGAACGAGCGTTACCACGCGCCCTCGAGGTCCGGCGGCATGAAGAACCCGTCGGCGATGGTGCCGTGCGGTACGATCGTGA
>DATJRF010000169.1:0-16550 GCA_035505015.1 Verrucomicrobiia bacterium | reverse complement strand
GCACTTTTCGTACCCCGACCGGATCTCGTACCGGGTGAAGTACGAGCGCTACACGAACGCGGAGGCCGCCGGCGTGGTGCGTTCGCCGGCGCGGGCGGGCGCCGCGGCGCTCGCGGTTCTTCCGCGCACGCTCTGGCTCTTGGCGGTCAAAGGCGCGCTGCTCGACGGCTGGCGAGGCGTCTACGTCGCCGCTTTCTCGGCCGCCTATCCGGCGGTCGTTGCGTGGAAGGCCTTGCGCCGTTGAGCCGTATCGGTTTGGACGCCCGCTCGACGCGGCAGATGTCGGTCGGGATGAAGGCGTATGCCTCGCAGCTCGCGGCGCGGCTGCCGGGCGTCGCACCCGAGAACGAGTATATCGCCTTTACGCGCGGCGGAAACTTCGGCTACGACGAGCAGGTCCGGTTGCCGCTCGCGATGCGCGGCGCTCGCTTGGACCTCATGCATTTCACGACGCTCTACGTCCCGGCGATCGCACCGGTCCGCTCGGTGATCACGATCCACGATCTGATCCATCTGCGCTTTCCGCAGTACTTCAAATCCAAAGTTGCGCCGTACTACCACACGCTCGTGCGTTGGGCGTGCGCGCGAGCCCGGCGCGTCATCACCGACGACGATCGGACGATCGACGACTTGCAGCATTTTCTTGGGGTCGACCGGCGCAAGGTGCGCGTCGTTCCGCTCGGCGTCGACGAACGGTTCTTCGCCGCCGTTGCCCCCGCCGCGGCGCCGAGGCCATACGTGCTCTACGTCGGTAACCATCGCGCGCACAAGAATCTCGCAACGCTCTTCGACGCGTGGTCCGCGCTGCCGCAGGAGCTCGGCGTCGACCTCTATCTCACCGGTCCCGACGATTTCGGCGGCGAGCTCCAACGGCTGCGCCGCAGCGACCGGCAGGTGGTCGCACTGGGCGACGTTTCGACGGAGGCGCTGATCGGCTATTATGCGGGAGCGCTGGCGCTGGCGCTGCCGGCGCTCGCCGAGGGCTTCGGGCTGCCGATGCTCGAGGCGATGGCGGCGGGCTGCCCGGTGATCGCCTCCGCGCAAGCCGCGCCGAGCGCGCTCTCCGGTGCGGCGCTGCTCTTTGCGGCGCGCGATTCCGGGCAACTGCGATCGCGTTTGGAGTCGATCGTTCGCGACGACGCGCTGCGAGCGCGCCTGAGCGAGCAAGGTCGAGCGGTGGCAGCGCGGCTAACATGGGATCGATGCGCCCGCGCAACGGCAGATATCTACCGGGAAGTTCTGGAGGAATCGTGATCCCCGTCATCCCGAGCGAAACGCCGCGGCCACGCCCGCGCCTCCGACTTCGGCGCTTCGCGCCTACGCTCGCCCTTCGACTTCGGCGCTTCGCGCCTACGCTCGCCCTTCGACTTCGGCGCTTCGCGCCTACGCTCAGGATGACATGGGGGGTGTTGGTGCTCGTTTTGGCGTGGGGGGGGGCGGGGCCGATTGCGATCGTGATCAACGGGAATCCGCTGCCGCTGCGGCCGCCGCCGCGGCTCGACGGCGGGATCTTGCTGGTTCCGGTCCGGCGAACGATCGAGGCGCTGGGGCTTTCGTTCGCGATACACGGGAAGACGGTCGAGACGGCGGTAGGTTCGAAGAACGTCTCGCTGCTGGTGGGGAGCGCGACGGCGCAGGTGGACGGCGGCTCGATCCGGATGGATGCGCCGCTGCGCGAGATCGACGGCACGCTCTACGCGCCGCTGCGGTTTTTCACCGACGTTCTCGGCGCGCAAGCGCATTTCGACCGCAAGAGCAATACGGTTACGATCGTCGCGCAACTCGTCGGCCGCACCGATCTCGGAGTGATCGCCGAGCGCAACGGCATCGAGCGCTTCGGGACGGTCGCCGCCGTCGACGTGCTCTCGGATCCGCCGACGATAACCCTGGGGTACAGCACCGAGGTGAAGACGATTCCGATCTCGCCGAACGCGACGATCGAGATGCAGAACGTCAACGCCAACGTCACGGTTCCGGGCGAGCTCTCGGACGTTCGGCCCGGCGATTTCGCGCGCATCGAGATGAAGAAGAACGGCTCGGTCGAGAGCGTCACCGACGCTTACGGCTCGCGCAGCGGGCGCATCGTCGCGATCGCGGGGGGCGAGTTCGTGCTCGACGACGGGCACGTCATCAGCTTCGGCCGGACGACCGAGGTCGCGCTCAACGGCAAGGCGGCGACCTTCGCCGATCTGCTCCCCGGCGACGAGGTTAGCGTACGGTACAACGTCGAGAGCAACGAGGTCCGCGAGGTGCTGGCGAGCCGGATCGTGCCGCTGGCCTCGGCGTCGCCGGGCGCCCTGCGCATCGATGCCGTCTCGACCGGCGTCGACCATCCGCTGCGTCCGGGCGAGGCGGTCGACGTCACCTTGAAGGGCAGCCCCGGCGCTTCGGCAAGCTTCGATATCGGCTCTTTCGTGACGGGCCAGGCGATGCACGAGCAATCGCCGGGCGTCTACGTCGGGAGCTACACGATTCCGCCGGGAGCGAGCTTCGACCAGGCGCCGGTCATCGGGCACCTCAGCCGGGGCGGCGAACTCGCCGAGGACGCCTCCGCCCCGCAGACGATCTCCGCCTCGAGCAGCCCACCGGGCATCGGCGACTTCGCGCCGGCAGCCGGCGCTTGGGTCAACACGAATAGGCCGGCCGTGTACGCCACCTTCGCGGCCGACGCCGTTGCGGTCGACCCATCGAGCGCCTCGCTCTGGGTCAACGGGCGCGACGTCAGCTCGGAGTGCGTGCGAAGCGCGCAGTTCATCCAGTACCTTCCGTCGTATTCCTATCCCGATGGCCCCGTCCACGTGACGGTGCGGGTGTCGGACCGAGCGGGAAACACCACGACGAAGTCTTGGACGTTCGACATTCGGACGCATTGACCGCAGGAGGTGCGAGTTCCGCCTATGACCGCACGAGTTCGTATCATCGGTTGCGTGGCTGCGATGCTGGCCCTGACCGCCTGTGGGGGCGGTGCGTCGTCGAACGCGCCCAGAGGAACGGTCCTCACCGTCGCTCGCGTGAAGGACGCCGTCATTCTCGACCCCTCGCAAGCCAGCGACGGCATGTCGCTCAACGTCACCCAAGAGATCATGAAAGGTCTGCTCGATTTCAAACTCGGCACCTTCGAGATCGAGCCGGCGATCGCGCAGTCGTGGTCGATGAGCCCGGACGGCATGACGTGGACCTTCACGCTCAAGCACGGGCTGTCGTTCTCGGACGGAACGCCGATCGACGCCGACGCGGTGAAGTTCAACTTCGACCGCTGGCGCTTGATCAGCAGCCCGTATCACGGAAACTTCCCCTACCCGTATTACGCGACGATGTTCGGCGGATTCCCGGGCTTGATCGCCGACGTGCGCGCGCCCAAACCGGATACGGTGGTCTTCACGCTCACGCGGCCGTTCGCGCCGTTTCTGCACGATCTCGCGATGCCGTCGTTTGCGATCGGCTCGCCGAAGGCGATTCGCGACGATCTCGAAGGCTTCGGCCAGCATCCGATCGGCTACGGCCCGTACACGCTCTCGGAGTGGGTGAAGGACGATCACATCACGCTGACCGCCGATCCGAAGTATCCGGTCAAACCCGTCTACCAGACGGTCATCATTCGCGACATCCCCGACCAGTCGACCGCCGTGCTCGAGATGGAGAAGGGCGACGTCGACATCCTGACCGATCCGCGCCCCGACGATGCGGCGATGCTCGCCAAGGCGCCCGGCCTCACCGTCTTTTACCAGCCCGCCAACAACAACAGCTACCTCGCGATGAACCTCGACCGCTCGCCGTTCGAGAAGCTCGGCGTGCGCCAGGCGATCGCGTATGCGGTCGACGTGCGCGGCATCGTCAAAGCGTTCTACCCCCAGGGTGCGCTCGTCGCCGACAACTGGACGCCGCCCGGCATGATGGGTGAGAATCCGGCGGTCAAAGCCTATCCGTACGACCTCGCCAAAGCCAAGGCGCTGCTGGCGAGCGCCGGTTATCCGAACGGTTTTTCAACCGAGCTGTTCTACCCGACCATCCCTCGTCCGTACATGCCGGAGCCGCAGCGCGTCGCCGAAGCGATCCAGGCGCAGCTCAAGAAGATCGGCATCGACGTCACGCTCGACCCCTTCGAGTGGGGCGTGTTCCTCGAAAAGGTTCACAACGGGGAGCACGCGATGTGCCTGATCGGCTGGAGCGGCGACAACGGCGACCCGGACAACTTCATGTATACGCTGCTCGACCAGGATTCGGCGCACCGGCCGAACGCCCAGAACTACTCGTTCTGGCGCGACCCGCAGTATCACCGGTTGATGATCGCCGGCCAGGTGACGGCCGATCCGGTCAAGCGCGCCGCGATCTACCGTCAGGCCAACGCCTTGATCCACGAGATGGTGCCGTCGATTCCGATCGTCCACGTCACGGTTCCGATCGTCGTGCGCTCGACCATCGGGGGCTTCGTCCCCAGTCCCGACACGCACATCGCCTTCGAGTATCTCTATCCCAAGCCATGAGCGACTGCATTTTTTGCAAGATCGGCGCCGGCGAGATCCCGGCCAAGGAGGCCTACCGCGACGAGGCCGTCGTGGCGATCGAGGACGTCAATCCGCAGGCGCCGCTCCATCTGCTCGTGATGCCGCTCGAGCATCACCGCAACGTCGGCCTCCTGGCGCAGGACGGCGACGGGGCGCTGCTGGCCCGCCTGATGACGGTTGCCGCCCGCCTGGGTACCCAGCGCGGAGGCGACGGCTTTCGGCTGGTCCTCAACACCGGCCCCGACGGCGGCCAGACCGTCGATCACCTCCACGTCCATGTCCTGGGCGGCCGCCGCATGAACTGGCCACCCGGCTAGCCAAAGGCGACGAGAAGATCGAATCATGCCTGCGCGCTCGGGGAAGCGAACGTGATCAAAAACATTTCCAAAGGGACCTTACTGCTCGGCCTCATCGCAGGGCTCGCGGGTATCTTCCTGCCGCCTCCGTCCTGGTTCAGGGCGGTCGGTATCGGCTGCGCAGTAGCACTGCTCTCGCTCTGGGCATTGTATTGGCTGTGGCTGAAGCTGACTCTGGACTGGCTGCCGCGGCTTACGTGGCGCCCCCACGAGCCGCCGCGAACCTAGCATTTGACCTGACCGCTCGGCTATGGTAGTCTCTGTTGTCGGGGCCCGTCGGGGCCTATCTATTTTCGTGCCCGCGAGAAGCGCGCACGCCGAAAGGGGGGTCGTCACCGTATGGAAGTCCGCGTTGCTCCGGGCGAATCGATCGAGAGCGCGCTGCGCCGCTTCAAGAAGGCCACCCAAAAGGCCGGCATTCTCGCCGAGGCGCGTAAGCACGAGCACTACGAGAAGCCCAGCGTTCGCCGCAAGAAGAAGTCAGCGGCCGCCCGTAAGCGCCGCAGCTAGGCCGCTTCGTGGGTGAGCTCAAAGACCGCATCGCCGCCGATCTGAAGGACGCGATGAAGGCGCGCGATCAGTTGCGCCTCGATACGCTGCGCTCGGCGCTCTCTGGGTTCACGTACAAGCGTTCCGAGGCGGGCGCCGAGCTCTGCGATGCCGACGAGCTGGCGGTCGTGCAGCGTCTGGTCAAACAGCGCAACGACTCGCTGGCCGAGTTCGAAAAGGCCGGCCGGCCCGAGCTGGCCGAGCGCGAGCGCGCGGAACGCGAGATCCTGATCTCCTACCTTCCGCAGCAAAAGTCGGCCGACGAGGTCCGCGCCGTGGTCCGCGAGGCTCTGGCGCGCTTGCCGGCCGGCAGCCGTAACGCCGGTGCCGTGATGAAGGCGGTGATGCCGCAGCTCCGCGGCCTCGCCGACGGGAATCTCGTGCGCGAGGTCGTCACGCAGGAGCTCGGTTAAGCCGAGCCCGGAGCGCGTAACTTCTCCCGTAGCCCGGGGTAGCAACCGGCATGAGGGCAACGCGCGTTCGGGCTGCGATTTCGCTGGGCTTGCTGCTCGCCGGACTGGCGGGATTTGCCGGCGTTGCAAGCGCCGGGAACGGGCCGGTCGTCGTCGTCCCGATCGACGGAACCGTCGACGCGGGGATGGCCCACCTGGTCGAGCGCTCGGTGAAGGAAGCCAACGACGAGAACGCCGCCGCCGTCGTCCTGGACGTCAATAGTCCGGGGGGGCTGGTCGACGCGGCGTTTTCCATTCGCGACGCCATCTTCTCGGCGCGCGAGCCGGTGATAGCGTACGTCGACGCGCGCGCCTACTCGGCCGCCGCGCTGATCGCCCTCTCCGCCAACCGCATCGTCATGGCGCCGGGCGCCTCCATCGGCGCCGCGGAGCCGATTCCGGCAACGGTGAAGATGATCTCGGCGCTGCGCGGTGAGTTCGAGTCGACGGCCCTGCGCAACCATCGCAATCCGATCGTCGCCGGGGCGATGGTCGATAAGAACGTCCAGCTCGACGCGTTCAAGCGCGACGGTGCGATCCTTACGCTCAACACCGACGACGCGCTGCGCGCACACATCGCCGATGCGACGGCGCCGAGCCTCGATGCGGCGCTCGAACAGTCGCACTTATCGGGGGCGCCGCGTATGACGGAAGGCTACACGTGGGCGGAGGAGATCGCACGCTTCGCGACCGATCCGGTCGTGAGCGGGCTGTTGCTCTCGCTCGGCATGCTGGGCCTGCTCATCGAGATGCAGACGATGCACGGCATCGCGGGAGCGCTGGGGATCGGGGCGCTCGCGCTGTTCTTCGGAACGCACGTCTACGCCGGATTCTCCAACGGCTTCGTCATCGCGCTCGCCGTCTTGGGACTCGTCGGCATCCTCTGGGAGCTGCACGTCGTACCGGGGCACGGCTTTCCGGGAATTTTGGGGGCCGGTGCGCTGATCGCCGCGGCCCTGCTCGCCTTCGGCATCCCGTTCTTCTTCGTCGGCGTCGAGACGCTCGCGACCGCCATCGTGCTCGCCGTCATCTGCTTCACGCTGGCAACCCGAGCCTTCCCCGAGAACGCCTGGGTGGCGCGCCTCGCGCTCGGAGCGGTGCAGGGACCCGACTACGTGACCAGCAGCGATTTCGGCGATCTGCGCGGACGGATCGGGACGGCCGCGTCGTATCTGCGTCCCGCCGGGGTCGCGGCGATCGACGGGCGCCGGATCGACGTGCTCACGGAGGGTGAGTTCATCGCGCAGGGAACTCCGGTGCGCGTAACGCGCGTCGAAGGCGCACGCATCTTCGTCGAACCCGTCAACCTCCCCAGCTTTCAGTAGGAGCGATCCACCGTGATAGCAGCCGGCACGATAGGCATGTTCATCGTTTTCTTTCTCCTGATCGTCGGGTTCTTCGTATTCCTATATTACTTTCCGCTGGGCGTCTGGATTCGAACGGTAGCGGCCGGCGTTCCGCTCGGCATCATCTCGCTCGTGCGCATGCGCTTGATCGGGATTCCGCCCAGCGTCATCGTCACCAACTACGTTCGCGCGCGCAAGGCGGGGCTCGACCTCACGGTCGATCAGATGCAGTCCCACTATCTCGCCGGCGGCAACGTCGAGAAAGTGACCCTCGCGATGATCGCGGCGCAGCGCGCGCAGATTCCGCTCGAGTGGCAGCGCGCCGCGGCGATCGATCTGGCCGGGCGCGACGTGCTCGAGGCGCTGCAGACCTCGGTCAACCCCAAGGTCATCGAGACGCCGATCTTCCAGGGAGTCGCGCAGAACGGCATCCAGCTCAACGTCAAGGCGCGGATCACGGTGCGTACGAATCTCGACCGTTACGTCGGCGGCGCCGGCGAACCGACGATCGTCGCGCGCGTCGGCGAAGGCGTCGTCTCGGCCGTCGGCGCGGCGCCCGATCACAAGGAAGTCCTCGAGTATCCCGATCGCATCAGCAAAGCCGTGCTCGCGAAGGGCCTCGACGCCGGCACCGCGTTCGAGATCGTCTCGATCGACATCGCCGACGTCGACGTCGGCAAGAACATCGGTGCCGAGCTGCAGACGAGCCAGGCCGAGGCGGACCGCCGGATCGCGCAGGCCAAGGCATCGGAGCGCCAGTACGCGGCGATGGCGGCCGAGCAGGAGCAGAAGGCCGAGACGCAGGCGATGCGCGCGAAGGTCGTCGAGGCGGAAGCCTCGGTGCCGCTTGCGATCGCCGAAGCTTTTCGCAGCGGCAACCTCGGCGTGATGGACTACTACCGCATGCGCAACATCAACGCCGATACCGATATGCGCACGGCGATCGGCGGCAACGTCGACGGCGGCGGCGATGCGCCGCAGCCGCCGTCTCCGCCGCCCTCGCCGGTGAAATAGGCCGTGCACGTCGGCGATCTCGGCGCGCTGATTTGGGTCGCGATCGTCGTCGCGGGCGTGGTCTCGAGCATCGCGCGCAGCGCCCGCCGCGCCGGAACGGCCGCGGCGCCCCCGCCGGCGCCGGCGGGCGTTCGCGCCCAGTTCGCCGCTGGTGCGACGCCGGTCGCCGCGCGCGTGGTTGTGCCGCGGGCGGTCGTGCCGGCGCAGGCGCCGGCACCGGCGCCCGTGCGCCGACCGGTCGTTCTGCCGCAGACGCCGCCCGAACCGCCTCCGCCGCCGATTCCGGCATTCGTCCATCCGATGGACGTCCCGCCGCCGCGCAGACTTCCCGCGCTCTTCGGCGACCGGCGCGGCGCGGCGCGGGCCTTCGTCGCGGCCGCCGTCTTGGGAAAGCCCAAGGCGCTCGGCGACGAATACTCCACCCTTGGCTAGCGAGACCATCGAACGCAGCGTCGACCTTCATGCGCTCCCCGATCGCGTCCGGCTCTTCGGCGAGCTCGACGCGAATCTGACGGCGATCGAAACCGGTCTGGCGGTCGCCGCCGTCGCCGACGGCGATCGCCTCCTGCTGGTCGGGACCGCCGGCAACGTGGAGCGCGCCGAGCGCGCGGTGCGCCGCCTGCTCGAAGCGGCCGTGGCGGGCGCACATCTCACGACCGACGACGTCGGCCTCGCGATCGCCGATGCCCGCGAGATCCGCGCCGACCTTGCGCTGCCCGCGACGATCCTGCGAACGCGGCGCGGCAAGGAGATTCGGCCGCGCACCGCCGGACAGCGGCGCTTCGTCGAGGCGATCGCGCGACACTCGCTCACGCTCGGCATCGGGCCGGCCGGCACCGGCAAGACCTATCTCGCGGTGGCGATGGCGGTGCGCTCGCTCAAAGCGCGCGAGGTCTCGCGCGTGATCCTCTCGCGACCGGCCGTCGAAGCGGGCGAGAAGCTCGGGTTTCTTCCGGGGGACTTCCGCGAGAAGGTCGATCCCTACATGCGCCCGCTTTACGACGCGCTCGACGAGCTGCTCGACGACGCGCTCGCGAGCAAGTATCTCGAGCGCGGGACGCTCGAGGTGGCGCCGCTCGCCTACATGCGCGGCCGCACGCTCTCCGACGCATTCGTGATCCTCGACGAAGCGCAGAACGCGACGCCGGATCAGATCAAGATGTTCGTCACGCGCTTGGGCAGCGGCTCGCGGATGGTCGTCACCGGCGATGCGACGCAGATCGATCTGCCGGCCGGCTCGCAGAGCGGTCTGCGCGACGCGGCGCGGCGGCTCGCGCGCGTCGAGGGCGTCGCCGCCGTCGAGCTCGACGAGAGCGACGTCGTCCGCCATCCCCTGGTGAGCCGCATCATCCGCGCCTACGCGGAGCGGGAGTGATCTACTACCGCAATCGCGTGCGGCACAGCGGCGTGCGCGGGCGAGCGCTGGTCGCCGTCGCGGAGCGGCTGCTCGAAGCCCTCGACGAACGCGGTTCCTCGATCTCGCTCACCTTGGTCGACGACGAGACGATTCGCGAGCTCAACCGCGAGCACCGCGGCAAGGACAAGCCGACCGACGTCTTGAGTTTTCCGCTCTTCGACGGCGAGGAGGATCCGCAGAGCGGGGTCGAGCGGATGCTCGGCGACGTCGTCATCTCGATCGATACGGCGCGGCGGCAGGCGCAGGCTTACGACGCGACGCTGGAGCGGGAGCTTCAGCGCCTGCTCATCCACGGCGTGCTCCACGTGTTGGGACACGACCACGAGGAGCCGGGCGAACGCGCGGCGATGGAGGCAGAGGAGCGGCGGTTGGCCCGGATCATCGAGCTGCCGTGGCCGTATGAGGAGCGGTAACGTGCCGAACGAGCCGGAGCGCCCGAAGCACTACGTTCCCATCGCCGAGAGCAAGGTCTGGCGCTCGTTTCACCACGCCTTCGAAGGCATCATGTACGCGACGCGCACGCAGCCGAACATGCGCGCGCACTTCCTCATCGCGGCGCTGGTCTTGCTCGCCACGCTGATCTTGCGGCTCGAGCGGTTTTACGTCGTCGAGATCGTGATCCTGATCGCGCTCGTGCTGGCGCTCGAGCTGCTCAACACGGCGATCGAGGCGATCGTCGACCTGCTCACGGTTACGCACCATCCGCTCGCCAAGACGGCGAAGGACGCCGCCGCCGGCGCGGTCCTGGTCGCGTCGATCGGCGCGGTGATCAGCGGCTACCTGATCTTCTACCAGGGGATCATCGGCGGCGGAACCTCGGTGTACGCCGCCGTGGCCGCCGTCCCGGCCAACATCGCCCTGATCGTCCTGGCGGTGGCCGCCATCGTGACGATCTTCGCCAAGGCCAGGGTCGGCCGGGGCTCGGCGCTGCAGGGCGGCGCCGTCTCCGGCCACGCCGCGCTGGCCTTCGCCGGAGCGACCATGCTGGCGTTCTTCTACCAAAAGCCGCTGGCCGCGATCCTGGCCTATTTCCTGGCCTTCCTGGTCGCCCAAAGCCGGGTCGAAGCCCGGATTCATACGGCCTTCGAGGTCCTCTGGGGGGCGATCTTGGGGACGATCGTCGCTCTGGCGATCTTCTGCCTCTACCTCTGGGTCCGGCCGCACCTGTGAGGGCGAAGCGCGGCCGGGCCGCCTATGCTATAATGGCGCCGATTTGAGTACCGACCCTTCCCGAAGTAGCCCGGAAGCCTACGCCTTCCACCTGGCCGTTCTCGTGCTGCTGGTGCTCCTGGCAGCCTTCTTTGCGGCCTCCGAAGCCGCGCTGGTCGCGATGTCCCGCTTGCGGGCCCGTTCGATCGCCGAGCGGCACGTCCGCGGGGCGGAGAATCTCGTCGAGCTCGTCAGCGACAAGAACCGCTTCCTGACCTCCGTGCTCATCGGCAACACGATCGTGCTGCTCGCCTCCGACTCGCTCGCGACCTACGTGGCGATCGAGCTGCAGCTGCCGTACGCCGCGGTGCTTTCGACGGCGATCATGGCGGTGGTGGTGCTGACCTTCGGCGAGATCATCCCGAAGATGATCGCCACCTCCGACTCCGAGCGCTGGGCGCTGCGGCTGGCGCTGCCGATGCGCTGGGCCGCGGCGATCCTGACGCCGCTCGCGCGGGCCTTTCAGTTCGTGACGGAGCTGATGCTGCGGCCGTTCGGGATCAAGCACGGCCACCAGATCTACGTCACCGAAGAAGACATTCGCACGCTGGTCAACGTCGGCGCCGAACAGCGCGTCATCGAGGAGGAGGAGCGCGAGCTGATCCACTCGGTGATGGAGTTCGGCGACACGATCGTGCGTGAGGTCATGAAGCCGCGCCCGTCGATGGTGGCCGTCTCGATCGACGATTCGCCGCGCCGCGTGCTCGACGTCGTCATCGCCGAGGGCTATTCGAAGCTTCCGGTCTATCAGGAGTCCAAGGACGACGTCGTCGGCGTCGTGCACGATCGCGAGCTGCTGATCGCGCTCGCCAACGGCTCGCTCGCACACACGACCTTGCGCTCGATGATGCGCCCGGTCGTCCACGTGCCCGAGACCAAGAAGATCGCGGAGCTTCTGCGGGAGATGCAGCGCGACAAGTATTCGCTCGCGATCGTCGTGGACGAATACGGCGGTACGGCGGGCCTGGTCACGATGGAAGACCTGCTCGAAGAGATCGTCGGCGAGATCCGCGACGAGCACGACGAGGACGAGCAGGAGCCGATCCACGTTCTGCACGACGGCGAAGCGATCGTCGAGGCCGGGACCAACATCGAAGACGTCAACGCGAAGCTCGGCACGCGCCTTCCGACCGACGACTTCGAGACGATCGGCGGATATACCGTAGGGCTCTTCGGCCGCCTGCCGGCCGAGGGCGAAGAGATCGAGGCCGACGAGCGCACGCGCTTGCGCGTCGACCGGACGCGCGGGCGGCGCATCCTCGCCGTGCGCGTCTACACCGACGGCGCGGCGGTGTCGAGCGAGGAACACGAAGCCGCCGATGACACAGCCGCGCGCCTATAAGACGCGCGGGGTCGTGCTCCGGGGGCGTCCGCTCGGCGAGGCGGATCGCATCTACACGCTCTTCACCGCGCAGCGCGGCAAGCTCGACGCCGTGGCCAAAGGCGTGCGCCGCCCCAAGAGCCACCTTGCGGGCCGCTTGGAGTTCGGCAACGAGTGCGAGCTCGGAATGCACCGCGGCCGCTCGCTCGACGTCGTCGTCTCGGCCGACATCCTGCGCGCCCCGTGGACGCGCCTGGTCGAACCGGAACGCTTCGCGGTGGCGGCGCTGCTGGCCGAGCTCGTCGATACGCTCTGCGAACCCGACCTGGCGCTGCCGGAGGTTTACGCGCTGCTCGTCGCCGCGCTCGAAGCGGTCGCCGCCTCCGACGAGCCGCGCCTGCTGCTGCCGCGCTTTTCGCTGCGCCTGCTCGACCTGCTCGGCGTCGCGCCGCCGGCGGGCCATTGCATTCGCTGCGGCGAGAGCCTGGGCGAAGCCGCCTGGCTCGACCCGGAAGCGGGTGGCTTGATCGATGCGCGCTGCCGCGAGGGCTGGCGCGATCTGCTCGAGCTGGATGCGCGGGACCTCGAGAACCTGCGCGCGCTCGCGATACCCAAAGGCGGCGCGGACGCCGCTGCGCGGGCGACCCCGCGCGTCGCGCGGGCGATCGAGGACGTGATCGCCCACCATCTCGGGCGGCGCCCCAAAGCGGGAGCCGCGCTCGGCGGCTTCGTAACGGGCTAACCGTGTCGATCATGGCCCTCGACGTCGGGAGCAAGCGTATCGGCGTCGCAATCGCCGACGCAGGGGCGTCCCTCGCGATGCCGGCCGGTACGATCGAGCGCAGCACGCTCAACGCCGATCTGGCGCGTATCGCGGAGTATCTCGAATCGTACGGCGTCACGGAGCTCGTGATCGGCGATCCGATCGCGCTCTCGGGCGAGCGGGGAATCGCGGCGCAGAAGATGGACGCCTTCATCGAGCGCTTGCGCCGCGTCTTCGGGGGAGCGATCCACCGCGTCGACGAGCGGTTGACGACGGCGCAGGCCACCAAGACGCTGCTCGCCGCCGACGTCTCGCGCAAGCGCCGCAGGGAGGTCGTCGATATGATGGCGGCCGCGCTGATTTTGGAGACCTTTCTGGCACGCAGGCGCAACGAGCCGGCATGAGGAGGTTCTTGCGTGCCGCGTCGATCGCGTGCGCCGCGATCGCGATCGCGGCCGCGGTCGCGGTGCTGTGGTGGTGGCAGACGGTCTACGGCGACCGATCCTTTCCCGCGCAGCAGACGCAAGTGGTCGTCGCGCGCGGCTCGACGCTGCACGAGATTGCGGCGCAACTCGCGCGAGAGGGAGTCATCGGCAATGCGACCGCCTTTTTGCTGCTCGCCAAGCTGCGCGGCGAGGAGACCGGCGTGCGTGCCGGCGAGTACCGCTTCGCGGCGCACGAGACGCAGGACCGCGTGCTGCACGCGCTGCTCACCGGCGGCGCGCAGGTCGCGGCTTGGGTGACGATCCCCGAAGGCTTCACCGCCAAAGAGATCGCGCTGCGGCTGCAGGAGGAGGGCGTCGGCGACGCGGCGGCCTTCGAGCAAGGCTTTCTGCACGACCGGATGACGATCGACGGAACGGCGACCGTCAATCTCGAGGGCTTTCTCTTCCCGAGCACCTACCTCGTTCCAATCGGCGACTCGGTCGGCGCGGTCGAGGGGCTGCTCACCGACCAGTTCCGCAGGGAGCTGCCGACGGATGCGGCCGCGCGTGCCAGGGCGCTGCACGTGACGGTCCCGCAGGCGGTCACGGTCGCGTCGCTGGTGGAGCGCGAGGCCAAAGCCGAGGCCGATCGTCCGCTGATCGCGAGCGTCATCTACAATCGCTTGCGCATCGGGATGCCGCTCCAGGTCGACGCCACGATCGAGTATGCCTTGCCCGAGCATAAGGATGTGCTCTCGTTCGCCGATCTGCGGATCGACTCGCCGTACAATACCTACCTGTACGCCGGTCTGCCGCCGACGCCGATCGCCAATCCCGGGCTACCCTCGCTGGAAGCGGCGCTCCATCCGTCGAAGAGCGACTTCCTGTACTACGTCTATTGCGGGAACGGGCGGCACGTCTTTGCCAGGACCCTGAGCGAACATCAGGCCAACGTCGCCCGCTGCCTGCACTAGCCGTCCCGAAGAAGGAGTGCCAAGCGCGATGCCACCCGAGAACGGCGAGAGACCGAGCGGCCCCCTGGAGCTCTCCGAAGTGCTCTATATCGAGACGAAGGACGGCGCCGAGCTGCCGTTCGAGGTCGTCGGCATCCTGGAAGACCCCGAGGAACACACCTCCTATGCGGTGCTCGTGCACGAGCCCGAGGGGGCGGACGAGGGGGAGTTCATCGTCACCGACATGGAGGGCAATCTCGTAGAAGACGACGAGCTCGCGCAAGAGATTCTCGACGAGTTCCTGGTCTTTGCCGAAGAGGCCGGCGACGAGGGAGGGGGCGAGTAGATTCGCGTTCTCTTCCTCTCCGCGAGCGTCGGTGCCGGCCACCTCTCGGCGGCGAACGCGGTCTGCGCCGGGCTGCGCGAGATCGACCCGGCCGCGCGCACGCACGTCGTCGACTCGTATCGCTACGCCGCCTCGGTTGTTTCGCGCGTCGTCTCGGACGGCTATCTGCAGATGGTCAAGACCATTCCGCAGATGTACCGGTACGTCTACGACCGCGCCGAGCGCGCCACGGAAGTAGGGCCCTTTCGCACCTGGGCGCATCAGTTCACGGCGGGGAACTTGCGGCCGCTGCTCGAGCGGGAACGACCCGATGTCGTCGTCTGCACGCACGCCTTTCCGTGCGGCGCGATGGCGGAGTACAAGCGGCAGTTCGCCGACGCTCCGCCGGTGGTCGGGATTCTCACCGATTTCGCGGTGCACGCGTTCTGGATCCACGACAACGTCGACGGATACACGGTCGCGACCGACTCCGTGCGCGACGTGATGGTCGCACGCGGCATCGACCCGTCGCGCGTCAGCGTCAGCGGTATCCCGGTTCGGCCCGAGTTTGCGCCGCACGGCGAGCCGGTAGCGGCGCTGCGCGAGCGGTTGGGATTGCCCGGCGGGCGGCCGCTGGTGCTCATGATGGGCGGCGGCCTGGGCATCGGCCCGCTGGAACGGATGATCCGCTCGCTGCACGGCTTCGGCGCGCCGATCGCCGCCGCGGTTATCGCGGGGCGCAACGTCCGGATCGAGCGCCGGGTGCTCGCCGCCGCCGAGAGCGTCGACTACCCGGTGCGCGTGCTGCGCTTCGTGGAGAACGTCTACGACTACATGCACGCGGCCGACGCGTTCGTCACCAAGCCGGGCGGCTTGAGCTTGGCGGAGGCGCTGGTGGCCGAAGTTCCGATCGTGCTGTGCAAGCCGCTCCCGGGACAGGAGGAGCGTAACGCGCGCGTGCTCTGCGAGGCGGGCGCGGCCGTCCGCTCGCCGCGCTTGGACGAACTCGCCTCGGTCCTGCGCGGCGTACTTCCCGGCGGGCCCCGCCGGGCGGCGACGATCGCCGCCGCCCGGGCGCTCGGCCGGGCCGACGCAGCAGGTAAAGCCGCATCGTTGATTGCACGTTTGATACCGATACGAAAGGAGGTCGTCGCTTGAGCAATTTGCCCTCCTCGAGCACCTACGCGCGGTGGCTCGCCTTCCTGCGGTTCGTCACGGGGTTCGTGTGGCTGCTTCACGCCGTTCCGAAGTTCACGCAGAGCGAGCAGTTCATGCCGCCCAACGGCTTCATCGTCCTCTACATTCAGAAGGGATTGCAGTCGACCAATCCCGGCGGTCCGTATCACGCGTTCCTCGCCAACTTCGTGCAGCCGAACATCGGCATCTTTGCCGAGCTCGTTCGTCTGGGCGAACTGGGCGTCGGAATCTCGCTGCTCTTCGGCGCGCTCACGCGCTTCGGCGGCTTGGTCGGCGTGCTGCTGACGCTCAACTACATGGCCGCACGGGGCGGCCTCTTTACCTTCAACGCCTGGGCGAGCTTGGACGCGTGCCTGCTCGTCATGTCGCTCACGAACTTCGTCCTGCCGACCGGCCGCGTCTGGGGAATCGACGCCTTTTTCGGCAAGAAGCCGGCGCCGGCCGCGGTCCGCGCCGAGTTCGTGGAGGAGCGGCCGCTCGACGGGCCTTCGGCTCCGCCCTAAGTCGCAATCCGATCGCAGTGTAGGTGCGGGTGGCGATGGTGTGGTAATATCGGCCCTGGCCTGCTGGAGAGATGGCCGAGCGGCTGAAGGCGGCGGTTTGCTAAACCGTTATACGATGTAAAGTCGTATCGAGGGTTCGAATCCCTCTCTCTCCGAAGCGCCGCGAAGCGCGGCGCAGGCGTGCGCGGTCGTAGCTCAATTGGATAGAGCAACAG
>DATJRF010000168.1:0-9734 GCA_035505015.1 Verrucomicrobiia bacterium | reverse complement strand
GACCCGTACCAAACCTACTATCCGCGCGAGCTCACGCAAGACACCAACGGCAACGTCTGGTTTACCGACGGCAACGGCGGGCGCGTCTTCAAGAACCCGGTCGCCGGGCCGTACGACGGGAGCGCCCTGGTCGGTTACACGCTGCCGAATACGCCGTACGGCAATACGGCGTCCGGTCAAGGCATCCAATACGGCAGCGACGGCAACGTCTACGTCGTCGACAGTCGCAATGCCGTGGTCGATCGCGTCGATCCGAGCAACGGGACGACGCTGACTCAGATCGCGCTGCCGCAAGAGAAGCAGTATCTCAACGTGGACGTGGTCACCCCGAACTTCATGACGCAGGACTCCAGCGGCACGCTTCTGCTCACCTATTTTCAGTATGCGATTTCCGGGTACGGCTCGACCTTCGGCGGCGTCGACTCGCTCGTGCCCGGCGCCGCGAGCATGACCGCGCTCGCCTTGCCGAGCACGCCCTCCGGATCGGAGGGCTACGGCATCTCGGCGAACGGTTCGAACGTCTACTACGTCGACTTCTACGGCGGCCTCGGCTACATCAACGCAAGCACCGGAAAGTCGCGCCTCTACCGAATCATTTCGCTAACGGGGAACTTCTCCAACAGCCCGAGCGGCGTCGTGGCGATGCCCGACGGGACGGCCTGGTTCACGTGCTACGGCAGCGGCGCTCCGCCGCTTTGCCTCGGGCACACCGTCTACCTCAAGGGATGGAGCCTCTTCCCCGGGCCCACCTTCACGATCCAGGGCTTCGGTGCGCTAAACGCGCAACCGGTCGGCATCATGGAGGCGCCGACGGCGAGCAGCGGCCCGTTTAGTGCTGCCAGCAGCAACACCAGCGCCTGCACCGCGAGCACCGTAACCGATCACAACTTCCTCGTCACGGGCGTCGCGCCCGGGGCGTGCACCGTCACGGTAAAAGACGCCAACGGGAAGAGCGCGCAGCTCCAGGTGACGGTCGAGCCCGTTCCGACGGCGACGCCGGGAGCAGAGCGCGCGAGAAGGCCGCCGCCGCCGCGCTAGAGGTGGCTGAACGCCGGGAGTAAACTTCCGCCTGGAGCGGAGGTGACCGTTGCAGCAACATCGCCACATCACCGCAGGCGAGTGGGATACGCTCGCCGCGCGGCCGGAGTTCCTCAAGCTGGTCCGCGCGCGGCGGCGGTTCGTCGTTCCGGCGACGATCGTCTTCGTCGCCTACTATTTCGCGCTGCCGCTGCTGGTCGGCTTCGATCCCTCGCTGATGAGCCGGCCGGTCCTAGGCCCGCTCACGCTGGCGTTTTGCTTCGCGCTCTCGCAGTTCGCGATGGCGTGGATCCTGCTCGCGCTCTACCTCTGGCGCGCGCGCAGCTTCGACGTCGAGGCAGCGCTGGTCGCCAAGCACGAGCGCGAGGAGCTGCGCAAATGACGCAGCCGTCGCTCGTCATGTTCGGCGTCTTCCTGGGCATCACGCTCGTGGTCACGTACTGGGCCTCGGGACAGAGCCAGACCAGCCGCGGCTTCTACACCGCGCACCGCCGCATCGGCGGCATCCAAAACGGCTGGGCGATCGCAGGCGACTACATGTCGGCCGCCTCGTTCCTGGGAATCACGGGGCTGGTCGCCTTCTACGGCTTCGACGGGTTCATGTATTCGGTCGGCTGGCTCGTCGCCTACCTGACGGTGCTCTTCCTCGTCGCGGAGCCGATGCGCAACACCGGCAAGTACACCGTCGGCGACGTGATCTCGTTCCGCCTGCACGGCCGCGGGGTGCGCGCGATCGCCGCCCTCTCGACGCTGGTCATCACGATCTTCTACATGATCGCGCAGATGGTCGGCAGCGGGGCGCTCGTGACGCTGCTGCTCCCGCAGTTCGGCAGCGTCGCCGCGATCGTCTTCGTGGGCGTCGCGATGCTCGTTTACGTGCTCTTCGGCGGGATGCTCGCAACCACGTGGGTGCAGATCATCAAGGCGGGCCTGCTGCTCGTCACGGCGTTCCTGCTGAGCGCGCTCGTCATGGCGAAGTTCGGCTTCTCGATGGGCCACTTTCTGGGCGCTGCCGCCGCCGTGAACGTCGACGGCGCAACCCGTAACCTACTGCAGCCGGGCCTGCTCTACAAAGGGCCCAACGGCGCCCTCGATCTGATCTCGCTCGGGCTCGCGCTGGTGCTCGGAACCGCCGGCCTGCCGCACATCCTCATGCGCTTCTACACCGTTCCTTCGGCCAAGGCGGCGCGCACTTCGGTCGCGTGGGCGATGGTCCTCATCGGCTTGTTCTACATTACCACGCTCTTCATGGGTTTGGGCGCGGCGACGCTGGTCGGGCAAGAGCACATCGGCAAGCGCATCTACTCCGGCGGCGCGATCTCGTACATCAACCAGCATCCCCAGCAGTCGCAGCAGCTCAACGGCGAGCTCACCCGCAACGGCTTCATCGTTCCCGAGCGCAACAGCAACCTCACCGCGCCGCTGCTCGCGCAGTCGCTGGGCGGACCGCTGCTCACCGCGTTCGTCGTCGCGGTCGCCTTTGCCACCATCCTTGCCGTGGTCGCGGGACTAACCATCGCGGCGTCCACCGCGTTCGCGCACGACGTTTGGTGGAATCTCGTGCGCAACGCCAAGGGCACCGAATCGGAGAATCTCTACGTCGCGCGCATCTCCGCGCTCGCGGTGGGAGCGCTCGCGATCCTGCTCTCGATTGCGCTACGCGGCCAAAACGTCGCCTTCTTGGTCGGGCTCGCCTTCGCCGTCGCCGCCAGCGCCAACGTACCGGCGATCGTCCTGGCCCTGACGTGGCGGCGCTTCTCGCGCAGCGGCGCGATCGCCGGCATGCTCGGCGGCCTGATCTCGTCGATCGCGCTGATCGCCGTCAGCCCGGTGACGATGGGCGCGCACGCGATCTTCCCGCTCGAGAACCCCGGCCTCGTCTCGATTCCGATCGGTTTCATCGGCGCCATCGCCGGCACGCTCCTCGCCCCCGACCGCGGCGCCCAAGAGATGTTCGACCAGCTCCAAGTCCGCGCCCACACCGGCATCGGCGCCGAAGTCTAACCTCTCCCCGTTCAACGCTGCGCCGCCCCTGTCATCGTGAGCGTAGCGAGCGAAGCGAGCGAAGTCGAACGAGAACGACGGTAAACGTTGCGCCGCCTCGTTCGACTTCGGCGCTGCGCGCCTACGCTCACGATGACAATGCAAAGCGCGCCGGCCCGTCATCGTGACAAGGCACGCAGCCCCACGCCGGCCCTGTCATCGTGAGCGTAGCGAGCGGAGCGAGCGAAGTCGAACGGGAACGACGGTAAACGTTGCGCCGCCCTCGTTCGACTTCGGCGCTGCGCGCCTACGCTCACGATGACAATGCAAAGCGCGCCGCCCCGTCGTCGTGACAAGGGCGGCGTGGGGGTTAGGGGCCGACTTTGATGGCGTAGTGGTCGGCGATTTGGAGGCCGGCGGGGCCGGGCTCGAGGGTAAAGGTGATGTAGTACTCGCCGCTCGAGGTGTGGACGTCGGCGGTCGTTCGGTACGAGCCGCCGCCGATCGCGTCGGAACGGACCGAAAGAATGCTCGACGACGGATCGATGAAGCTCTCGGTGGGCGATCCGCGCAGCAAGTAGCCGGCGGCGGTCGCGCGGTCGCCGCGTTCGAGCGCGCCGAGATAGGCGCGAACGATTCCCGAGGCGCCGCCGCTCGCGGCGGAACTTGCGGCAGGGAGTGCCGCCGCCGGCGCCTCCGTCACCGGGACCGGCGTGGTGAGCGCGCGCGACGCGGGCGCGCGAGGCGGGGCCGAGCGTGCGGGCTGCGGCGTGCTCGTGCGCGCCGGCGCGCTCCGCAGCGGCGCCGGCGTCACGACGAGCATCGCGGGTTTGGCGCTCGCCGCGGCGCGTGCCGGCGCGGCCGTCGTCGACGGCGTGGGTTTGGGCTTCGGTGTCGCCGCGGCGGTGTGTTTGGGAGCCGGCGTCGCAGCGCGCGCGCTCGGCCGAGGTGCCGGCGTCGCCGACGGCAAGCCGGAGGGCCGCACGTAGGCCGGCGGAGCAGCGGTAAACGCCACCGTCGGCAGCGCGCTCGGAACGGATTTCACGCTTGCGGTGCCGCGCGGGCCGCCGAAGAAGTGGGCGAGCAAGCCGCCAAGCAGCAAGCCGCCGAAGATCACCGCGAGCACGAGCGGGAAGAGCGGCAGGCCGCCCCCTCCGCCGCCCTCGTCGTCCTCCGAGCGCCGGCGGCGCGGCGTCTCCCTCACCGTGCTTGCGCGAGACGCTCGGCGATTGCGCTGCGCAGCGCGGTGGGCAGCTCCGAAACGAAATCGGGGTGCTCCTCCACGAAAAGCGCGATCGCTTCTTTGAGGACGCCCGCATTCGCGCTAGCGTACGCGAGCATCGCCGCCACGGCTTCGGGCTTGCGCTCGCCGAGCGCGGCGAGCGAGGTACCGGCGCCTTCGACGACGTCTTCTGAAGACTCACCGCGGTCGCGAAACGCGTCGAACGCGGCCTCGACGAAGGCGTCGAACGCGGGGCCCGGCATCGCCGGCAGGTCGCGGCCGAACTGCGCCGCTAGCTCCCCCTCGTCCATTTTTGCGACGAGCTTCTCGACCGTGCCGGCCAGCACGTCGGCCGAGTAGTCCCCGAACACAGACACGCCCATACGGTTATCCCCTCCGGCAGGCGGCTCCTCGAAGCAAGGCCAAAAGGATGCGTGTGATTCGCGTGCGGGTCCCGCTCGATCTCGGCACGGTCGCCATGGGCGGCTCGACGGCGTTCGCCCTAGCCACGCCCTTGCGCGTACGCGAACTGCTGGCGCTCGCGGTGCGCGCCGCGATCGGCGAACGCGCGCCGCACGACAAGTTTCTGCGCAGCATGCAGCGCACGCTCGCGGGCCTGGCCGCGGGCGATTTCACCGTCGACATCGACGGGCGTACGTTCGCCGACGCGGAGACGGTCGTCGTGTGCGAAGGCGTGGTCAGCGTGCGTTTCTTCGTCGAGCGCCGCGCCGGCGTGACCCGCTGATCGCAGTACCGATTGCGAGCGCACGCCACCTTTTTCGATCTCATCGCTCGAGCGCTGCGGTTGACGGCCGCGCGCCTGCCGCTCTACTCGGCCGCCGTTGCGGTTGCGGTCGTCCTTCAAGCGCTGCCGGTCTACTTCCATGCACCGCACGCGCTGGAGATCGGCGAGTACGTCGTGCCGCCGCTGCTCACGACGCTGGTCTACGCGTTCGTGTGGGCCGACATGCAAGCCGAGCCGCCGGGCTCGCCCGCCATCTGGGAGCGCTTCCTCGAGCGCGCGTGGGCGGTGATCGTCATCGACTTCATCGCGACGCAGCTCTTCAGCCTCGCCTTCCTCACCTCGGCCGGCGGCGACCTCGCCGGCATGCTGGCGTCGCTGCCGCTCCTGCTGCTCTCCGGGCTGATCGTCTTTGCCGACGCGATCGCGACGGCCGAGGACGGCATCGCTGCGTGGTGGCTCGTGCCGTGGGCGTTTTGGCGGAGCGTCCGCGTTTCGTGGAACGCGGTCGTGCTGATGCGCGCGATCGCCATCCTCGCACTCTGGCTGCTGGCCGGCAGCGCCGCAAACCTGCTCTCCGCGGCGTTCGGTGCGGCGCATCTCCCGGCCGCCGACTTCTGGGGCGAGGCGCCGCTCACCGCGCTCCTGACGCCGCCGATCGCCGCGCTGACGCTGCTGGTCTATCGCGACGCGCAGCCTGCTTCTTGCAGCGGATGATAGTGTAGAAAGAGCCAAACCTCTCGCGAGAAACGGAGCCCACGATTTCCTTCCCTCCGGCACGGGCCGCTGTCATCCTCTGCGCCGCGCTCCTAGCGACGAGCGCCGCCGCACGCGCCGATCAGCGTTACGACGTCGGCGGCGACGACGCGTTTCGCCTGGGAGCGGCGGGAACGACGGCCCACATCACCTATCGCGGGGCCGAATGGCTCACCGTCGCGCGCGACGGAAAGACGACGCGTTACGTGGTCGACGCGCAGTACACGCGCCACGCCGAAGACGGAACCGAGAATCTGCAGGCGCGCTTCGTGCAGGTGCTCCTGCCCAACGGCTCCTTCGAAGATCGCGTGGACGAAGATCCGGACTTTCTCACCGTCCTCAACCAGCCGTTTGCGATCCAGCTCGACGCACCCACGCTGCACGATCTGCGCGCGCTGCGCGGCGCCGTGCCGTTCCAAGCCTCCTCGCCGCTGGGCGGGAACGCGGTGCTGCGCGGCTTCTTGCGCTCCGGCGAACCGGGAGTGGTCGACGGGCACGAAGCGGTCGGCGTGCGCTTCGAAGCCGAGGGGATCATGACGGGAAGCCCGGCCGGCGGCACCGCCGCGGCGATGACCGGCCAGATCCGCATGACGGGCACCGCCTACTACGGGGCCAGCCGGGCTCTCCTATTGGGGCTGGACGAGACCCTCGACATCGCCGCCCAGCTCAAGGGCGAGAACGGCTACGTGCCGGTGCACATCGTCTACCGGCGCTGGATTCGCGCCAACGCTAAAACGCTCCAACCAACTCCACTTCCATCGGGTGGCGGAACGGGTTATCGCGCAAAACCGTGAGCGGCGTGAAGGCCAGATGGTTCTGGTGGCAGTCGACGAGCATCTCGATGCCGCGCTTCACGCAGCCGGTCTCCTCGACGTACTTTCCAAGCTTCTTCACGAAGTAGGCGTGCGGATCGGCGAGCACCTTGGCGTAGTACGGATCGTCGGTTAGCCCCTCGGCGCTCAAGCCTTCTTTCGGCACCAGCCACACGAACCACGGATCCTCGTTTTGGCGGTACCCGATCAACACCAGCGGAATCGCTCTGGCCGAATCGAGATTCGGCAGAAAGCTGCACATCGTGTACGCGTCGAACGAAATTTCCGTGAGCTCGATGGCTTGTTGCACGCATCACCTCATATCAACAAAAAACCGCTTCATCGTCGTGCGATGGAAGCGGTTGAGCGGTGGTGGCCGGACGCCGGCCGGGAAGGAACCATACTGGAGGTTTAAACCGGCGCGGGGGCGGCCCCTCCGGCCATCCACAGAAGTTTTTTTACGCGAGGATTGAAACCAGCGCCCTACGGGAAGCGGTCGGAGCGTCTGTATGAGCGCGCTCGCACCGCTCCTTCGGGGAGTCATCGTGCCACCACCGCAACCGGCGAGGACGCCCGCCCCGCGGCCGTCTCCTCCGGCGCCGAGCGTCGAAAACTTCGAGCGGATCGTCGACGAATACCAGCGGCGACTCTACGGCTTCGCCTTGCGCATGACCGGCAACCGCGAGGACGCCGAAGAGATCGTGCAGGATGCGTTCGTGCGCGCGTACCGGGCGCTCGGCAAGATGTCGCCGGAGCAGCGCGCCGACCTTCGACTGCAGCCGTGGCTCTACACGATCGCCCTCAACGTGACGCGCAACCGGCTGCGCGGCAAGCGGCCGCCCAGCGTCGCCCTCGACGCCCTCGCCGATCCGGATGCCCTGCTGCGCGGCTCGACCGAGGGCCCGCCCCGGCCCGAGGCGATCGTCGAGCAGAACGCCGAGATCGCGCTGGTGGAGCGAGCGCTGCTGCAGCTTCCGATGCACCTGCGCGCCGCCGCGACGCTGCGCTTCATCGAGGGACGCAGCCATCCCGAGATCGCCGAGATCCTCAACCAGCCGATCGGCACCGTCAAGTCGCACGTCCACCGGGCCGTGCGCATCCTGCGCAAGGCGCTCGGTCCGCAAGTCGGGCGTTTCGTTTCAGAAGGAGCTCCCATCCATGCGCTGTCGTGACGTCGACGCGCTGTGGGATGAGATCCGCGGCGAATGCACCGCCTCGCTGCGAGAGACCGTCCACACCCACGTCGCCGCCTGCCCCTCGTGCCAGGAGCTCTACCAGCAGTACGAAGGCGTCGCATTCTGCCTCTCGTGCCTGCCGGCTCCCGAGCCGTCCTGCAACCTGACCAAGAAGGTCGTCGAACACATCGCGACCCTGAAGTTCAAGAGCCGCGCGCCGATCGTCTTGACCGCCGTCGATACGCCGATCGGGCGGATGTACGTCGGCTTCAAGGAGAACCGCATCGCCTATTTGGGGATCGATACCGGGACGCCGCTCGAGGAGGTCCGCGCGCACGTCGAGCGTCGGCTGCGCCGCCCGATCGTGATGGGCGAGGCACCGGCATGGCTCTCCGAGACCCTCGACCGCTTCTTCTCGACCTGGACCGTCGACGAAGGGGTCGTCGATCTGAGCGACCTCACGCCGTTCGAGCAGGCCGCGCTGCGAGCGGCCGCCCAGATCCCGCCCGGCGAGGTGCGTTCCTACCGTTGGGTCGCCGACCGCATCGGGCGCCCCAAGGCGGCGCGCGCGGTCGGGCAGGCGATGGCGCGCAACCCGCTGCCGGTCTTCTTCCCCTGCCACCGCGTGGTCGACTCGACCGGGGCGCTCCACAACTACTACTACGGCCTCGAGATGAAGGCACGACTTTTGAAGATGGAGCAAGGGGAACGGTAAAGCGGCGCCAACCTTAGCGAAGGTGGCGAAACACGTCCTGATTCTCGGCTTCGAGCCGTTCGGCGGCGACAAAATCAACCCCAGCGAGATGGTCGCCCGCAGTCTCGAGGGCCGGCTCATCGCCGGCCGTCCCATTTCCGTACGGGTGCTGCCGGTGGAGACGCGGACGCTGCGCGAGCGCATGGAACGGATCCTCTTCGAAGAGGATCCCGATATCGTGCTCGCCATGGGCCTCTTCGGCGGCCGCTGCTCGATCGCGCTGGAACGCGTGGCCGTGAACGTGCTCGATTTCGAGCACGCGGATAACGTCGGCGTGGCGCGCAAGAGCGACGTCATCAGCCGCGGCGGCGCAGACGCGCGCCTCTCGAATCTGCCCTTCGACCGCGTCATCGAGGCGTGGCACGCGAACGGCGTCCCCGCCTACGTCTCCAACTCGGCCGGAACGTTCATCGGAAACCAGGCGCTCTACGAGCTCCTCGGGCTGACCGAAAACGCCTCCGTACCGGTCATCGTGGGGCTCGCGCATCTCCCGTACCTGCCGGCGCAAGCGATCGCCGCCGGGTCGGAGAGCAATCCCTCGATGTCGTACGATCTCATGAAGAAGGCGATCGAGATTTTGATCGAGACCGTCGTTCCGTGGGTCGATCAACGCGGCCCCGAACCGATCGCCTCGCCGGCGCTCGAAAAAGGCGGCCGGCGTATGTGGATCCCCCGCGGTGTAAAGGAAGTAGAACGCTGAGCGACCCGCGTATCCCGGCGATACCCGACATTCACGGCCACGCCAAAGGCGAGCACCGCCCGTTTGCCGAGGAGCGGCCGATCTCGTATTCGCCCCGAATGCTGTTTTTGTGGTTCTACCATGCCTGCCGGCGCGGCTCGCCGCGCTTTCTCATGGTGAGCGATCACATCAACTACCTGACGTTCGAAGATCCCGGCGCCGTGCACACCGTGCGCCGCGCGCTCAAGCTCGCCCACGCGGGCGATCTCTACGGCGCCGCCGAGACCGCCGGCGTCGACGTCGCGCACGCCTCGATCGTCTCCGAGGGCTTACGCCGCGGAATGCGTTTCTCGATCGGCGCCGAGGTCGACAACGATCCGCGCGCCCGGCCGGACGCCCAGAACATCGTCGAGGCGATGCGCCCCGACGGGCTGATCCGATCGGTCCACTTCATCCCGATCGAGCACCCGGTGCACGGACCCAACTGGAACTGGCCGTTCGACAATCCCGAATTCGCGTCGCTCTTCGACCACGTCGGGACCGAGAAGACGTGGGAGCTCTACATGGGGGTGC
>DATJRF010000167.1:0-4434 GCA_035505015.1 Verrucomicrobiia bacterium | reverse complement strand
TCCATCGAGCCGGCAAACCTTCGGCCATCCGACGCGCGCGCTACGTAATAGAAAAGCACGTTACTCGGCGATGGCCTCTTCTTCGGCGACGGCCCGCTCGCGGCGCAGTTCTTCGAGATGTTGATCGAAGGTTTGCATGCCGTGCTGGCGGCCCGTCGCGATCAGGTTACGCAACTGGTGGTCGCGGCTCTCCCGGATCAAGGCGCGCGCGGCATCGGTCGCAATCAGCAGCTCTACCACCGCCCGTCGTCCCGACCCGCTCGCACGCTTGACGAGGCGCTGCGAAACGACGGCAATCAGAGCCGCCGCGAGACGGCTTCTCACCGATGGGCGAGCCTGCGCGGGGAAGGCCCCTGCGAAGCGGTCGACCGTACCGACGGCATCGCGAGCGTGGAGCGTCGCGAGCACGAGATGGCCGGTTTCCGAGGCGATCAGCGTCTGCTCCATGCTCTGCGCATCTCGCATCTCGCCGACGACGATGACGTCGGGGTCGCAGCGGAGCATCCCACGAATCGCCGATGCCATCGAGGGCGTATCGGTGCCGAGCTCCCGCTGCGACACGATGCTGCGCAGGTTCTTATGCCGGTATTCGATCGGGTCTTCGACGGTGAAAATGCGGCGGGCGGCCGAACGGTTGATCCGATCGACCAGAGCGGCCATCGTCGTGGACTTTCCGCTCCCGGTCGCTCCGCCGAAAAGGAGCAAGCCGCTGCGCTTGACCGAAAATCCCGCGATCGCCGCCGGCAACTGCAATGATTCCAGCGCGGGAACGCTTGCGTCGAGCAGGCGAATGGCGACGGCCGGGGCACCGAGCGAGCGCGTCACGTGGATTCGCAGCGTACCGAACTCCGGATCGCTCCAAGCGACGGTAAAGTCGGACTCGGCTCCGGCCTGCGACGGCGTCCGCGCGACGGCCTCGGCGACGCCTTCCACGTCGGCAGTTTCCAGCCTACCGGTATCCAAGCACTCCAGCTCGCCGTCGACGCGCAAAACCGGAGCGAGGCCTGCGACCAAGTGCAGATCCGAGGCCCGCCGCTCTCGGGCCACGTACACGGCGTCGCGAAATCGGACCGCCGCAAGCGCCTGCGCGCTCACTCGACGGTGCCTATGACGCGAGAAAACTCTTCGACGCTGGTCTCTCCTCGCTCGACGAGTCGCTGCGCGGCGGAACGGATCGCCGTTTTCGCGCCGCGAATCGCATTGAGTTGCGCCGTGGTTTGACCGGCCCCGATTGCGGAGCGCAGTTCGTCGTCGATAACGAGCACGTCGAAAGCGGCGCACCGGCCGCGATATCCGCAACCGCCGCAACGCTCGCAGCCCCTGGGTTCGAAGATCGCCGCGTGATTCGAACCGCCGGGGTCGACGGCTTGTACCTTGCAGTCGTTGCAGAGACGCCGCATGAGCCGCTGGGCAACGACCGCAGAGAGCCCGGCCGCTATCCGCCGCGCCGGCATCTCGAGCTCCAGGAGGCGCTCGATCGCGCCGACGGCACTCGCGCTGTGCAGCGTCGTAACGATCAAGGAGCCGCAGAGCGCGGCCGTTCCTGCAATCGCCGCAGCCTCCGCGTCGCGCAGCTCGCCGATCATGATGACGTTCGGATCCTGCCTGAGAAATCCGCGCATCGCGCTTGCGAAGGTCAAGCCGGCGCGCAGGTTCAGCGAGACCTGCGCCACGCCCGGGATGCGAACCTCGACCGGATCCTCGACGCTGCACAGGTGTTGCTCCGGCACGTTCCGCTCGGCGAGCGACGCATACGCCGTCGTCGTCTTCCCGCTGCCGGTCGGCCCACAGATGACGACGAAGCCGGAGGGCGCGTGCATGACGCGTCGATACGCCGCGGCCGGCCGCGGCTCGAGACCGATCTCTTCCAGCGTCGGGATGCGCGCGCCGACGTCCAGAAGGCGCACGACCACCCGCTCGCCGTCGATGGTCGGCATCGAGGAGACCCGCGCGTCGATCGTGCGGCCGGCGTACTCGACCGAGTAGCGGCCGTCTTGGGGCAGCCTGCGGTCGGAGATATCCATTCCCGAGAGCAGCTTGATCCGGGAAAGGACGCGCGCGTAGAGCGACTCCGGCAGGTTTCCGGCCTCCCGCAGCACGCCGTCGATGCGTTCGCGGATCCGCCCGCCGGCGACGGTCGGCTCGAGGTGGACGTCGGAGGCGCGCGCACCCGCGGCGGCTTGCAAGATCTCGTCGACGGCGCGAACGGCCGGTGCATCGGCCGCCGCTCTGGCCGCAAAGGGCGCTGCCGGCGCCTCACCTTCGGGACGAAAAGCCCGAAGCTCCCCGGAAAGAGCCACACCCGACCTCTTCTTCTGGCGTAGAGGAAGCTGCGAGGCCGAGCAAGCAACCCAACGCCTCGTTGGCAACGGTTATATCACATCGATTGCCGCTGCGAAACGTGCCGATAACGACTTTTTTCTTAATGTCCGCGACTGCCGGATCGGGGCACTAGCCGTTCGTCCGGTGGCCGAGCGGGCTTCGAGCGCAGCCGAGATCGAAGGTGCCCTACCGTGGATTTTCGCGACGTCGACGGCGGCCAGAGCCGCAAGCTCATCGAGTATCTCGACTTCGGAACGCGATTCTCGCCGGAACAGAAAGCCAAGACGTTTGCCGCTCAGAGGCTCGCCGCCGGCATGCACGTGCTCGACGTGGGCTGCGGGACCGGCGACGACGTGCGCGCGATCGCCCAGATCGTCGGCCCCGGCGGCAGCGCGGTCGGCGTGGACGCGAGCCAAGCGATGATCGACGAAGCCACGGCGCGCGGGCTTCCACCCAATGCCGCATTCCATCGCGCCGAGGCCTGCGCGCTGCCGTTCGAGGATGCGGCGTTCGATGCCGCACGCGCCGATCGCCTCTTTCAACATCTCGAAGATCCTGCCGGCGCCGCCCGCGAGATCGGGCGCGTGCTCAAACCGCAGGGAACGCTGCTCTTGCTCGATCAGGATTGGGGCTCGCTGATGATCTCCGGCGCGCGACAAGACGTGACTCAAGCGATCGTCGCGTCGTTTGCGGCGACGCTCGCCAATCCGTTCGCGGGGCGGGCCGCGCGAGGGCTCCTCGCCGGCGCGGGCTTCCGCGACGTCGGCTTCCTGCCCGTCGTCTCGGTGCCGCCGCTTCCGATCGCCTTCGAGAGCATCCTCAAACCGGCGATGGATGCGGCCGCACGGGCCGGCGACGTCGACGCGAAAACCGCGGGCGAGTGGCTGGCCGCCCTGCTCGATGCCGATCGGCGCGGCGCGTTCTTCTGCGCGGTCGTCGTCATCGTCGCGCTCGGCCGCCGCGCTTGCGGCGATCGCGAGGAGGCGCGCTAACGAGCGGGCGTGCGGTCGCGGCGCTCCGGCATCTCGTACTGGTGCTTGACGAGCTTGTCGAAGATCGCGGTCGCGATATCGGCCCCGAACGCGCCGATCTCGGAGCCTTTGGCGAGCGTGGTCGTGGTCTGGATGTGATGGTTCATCAAGCCTTGCATCGCAGCGGCCGCGATGCGGCTGGCTGCGTCGACGAGCGGCTCGATGCCCGTGTCGTGGACGAGTTGCTTCTTCATGTGCGCTCCCTACGCAGTAGGCACCCGCGCCGTCAGCTTCGACGCGCGGCGAGCGAAGGCCAGGTCGCGGCCTCGATCTCCGAGCGCATCTGCCGCCAGCCGCGGAAGTTGGCGTGGAACTGCGCGTCGCCGGACGGCGTCGCGACGTGCTCGAACGGGCTCAGGTGCCGCTCGCCCTTGAGCCGGTCGTGCAGCTCGATGTCCTTGCCGATCTCGCGCCTTCCTTCGTGGGTCAGATACGAGACGCGCGCGCAGCGCGCCGCCGAGATCATCTTCTGCTGCTCGATCGGCAGGCTGCGCTCGTCGTCCTGAATCAGCGGCAGATGCCAATCGCCGATCCCCACCGCCGCGGGCGCACTGCTCTCGATCGCGTCGCGCATCAGCAGCGCGGCCTTGCGGATCTCGGGCTGCGCCGCCGGCGAGCAGCGCAGCAGAAAGAAGTTCTCCCACTCCGTCGCGGTGACGATCACCGTATGCCAGAGAAACGGTTCGAGGATCCGGTTGAGCTCTTGCTTGTGAACCTTGAGCTCCAAGAGCTGCCGTGCGTGGGCGACCGCCGCGTCCCGCGCGGCGAGCCAAATGCGCCGCGCTTCGAGCGCTTCTTCCTCCGAGATCACGTCGTCGGCTTGCATGCCGGCCTTGTTACGGCCCCATTCCAGCGGAACGACCGGCTCGCCCATCACCCGCTCGAGGAGCTTGCTCGTCGGAATCGCCCGCGAGCTCGCGCTGTTGCGAGAGAGCACCCGGTGCGTGTTGAACTCGCTGAGCACGAAACGAGGGAACGTCACCTCGAGCGTCGTCAGACGAATCCCCGATGGGGCGATCGAATCGAGTAGAACGCGTGCGGAATACGCCATGACGTCGGATGTTCTTTCACCGTCGCGGCG
>DATJRF010000166.1:0-4524 GCA_035505015.1 Verrucomicrobiia bacterium | reverse complement strand
ATCACGATGATCGACGGCGTGAAGGCGCGCACGGGCAACGGCATGACGCTCGACTGCGACCGCCTGGTTTACGATCGCGGAACGCAGATGCTGCACGGCAGCGGCCACGTGGCGATCGCCGATCCCAATGGCTTTCGCGGCACCGGGAACAGCTTCGATTCCGACATCTCGCTCACGCACTACACGATGAAGTAATGAACGACGGGCACTCGATCAAACTGCGCGGCCTCATCAAACGCTACGGCGAGCGCACGGTCGTCAACGGCGTCTCGGCCGAAGTCGGGACCGGCGAGGTCGTCGGCCTGCTCGGCCCCAACGGTGCCGGCAAGACGACGACCTTCTACATGGTGGTCGGGCTCGTCAAGCCGGACGCCGGCGCGGTGGTGCTCGACCGCGACGGCGAGGAGTTCGATCTCTCGGCGGCGCCGATGTACGCGCGAGCCCGCAACGGTATCGGGTATCTCGCGCAAGAGAACTCGATTTTCCGCAAGCTCTCGGTCGGCGACAACATTCGCCTGATCTGGGAGCAGAACGGCGTTTCGCACGACGAGCGGGAGCGCCGTCTGCCGGCGCTGCTCGAGGAGTTCGGCCTGCGCGCCTTCATCGACGCGCGGGGAGACAGCCTCTCGGGCGGCGAGCGCCGCCGCGTGGAGATCGCGCGCGCGATCGCGACCGAACCGGCCTTTCTGCTGCTCGACGAGCCGTTTACCGGGATCGACCCGATCGCCGTCGCCGACATTCAGGCGATGATCCGCCAACTGCGCGACCGCGGGCTCGGCGTGCTCATCACCGACCATCAGGTGCGCGAGACGCTCGCGATCGTCGATCGTGCGTACATTCTCAACAACGGCCGGATCGAGGTTTCGGGAACGGCGCAGGAGGTTCTCGATTCGCCGATCGCGCGCAAGTTCTACTTGGGCGAAGGTTTCCGGTTGTAGTGGAAGGCTCGTAGTGGCGGTCGACCGATCGCAGCTGGCGGATCTGCCGCTGCCCGTTCCGCGCTTCACGATCCTGGACCGCTACGTTCTGGCAGAGCTCGCGGGCCCGTTCGGATTCGGCCTCTCGGCGTTCACGATGATCATCGCCGCCAACGAGCTCGTCAATCTCGGCAAGCTGGTCAGCAACGAGCACGCGCCGCTCTGGGCGGCGATCGCGATCTTCCTCTGGCAGCTCCCGAGCGAGATCGTGCTGACCATTCCGATGGCGCTGCTGCTCGGCACGCTGCTCGCGATGCTGCGCCTCTCCGGGGACAGCGAGATCACGGCGATGAAGGCCGCGGGCGTCAGCTTCGGCCGGATCGTCGCGCCGCTCCTGGCCGCGGGGCTCGTCCTTTCGGTCGTGACGTTCGTGCTGCAAGAAGAGCTCGTCCCCTACGCCAACGACCGCGTGATCCAGATCGAGAACGCCGCGATCAACCAGGTCAGCGCGTTCGGCCGCGACCTGACGGTCACCGCCCCGCTCCCCGGCGGGGGCCGGCAGGTCACGGTCGCGACCTCGTTCGACAAGAGCAGCCAGGCGCTGCTGCACGTGACGCTGATCCAGTACGACCGCAACAACGAGCCGACCCAAATCGTCTTTGCGGACCGCGCGGTCTTCACCGCAAACCGCTGGACGCTCTTCGATTCGAGCGCCTACCGCTTCAACCCCGACGGCTCGACGCTTTCGGAGCCGAGCGTGCCGCAGCAGCAGGTCGAACTCGGCGAAACTCCAACGGATATCGTCAAGCGGATCCAAAACGACGACCCCGAGAGCATGAGCCGCGCGCAGATCGCCGAGCTCGTCGCTTCGGGGCAGTTGACGGGGAGCGAACTGCGCAAGTACGTGGCGGCCTATCAAGAAAAGCTCGCGCGACCCTTCGCGTGCTTCGTCTTCATGCTCATCGCCATCCCGCTCGGCCTGCGCTCGATCCGGGGCGGCAGCGGCATGGGCCTGGGGTTCGGCCTCTCGATCGCGATCATCTTTATCTACTACGTGGTGCTCACGTTCTGCTCGTACGTCGGTGAGGCGTTCCTGTCGTGGGCCTGGCTGTGGGCCTGGATGCCCAACCTGATCTTCACCGCCTTCGGGCTGGACCGTCTGCGGCGGGTGGCGATGGTATGAATCTCGTCGAGATCGTCCGCGGAATCGGCAACGTGCTGCTCGTGATGGTCATCGCCGGCGGCGTGGCCTACGTCGGCGACCGCGTCGGCCATCAAGTCGGCCGCAAACGGCTGACGCTCTTCAACATTCGCCCGCGCTACACGTCGACGATCATCGCAATCGCCACCGGTATGGTCATCGCGCTGGTCGTGACGCTGGTGGCGATCTTCGCCTCGCAAGAGGTCAAGACGGCGTTCTTCAAGCTCAGCAGCATCAACGCGCAGATCGAAGACCTGCAATCGCGCGAGCGCGATCTCGAGAAAAAGGTGAATACCGGCCGGCTCGTCGTTCGCGTCGACGAGCTGATGGTTCCCTACACCGGCATCATCCCGCAAGGCGCGACGGCGGCGCAGCGCCTCACCGCGATCCAAGAGTACTACGCGAGCGCCGTCCGCTACGTGAACTCCACCTGGACGCGCAACGGCCTCAAACCCTACACGAACCCGCCGGACATCGATAGGCGCCTGCACGGCCTCGCCGACGACATGGCGACCGAGGCGAAGCAGGCGCAAGCCAACTTGATGCTCACGGTGACCGCCGATCAGAACCTCTTCGCGGGCGACCCCATCCACTTTCAGCTCAACGCGCTGCCCGACGTCAAAGCCTTCGGAAAAGGCGACCCGATCTACACCCTGACGATTCCCGGCAACAGCGGCGCGAGCGCCGAGCTCGCCATCAGCGAGCTCCAGAACGCCGTCTCGGCGGTCGCGCGGGCCAAGATGCCGGCGTATCTCGCCGAGAGCGTGACGACCCTGCAGCTGATCCCGAGCCTGCAGCAGATGCAGGCCCAGCTGGCCAAGCGAGGCTCGTACCTGATGACGGCTTACGCGGCGTACGACGTCTATCCGCACCTGGGCGGAATCCCGATCATCGTCGTGCTCACCCAGCAACCCGGGACGTGACGGCGCCGCGCCGGGTCATCGGGGTCGATCCCGGCAGCGCCAAGGCGGGCTACGCCGTGGTGGAGGCCTCCGGCTCGGTGCTGGAGGCGGGCATCGAGAGCGTCGCCGCCCTTGCCGGGCGGTTGGGAGAGCTCGCTCGGAAGTACGCCGTCGACGCGCTCGCGATCGGCTCGGGAACGGCCTCGGCCGCGACGCGCGGCCGTCTGGCGCCCCTCGGACTGCCGATTCATCTCGTCGACGAGCGCGAAACGACGCGGTACGCACGCGAACTCTATTTTGCCGAGCATCCGCCGCGGGGGTGGCGGCGCTTGCTTCCCCGGGGGCTGCAAACCCCGCCCTGTCCGATCGACGATTACGCCGCGGTGCTCATTGCGCGCCGTTTCTTTACCTCGGAGGGGGCGGAGACGTCCGGGAGGTAACTGAAACCTTCCTGCAAGGGGACCGATATTAGAATTTGCCCGTGTTTGCGGGCTTCGACGTCACTGGAGGTTTCATGCGTCGGGTGATCGGCGTGGTAGGAAGTGCGGCGCTCGCGCTGCTACTACCGCATGCCGCGCTCGCCGCGATGCCGCCGGCGGATCTCGGTCCGATCGTCATGCAGCGCGTCTTCGGCGAGAGCGCCGACGCGAACGCTTCGCTGGCCGCCGCGATGGGGGATCGCGCCGACGAATCGCCGCTGCGCGAGCTGGCCCTCGGGAGCGACGCGCATGCGTTCGGTGCCGCGCCTTACGACGACGGCTCGATCGCCGTTGCGGGCGTGGGGTTCAGCACCGCGACCGTCGCCGTGCAGACGCCGGCCGCCGCCTACGCACCGATTTTCGGCGGCCGCATGCTCTCGCCGTCGGCGTCGCAGTTCGTCGCGCTCTCGCGCGCCCCGCTTCCCAAGGTCGCCGTGATTCCGCCCGGCCGGGTCTCGCTCTACCGGCCGGCTCCGGCTGCCGCTACCGGCGTCTCGCTCGCCGATACCGGGCTCGTGCAGCCGGCGCAAGCGCCGGCGCCGTTTGCCGATCCGAACTCCGATGCGCTGGCGAGCGGCGCCGGGGCCGGCTCCGCGATCGCCCCGGTCTCCTCGCGGGTGGGGCGCCTGCAGTTCCAAGGGCGCCTCTCCGGGCTCGATCGCGACCGGCCGGATTTGAACTTGCGCGAGAACGGCTACGGCGCCGGCGCAACCTTCGATCTGCGCGCCGGCGGCCGCCAGCTCGGCGTCGACGTCGACAGCAGCTACGAGCACCTGATGCGCGACGACACGACGGCCTACTCGTCGACGCCGCTCGACGAGAGCTGGCAGATCGGCGGCGACAACACGCCGGCGGTTCCGAACTACGCCGACGTCAGCAAGCTCGCGGTGGGCGCCAACCTCGCGGTTCCGGTGACGCACACGCTCACGCTCAACCTGAACTACAACGCGCAGCGATTGCTGGGGGCCTACGGTCTCCCCGGACTCGTCAACCTCAACGCCATCGATAACTCGTACGGCGGCAAC
>DATJRF010000165.1:0-6789 GCA_035505015.1 Verrucomicrobiia bacterium | reverse complement strand
TTCGCCAGCATCAGTTCGAGAAGGTCGAGCTGGTTTGGCTCGCGTCCCCGGAGCGCTCGTTCGAAGCGCTCGAGACGCTCGCCGGCGACGCCGAACGCCTGCTGCAGGAGCTCGAGCTGCCGCATCGCGTCGTGGCACTCTGCGCCGGAGACACCAGCTTCAGCGCAGCCAAAACCTACGATCTCGAAGTGTGGCTGCCGAGCTCGCAGAGCTATCGCGAGATCAGCTCCTGCTCCAACTGCACCGACTTTCAGGCCCGCCGCGCCGCGATTCGCTTCCGGCGCGACGCGAAAGGCAAGCTCGAGACCGTCCACACGCTCAACGGTTCCGGGCTCGCGATCGGGCGGACGCTGCTCGCGATCCTCGAGAATCACCAGCAGCGCGACGGCTCGGTGCGGATGCCGGCAGCCCTAGTTCCCTACACGGGATTCGAGCGGATCGCGTCGGGCTCGAGCGCGGCCGCGAGCGCGTCGACGTAGCGCGAACTCTCCGGCACGGCGGCGCCGGCCGGATAGAACGCCTCGACGTGCACGCGCGTGAGCGCGTCGCCGCCGGCTTGCAGCGTGGCACGCACGCGCTCGGTATTGACTAGGCCGAAACCGGCTTCGATGAGACCGGCGCGGCGGTCGTCGATCCAAACGTTGGCGCCGAGCACGAGATCGAAGGCCTCGAGCGCCTTGTCGTACGCCGCGTCGTATGGGAGCGCGAGCTCGAGATCGCGGTGGGGCCGCAAGCCGACCGGCGCTTTTGCCCGATCCAAACCGAGCCAACGCAGGATGAAACTCATCGCAGCATCAGCGCCGCGAAACCGAGCCCGATGGCCGCCGTCGCGCCCAGCAGACCGGCCGGCACCAAGCTCGCGCGGCGACGCGCAAACGCGAGCGTATACAAGGCTTTGAGCACGTTGTTGGACGAGGTTGCGATGACGATCGCGACCGCCGCCGTCAGGGTGCCGACGTTGCCGATCCCCTGCGCAAGACTCAAGACGAACGGATCGACGTCGGTAACGCCGACGACGGCGGCGAGCCCGAGGACGCCGGCGCGCCCGAGGTGCGCCTGCACCGCCGACGTCACGAGCGATATCACGAGGAAGGCGCCGGCGAAGACGAGCGCCGTGCTGAGCTGCAGCGGATTCTCGATCCGCTCGGCCGCCGGCGTCTTGGAGCGCGGCGCGGTTCGCGCGACGATCCATACGAGCGCCAAGCAGATCGCGCACAGCCCGAGCAGCGGCGGCGCGAGCAACTCGCCGAGCGAGAGGCTGAAGGCGACGCAGACGACGAGGATGCGCAGGTACATCATCGCCGATGCGGCGACGATGCCCGCTCCGATTTCGGGCGTCATCCCCTCGTCGCGCGCGCGCCGCGCCAGCACCACGGTCGCCGCCGTCGACGAATAGAGCCCTCCGAGCATCGCCATCAAGATCGTGCCGCTGCGCGGAAACACATACGTCTGCAACAGGTAGCTCGCATACGAGATCGTCGAAACCGCCACCACGGCGAGCCAGACGCCGAACGGCGTGATGGCGGTGTGCGGAATCGCCGGCCGCCCGTAGAGCAGCGGCAGCACGATGCCGACCAAGATGAGGAACTGCGCCGCGGTCACCACCTCCGCGCCGGGCAATCGCCGGACCCAATCGTGGAGCCGGCGGCGCCCGCCCAAGAGCAGCACGGCGGCCACGGTGATCGTGACGCTGAGCCAGAGCGGTTGCGTCAGCGCGACGGCCCCGAGCACGTAGGCCAGGACGTTGCAGGCCGGAACGATGAACGGCCCGTCGTCGGGATCGAGCGGCGCCGCGAGCTGTCTGCTCAAGTACGCGAAGACCCACGCTCCGACCACGAGCAGGCCCGCGATAAAGGCGAGCGCGTGGTGCGGCTCGAGCAGATAGAGTCCCCCACCGGCCAGCGCGAGCAGCGGGAAGGTGCGCACGCCGCCGGGGCGGCGCGGCGTGGCGCCGGCGAAAAATCCTTCGAACGCGAAACCAAAAAAGAACGCCAGCCCGAGCAGCAATCCCAGCCGCGCGACGCCGTCGGGCGTCACGCCGGCCAGCAGCGAGGCGGGTGCGGCGTTCAGCTCAGCGTCCGTATGAGGTCGACCAGCCCTTGGCGGTCGAGGTGGCGGATGTGTCCTCGCTCCCGGCGCAGCAACCCGCGCGATTCCAGCTCGGCGATCGCGCGCGCGGCGACTTCTTTGACGGTTCCGGCCGCCGCCGCGATCTGCGACTGCGTCATCGACGCGAGCGCGTGAGCGGCGGGGCTGAGCCCGCGATCGGGCATCGCGTGCGGAAGCAGCGCACGCGCCACGCGCGCCAGAATCGGCAGGGCACTCTGCGACAAGCAATCGGCAAGCAAGCGATGGCGCTGCGCGAGCGCGGAGGCGAGCCCGGCGACGAGCGTGGGGTGCTCGCGCGCCACGGCGGCGACGCTCTCCCAGGGCAGTCCCACGATACGCGCCGATTTCGAGAGCGCGACCACCCGCGCCATCGGCGCGCCGCGGTCGAAGAACTCAACCAGACCGAACGCATCGAAGGGAAAGAGCTCGTGGAGGATGCGTTCGCGCTCTCCCGCCCCACCGCTGACGACGGCGGCAACGCCTTCGGCCAAAATGCCGAGGTATGGCCACGCTTGGCTGCCCTCGACCAGCGCGCGCCCGCGCCGGGCCGAGCGCGAAATCGCCGAGGCGGCGAGACGGTCGCGGACGACGGCCTCGAGGCCGGCAAAGGCCGGGGTGGCCGCAAGCAGCCCGGCGACCGGGTGCCTGGACGGCTCGGACTCGCGGCGCGTGATGCTGATGCGCCAGGTGCCGCGCCCCACGCTGCGGGACTCCAGCACCAGCTGGCGCCCGTCGTCGGAAAAGCGCTCCGATATCCGCGCGGTCAGGCCGAGCGGCTCGTTTTCGGTGATAAAGGCGAGGGGCGTGCCGTCGGGAAGCCGGTCGAGGGCCTCCAGCACCATCTCGGGCCGTTCCCAGACGGGAAGCCCGCGCAGGTCGATTTCCATCACATTGCTGGCCACAACGTCACGTTCTCGGCCGATGGAGCGCTCTACTCCCAGAACTCGCCGCCGATAGGAATCATGAGAATGCGCTCTTTCGCCCTTCGTTGTGCCGCCTGGCTCGCCGCCGCTTCCCTCGGCTGGACGACCGCTGCGCCCGCGCTCGCCGACGCGCAAGCCGATGCGAACGCGGCCGCGCTGCACTTCGACACGAGGATCGTTTCGGTCTACGGCTCCCCGTATCCGATCGCCGGCAAGCTCGACATCACGATCACGCCCGCCGGTATCCTGCGAGGGTACTATCACAACGCCTATCAGAAGGCGTTCATCCAAGTCGTCGGCGGGCGCGACGGCAACTACGTATGGTTCGACATCGGTCCCGCGACGATCGATCTCGGCCTCCCGCAAGAGCAGCCCGACGGGCGCATCCATTTCGTCGGCACGATGAATAAGGACGGCAGCCTGCAAGGCCAGATATTCCCGAACTATACGAGCGGGCAGAACAGCCTTTCGCCGGCGCCTTCGCCGACCGAGAACGATCAATACTTGCTCACGGCCCAGCCCGTCGCGCCGGGCCCGAATACGACCAACCCGAACGGGCCTTAGCTCTTCATCGCCTTCCACGCCCGCTGCGGGAGCGGCGGCAGCGCATCCATGTGCTTGAGGAAGAGCGCGAGTTCCCAGAGCTGCGTCCGATCGAGGGTTCCGCCGAAGGCCGGCATTCCCGTCAAGCGAATGCCGTGCGCGATCTTCCAGTACGTCACGCCGTCGGGATCGTCTTCGACGCCGTCGGTGGCGAGTTGCGGCGGCTTCTGATAGAGTCCGTGCGCGACGTTGGTGGGCGTACCGTCGGCGGCGCCGTGGCAGACCGCACAGTTCTGCGCGTAGAGCTTGACGCCCGCGAGCAGGTTCGCGTCGGTGAGGGGCAGCGGGTTCGCCGATCGCGGCGCCTCGCGCCGCAGCGTCGCGTGCAGCGACGTATTGGCGGCCCAACGCTCCAAGCTTGACGGCTTGGCGTCGGCGTTGGCCGGCATCCATCCGTTTGCGATCCCGAGGTATCCCAGGACGGCCAGGACGACGAGCGTTCCCAGGACGCCGAAGAGCGCTCCACGCATCATGCGCCGCCAGTTCCTCGCGACCGCTCGTAAGCCTACCGCTCTCCATGTGTTGTCAGGCATGCTCGGTACGCTCGAAGCACCATGACGACCACCTTTACGACCACCACGCTGCGCTGGGCCCGGGGCATCCGGCTCGGGCGCTGGCAGACGTACGCGGCGCTGGGTCTGGCGGCGATCCTCGCATTGGGCGCGTTCACCGCGCTCCGCGCGCGGGCCGCGACCAGCTACGTGACGGCGCCGGCGAGCGTGCAGACGCTCGTCTCCAGCGTCACCGCCTCGGGCGCCGTCAACCCGCAGAACGAAGTTTCGGTCGGGACGCAAGCCTCCGGCACGATCTCGCAGATCGACGTCGATTACAACAGCAAGGTAACCAAAGGGGAGGTGCTGGCGCGGCTCGATCCGAGCACGTTTACGGCGCAGCTCGATCAAGCCGAGGCGGCGCTCGCGCAAGCGCGCGCGCAAGCCGCGCAGGCGAGCGCGACCGCCGACGGCGCCGACGCCGCGGTGACGATAGCCGGCGACGACGCCGGCGCGCAGAACGCCGCGCTCGCCGCGGCGCAGGACGCCGTAGCCAAGGCGCAGGCGGCGCTCACGCTCGCTCAGCAGAACGCGACGCGCGACTCCGCCCTGCTCTCGCAGGGATACCTCGCAGCCAGCACGGTGCAGAGCGACGACGCGACGGTCGCGCAAGACCAGAGCGACGTCGCCTCGGCGCAAGCCGCCGTCGTGGAGGCGCGAGCGCAGGCCGCCGCGGGGAACGCAACCGTCGGCGAGAGCGGCTCGAGCGCTGCCGCGCAGGCAGACGCCGCGCAAGCGGCGCAGGCCGCGGTCGCATCGGCGCAAGCCAACGTAACGGCAGACCAGCTCAACCTGGATCACACGGTGATCGTCTCGCCGGTCGACGGAACGGTGGTCGCGCGCGACGTCGCGGTCGGACAAACCGTCGCCGCATCGCTGCAGACGCCGACGCTCTTTACCATCGCGCAGAACCTCGAGCAGATGGAAGTGGATATCAACGTCGCCGAGCCGGACATCGGTAACGTCAAAGCCGGCGACACGGTCGACTTCTCGGTGCTCGCCTATCCGAACCGCACCTTCACCGGCACGGTCTCGCAAGTGCGCATCAACCCGCAAACGGTCGACAACGTGGTGACGTACGACGTGGTCGTGCTCACCGGCAACGCCGACGGCGCGCTCCTGCCGGGAATGACCGCCAACGCGACGATCGACGTCGGCTCCGCGCCCAATGCACTGGTCGTCCCAACCGCCGCTCTCGCGTGGACGCCGAACGCGAACGCAACGGCGCAGAGCTCATCGCCGTGGGGGAGCACCGCCGCGGGCGCCTCCGGTGCGGCGCTCACCGCCGGCTCGAACGCAACGGTCTACGCGCTGCGCGACGGCAAGCCGCTTCCGGTTCCGGTCAAGGTACTGCTCTCCACCAGCACGCAGGCGGCGGTTACGCCGGCGAGGCCGGGAGCGCTCGCGGCCGGCGACCCGGTCGTGGTGGCGACCAACGCCGCAACCCATGCGGCGCATCCGAGCGGCAGCTCGCCGATGCAGCCGTCGGGCGCGGCGATGCGGGGGATCCACTGATGCGCCCGGTCGTCGAAGTCGAAGCCTTGCGTAAGATCTATCGCGTCGGCGAGGAGAACGTGATCGCGCTCGACGGGGTCTGCCTACGCTTCGAGCAAGGCGAGTTCGTCGCGGTGATGGGCCCCTCGGGTTCGGGGAAATCGACCTTCATGCAGATCGCCGGCCTGCTCGATTCGCCGACGTCCGGGACCTATCGCTTCGAGGGCGCCGACACCGCCGAGCTGGATGCGGACGCGCGTGCCGACATTCGCAGCCGCCGGCTGGGTTTCGTCTTCCAGGCCTACAACTTGCTGCCGCGCACGAGCGCGGTGGAAAACGTCGAGCTGCCGATGTTCTACGCGGGTGTCGCAGACGCGCAGCGGCGCCGCATCGCCCTCGAGAAGATGCGCGTCGTCGGCATCGAGCATCTGGCCGAGCACCGTCCGAACCAGCTCTCGGGCGGGCAGCAGCAGCGCGTGGCGATCGCGCGATCGCTGGTGAACGATCCTGCGATGATCCTCGCCGACGAGCCGACCGGCGCGCTCGACACGCGCACCACCGCCGACGTCATGCGGCTGTTTACCGAACTCAACGAAAAGGCGGGCATTACCATCATGCTCGTCACCCACGAACCCGACGTCGCCGCCTACGCGCGCCGCATCGTAACTTTTCGCGACGGCCGCATCCAGAGCGACGCCCGCAACGACCGGAGGGCAGCATGAATATTCGCTCGACGCTGCGGCTCGCACTCGCCGCACTCACCCGCAACAAGTCGCGCTCGCTGCTCACGATGCTCGGAATCGTCATCGGGGTCGCGGCGGTGATCGTCACGGTCGCGATCGGCGTCGGCGCGCGCGTCCAGGTACAGAGCAGCATCGCAAGCCTCGGGTCGAATCTGATCGTCGTGCAGCCGGGCAGCATCACGTCGAGCGGCGCCCGCAGCGGTTTCGGCGGCGCCTCGACGCTCACGCCGGCGGACGGCCTCGCGATCGCGAAGCTCCCCGGCGTCGCGGCGGTTTCGCCCGTCGTCACGATCCGCACGCAGGCGATCGCCGGAGGGAATAACTGGCAGACGACCGTCAGCGGCGTGGCGCCGACGTACACCTACG
>DATJRF010000164.1:0-5579 GCA_035505015.1 Verrucomicrobiia bacterium | reverse complement strand
GGCCCAGGGCGCATGGGCAAGCCACCACGAGGACCGCCACCGCGCTGACGAGCGCCGTCACCCACGAGTGCCCGGTGAAGAGCCATCCGATCGCGGTGAGTGCGGCGAGCACCAAGACGACCGGAACGAAGACGCCGGCGGCGCGGTCGGCCAGGCGTGCGATCGGCGGGGCGGAGCCTTGCGCGCGCTGCACGGCTTCGACGATGCGCGCCAGCGCCGTCCCCGCACCCACGGCGTCCGCGCGCACGAGGAGCGCTCCGTCGCCGTTGATCGTTCCTTGCTCGACCCGCTCGCCCGCGCGAACGTCGACGGGCATCGGCTCGCCGGTGAGCAGCGATCGGTCGATCGTGCTTTCGCCTTCGACGACCGTTCCGTCGACCGGAACGCGCTCGCCGGCAAGGACCTCGAGTTCGTCGCCGATATGCACGTCGTCGATGGCGATCGCCTCGAGCGTACCGTTGCGTCGGCGTCGCGCCGTCTCGGGGCGCAGTGCGAGCAGCTCGCGAACGGCGCGATCGCTCTTCGCGCGGGCGCCCGACTCGAGCACGCGCCCGGCGAAGACCAGCGTGACGATCGCGGCCGCACTCTCGAAGTACGGGGCCGAGCCGGTGGCTGCGAGATAGAAGCTCAGGAGCATCGCCGCGGTGGAGCCGAGCGAGACGAGCGTATCCATCGAGAAGTTGCCCGATCGCAGGCCGGCGAGCGCCCCGCGATGGAACTCCCACCCCACGACGCCCCAGACGGGGAGCGCGAGCAGCGCCTCGATCCAGACTTTTCCCGCGAAATCCGCAACGGCCATCGCCAGGACGGCCTCCGGTATCGTCAGCAGCACGGCCAAGAGCAGCAGCCGGCGTTGGCGAGCCAGCTCCGCGTCGCGCCGCCGGGCGGCGTCGTCCTGCGCGCCGGGAGCGCCCGCCTCGTAGCCCGCGCCCTCGACGGCACCGATCAGGGCCGCGACCGGTACCTCCGCCGCATGGACGACCCGCGCCCGCTCGGTCGCCAGATTCACCGAGGCATCTTCGACACCGGGAACCTCGCGCAGCGCGGCCGCGACGTGCGCGGCGCAGGAGGCGCAGGTCATCCCCCCGATGCAGAGTTCGCTCGTGACGCTCACTTTGACGAAAAACTCATGGGAACGAATAAGGGTTACGGCACGTTCCCGCCGATAAGATGAACACGATGTCCGACCCGATCTCGCGGCCGCGCCTTCGCGCGGCGCTTCCGCTGCTTGCCCTGGTCCTCCTCGGCGCCGCTCCCGGCGACGGCCTCCCGCCGCAACTCGCGCAGGACGTTCGCAAGAGCTGGGAGGCGCTCACGACGACCTACTACGACCGGGTCGATCCCCAGGCGTTGCTGGCCGCCGCGAGCGACGCGCTCGCGGATCTGGCGAAGAAGCACGGCGTCGCGATCGCGCCGCCCGAGCTGCGCGCTTCCAGCGACACCGACGCGACGCTCTCGGCGCTCGACGAGGCGATCGGCGGCGTGGCCGCCGAGGCGCGCGGCGAGCCGGCCGACTACGCCTACGCCGCCATCGCGGCGATGGCGCGCTCGATCGGGGATCGCTACACGCAGTTCTTTACCCCCGAAGAGTTCAAGCAGTTCAACGAGGGGCTGGATCCCGATAAGGTCAGCGGCATCGGCGTCATGATCGAGAACGATCCGCCCGGAACGCTCGACGTCGCGTACGTCATTCCGGGAACGCCGGCGGACCGCGCCGGCTTGCGCCCGGGCGACGAGATCCTCGCGATCGACGGTGCGCCCGCCAAAGACCTCTCGGTCGGCGACGCGAGCAAGCTGTTGCGCGGCAAGGCCGGAACCGTCGTGAGCCTCCAACTCCAGCACGCCACCGGCGAGCCTCCCGAGATCGTCTCGATCAAGCGCGAGGAATGGCAGCCGCCGACCGTGATTTTCCGCATGCTCGCGGGCAACGTCGGCTACGTGCGCGTTGCCGTCTTCGGCAACGCCACCAAGGATCAGTTCGACACGGCGATCGCGCGCTTGAAGGATCAAGGGGCCAAAGCGCTCGTCCTCGACCTGCGCAACGACGGCGGAGGCTACGTCAATACGGCGCTCGAGATCACCTCGCGCTTCATCGCCGACAAGCCGTTGCTGATCTACAAGGAGCGCGGCGACCGTTCGACCACGATCGACGCCGACGACGACGTCACCATCCAGCTCCCGGTGACGGTGCTCGTCAACGCCTATACCGCCTCGGCCTCGGAGATCACGGCGGGCGCGCTGCAGGACGACGGCGCCGGCGTGCTGATCGGCACGAAGACCTTCGGCAAGGGCGTGATGCAGACGCTCACGCCGCTGCCGGACGGGGCCGCGATCAAAGTCACCACCGCCCACTATCTGACGCCGCGGCATCGCGACATCAATCTGCGCGGGATCGACCCCGATCTCCAAGTTTCCGAGCCGAAGGGCGCGCTGCTCGGCGACGCCGATCGCGATCCGCAGCTGCGCGCGGCGCTGCTCTACTTACAGAAGAAGATCGCGCAGAGCAAGAGCGCTCCCTAGCGGCCCGCTAAGGAGCGCAGCGGCGGCGTATCAGGCGCACGCTCTTGGCGTTGCTGTCGATGACGACGTCGTCCATGAGCCGCCGCATCAGGAAGATGCCGAAGCCGCGCCCGCGCTCGTCGGGCTCCGCCGCCGCGCGATCCGGCGGAAGCGTGAAGCCGCCGCCGCTGTCGCGCACTTCGATCGTGAGCTGGTCGTCGTCGAAGATGCAGCTCACCGTGAACCCGCTCGAACGCGGGCTGCGACCGTGCTCGACCGCGTTGCTGAGCGCCTCGCCGGCCGCCAAGCGGATGTCCGCGATATCGGGCTCCGTAAAGCCGCAGACGCTGGCGAAGCCGGCGATGCTCTTGCGGGCCAACGCGACGTTGCGGAGGTCGCTGGTGAAGGTAGCACGGTAGCGGGTCGTCACGGTCGTTTCTCGGCCGTAGACGTACCCGCTCGCTCGCTAGGCTAAACGTTTAGTACGGGAACGTAAGGCTCGTATGAACGCTGCCCGAGGCTCCGTACGGGGAGAGCGCGGTGATGATCGTCTCGCCCGACGTCGGCACCAGGCAAGTCGGGGCGGGGTCGAACTGGACGTAGACGATCGGCGTCATGCTGGTGATCGAATAGAGCGGGAAGAAGTTTCCGGCCGGATTCGTTCCAAACATCGTCGCGCAACTCGTATTGCTCGAAAGCTGGATCGGATTATTGAGCGCGGTCCCGTACGGAATCGTTGCTCCGCTGCCGTCCTTCGCCGTGACGAACAGCGGGTAGACGCCCTCGCTCGTGGGGTCGGGGTCGGTGATGAACGAGAGCGCGATCGACGCCACCGTGTCGGTGCCTCCCAGCAGCGAGAGCGACGACGATTGCGGGCTCGCGTTCAGGTTGAAGGCGGAGACGATCACGTTGGTCGGCGGATTGCAGGTCGCGCCGGCCGGCGTGTACTGGATCTCGACGCTGCCCGGCGCGCTCGTGAGCGTGAGCGCGGTTCCGTTGGTGCCGCCGTTCACGAAGGTGACGGAGCAGGACGAGTTCGAGGTGAGTTGGATCGGGTTGCCGAGCGGCGTTCCGGCGGCGATGGCCGAGCCGTTGGCGGCGTAGGGCGAGACGACCAGCGTAAAGGTTCCGGGGCTGATCGGATTCGGCGTCGCCGGCATGGAGAGCGTGACCTTGGAGACGGGCAGCGCAGCCGGCGTCGGCGTCGGATTCGCGCCGACGAAGCTGACCGATCCGCTCTTTGCGCCGCTCGCGCTCGCCGTCACCTTGATGTTGTTCGGCGTCGGGCACGTCGTCGTCGCCTCGGTCGGATTGTAGCCCAGGATGACGAGCGAGGTCGCCGTGTCGAGTGTCAGCGACGGCGACAGCCCGGTGGTCCCGCCGGTGCCGAAGGTGGTCACGCACGTCGCGTTGCTCGTGATCTCAATGGCGTTGGTCAGCGGCGACCCGTTGGGAATGAGCTTGCCGCTCGTGTCCTTGGCCGTGAGGGTCATGTTGAAGTTGCCGATCGAGGTCGGATTCGGCGTGGCGCTCAGCGAGAGCGCGACCGATCCGACCGTCGAGGTTCCGCCGACTAGCGCAAACGCAGCATTCTGCGGCTTCGCGTCCTGATCGAAGGCGTTGATCTCGATCGTCGACGGAGCGGTGCACGATCCCGAGGGAGGCGTGTAAGCCACGATCACGCTGCCGGGTTGCGACGCGAGCGTCAGCGAGGCTCCGGTCGCACCGCTCGACGAGGTGAAGCTGACGGCGCAGGACGAGTTGCTGCTCAGGACGATCGGGTGGATGAACGGCGTGCCGGGCGCAATGGCGACGCCCTTGCTCGTGAGCGCGGCGATGTCGAGCGCGAAGGATCCGGCGGCGCCGCGAGTCGGCTTGGAGGGCATCGAAAGCGAGAGCTTCGAGACCTTCGCCGCCGCCGCGGAGCCGGCTCCGGGGAAGCTGAAGGTCGACGAGACGGAGCCGGCGGCGACGGCCGTGACGACGATGGTGGCGGGAGCGGAGCAGACGTTACTGACGTTCGAGGGCGTGTAGGCGAGGTAGATATCTTGCAGCGCGGTGAGGCTGAACGTCGAGGTCAAGGCCGCCGAGCTCGTGCCGAACGTCGTCACGCAACTCGCGTTGCTCGCGAGCTCGATCGGGTTGGAGAGCACCGTTCCGGCGGGAATCGCCTTGCCTTTGCCGTCCTTCGCCTTGACGAAGAAGTGGTAGATGCCGTCGCTGGTCGGGTTGGGATCCGAGAGCATCGAGAGCGAGATCGAGCCGATGGTCGCCTCGCCCGCAAACGAGACCGAGACGCTCTGCGGCTTCGCGCTCGCGTTCAAAGCGGTGATCACGATCGTCGACGGTGCGGTGCAGGTCGCGCTCGGCGGCGTGTAGGTGACGGTGATCGCGCTCGGGGCGGTCGGCAACACCAGCGAGGTTCCGCTATAGCCTTCGCTCGAGAACGAGATGTTGCACGACGCGTTGCTGGTGAGCTGAATCGGATCCAGCAGCGTGGTGCCGGCCGTGATCTCGATGTGCTTGGAGTTGAAGGCGGTGACCAGCAGGGTGAGCGTGCCCGCGACCTGCGGATCCGGCGTCGACGAGAGGGTCATCGTCATCTTGGCGACGGCGGTCTGCGGTGTCGTCGTAGGGGTGCTGGTCGGCTGCCCGGTTGGCCTGGCGGTCGGCTTGTGCGTCGGCGTCGGCGAGCTCGACGGGTTCTGGCGAAACTCCAGGAAGTGATCGCCGGCGTCGCCGCAGGCGACTAGCAGCGCGGCGGTGCAGACAACGACGAACGCGGTGGCCATGCGGCGCATGCGGAGACCCTCGAATGGTAACGTGAATCGCGCGCTGGACAATTGGGTCCGGCGTGCGTGGCGCCTTCCTTTCGCTCGGCCGCCCGGGGCGCCCTCTGCCCGCGTGCTGCCCTCTGCGGGCCGCGCCTGGGCGCATCCGTGGGCCAGGCGGCTTCTCCGCCCGAGCGGAGCGGGGGCCGGCGCGGGCGATTAGCTCGGTTGGGAGCGCGCCTCCCTTACGAGGAGATCGTCGTTGCGCATGCCCGATGCTCCATCAGTGTTCTACTATCTGATGTACGA
>DATJRF010000163.1:0-11118 GCA_035505015.1 Verrucomicrobiia bacterium | reverse complement strand
GTTGCCGCGAACGTTGGCACCGATCGCATGTCGAGCGGGTCGGCCAATGAGAGGTTGTCCGGCACCTCGGCACCGCCGCGAACCCCATCGAAGATCACGACGATTCCATTTGGATCCTTGAACGGAAGAGGTTTGATTACTACGGCATTGAGCACGCTGAATACGGCAACGTTTGCGCCGATGCCGAGCGCGAACGTCAGCACGACGATCGAGACGAAGAGCGGCGCTTTACTCAGGCGGCGCAACGCGTAGGTAATGTCACGAGCGAAATCTTCCCAGCGCAGCCGCAGACCGGTGAGCGCGACGTCGAGCACGTCGCCGGCGCGCATCTCGCGTTCGCCGGCCGCAATCTCCTCACCATAGCGACGCCGAAACTCGGCAGGCGCCAGTAGCAACGCGAGACGAAGCCAGAAGCTCATTACGCGAACGCGCTCGCGGAAAGTAACTTGCGATCGACAGCGGTGCGCACCGCATCGGCGAGCCGTTCCGCTTCAGCACGCGCGATGCGCTTGCCCCACGAGGTCAGGCGATAGTAGCGCCGGCGCGGATCTTCGGAATCGAGGCGATCGACCTCGACGAGCCAGCCGTCGGTAACCATCTGCTTGATGAGGCGATACAGCGTGCCCGGGCCGAGGCGCACCGAACCGCTAGTGGCTTCTTCTACTTCTTTGGCGATGCTGTAGCCGTGGCGTTCCTCAGCCGAGACCGCCAATAGAATGTAAAACGCGCTCGGGCTGAGCGGAAGAAACGCCCGCGGATCGCTCGCGATCATGCCATGCCTCCAATATATCCATAATAGATATATCAGAAGTGGAGGCATGTCAAGAGGGCGAACGTTTCACTGCGGCGCTAGCGGACGCTGCGTTGGTTTACGCCACGAGGTGGGAAACCGTCACGACATGGCTTACACCGTTTTGCCGTCCCTCGGGCATATCAAGCGCCTTTGCGGCGACCACGGAATCATCCAATTTGCAAAGGGTGACGTGCCCGACCTCACATCCGGATTCTGCCTCGACGACAACGTGCGATTGCTCGTTCTGGCGCTTTCAATTCGGGACCGCGACCCCGAAAACGCTTTCGCGCTCGAAGCCGGATATTGCGTGCTCGATTTTATCGCGGATGCGTCGCACGAAGCGCCAATGTACCACAATATGATGGACGCGCACGGCACCTTTACCGACCGCTTTGCGTCGCCCGAATCGATCGGCCGTCTCATACGCGCCCTTGGGCTCGTGCTTCGCGACAGCGACGACGAGAATTGGCGAACCGTGGCGGCATTTGAGTTGCGCCGCGCGATGAGCGCACTGCCCGCTCTTTCTTCCGAGCACGCGCGTGCTTTTGCGGCGCTCGGCTTTGCGGCGGCGGTCGAGAGCGGTGCGGTCGCCTATCGCGCACCCCTACGCGCGGTAGCCGAAGCGATGAATTTCGAACTCGAGCGTAACTCGGCTGAAGGCTGGACGTGGCCGCTGCCGGAGATGACGTACGATAACGGCCGGCTCCCCGAGGCGCTGATGCGCGCGGGCAGCGTGCTCGGCGATGACGAGCTGACCGCCAACGGTCGCCGCGCGATGGAGTTTCTCGCGGGGATCGTGCAGTCAGGTGATGTCTTTGAACCCATCGGGGCGCCCGGATGGTATCCGCGCGGCGGAGAGCGCCCGTATTACGCTGCGCAACCGCTTGAGGCACTCGCAATGATCGACGCCTGGCTCGCCTACGGCGACAGCGAACGCGCGCAAGTTGCGTATGAGTGGTTCCTCGGACGTAATCGCGAGGAGTTCACCGTCGCCGACGAGGCGAGCGGCGGATGCCACGACGGTATCGACGGACCGCGCTCGATGAATGACTCGATGGGTGCTGAAAGCACGCTCGCCTACGTGCAGGCCGGTCTGACCATGAGCGATTACGCGGGTTAGCGCAGCGCGTCGGAGCCCATCTCAGTGCAGCCGCGCGTTACGGGCGGGGCGGAGGGTCATGCGGAACGGCAAACGCGCTCGCGCGGGCGCGTCGAGTGCAGAGATTATCTTGCGCGAAGCAGACGACGTGACGGACGGGCTTGGCGCAACTGGTTGAAGCGGCAAAGCAAACCGTGAACGGCGCGGGCCGCGCATGGGTGGGCGGCGCGACGAGGGCCAGGAGGGCGTGTATCGCGAGGAATGCATGAATCATCGGATGACCTCCTCATCTCCGTAACGCCGCAAACGCAATTAGGGTGACAGGACGGGGGAAGGGCGCGTGCCGAGCCAGGATGCGAGATCGGTTTTGGCCGTCACGTAGCTGCCGGTATTGAGTTCCGCACGGAACTCGCCGAAGAGCCCGAAGCCTTCCGCGAACGCATCGTGCTTGTGAATCGATTCGTAGTTGATTTGACTCGCGAAGACGAACGTGTCGTCGGGCAGGTCGGCATACATGTCGAGCGCGCGCGAGAGAATCCCGCGCACGACGTCTTCGACGAACTTCGGGTTGTGGTGCGCCTTGTTGACGATGAAAAACTCGTCCGGCCGCTTGAGCAAGTCGTACGTCTCGCTCGACATGGCGTTTTCGACGATCTCGACCAGATCCTCGGCTCGAACGCCCGTGAGATCCGTCGCGCCGAGCAGGATCGCTCCGCGGCCGCGCTGATTGTGCGTGGCGACCGGGAGCGCGTCGAGCGCGCGGCGCGCCTCTTCTTGCGTGAAGCCGGCCTCGAGCAGTTGGTGGGTCGAGTGTTCGCGCACCATCGCCTGCGCGCACGGGCACGCCGTCATGCCCTCCGCCTCGACGCCGACGACGTGGCGCGTCCCGCGCTCGTCGGCGTGCGCGATGCCGATCAGGACGTAGGTCTCCTCGCCGCGCTTGCCGCTCACCGGCGTCCAGCGCTCGAGCGAGAACTCGGCGCGCATCCGCACGTCGGCACGGATCGCGCGCTGGCTGCGCACGATCTCGCGTGCGATCGCGTCGGCGAGGCCCTCGATGCGCTCCGGGTGCTGGTCGCGAGCCAGCACGTCCAGCGTCGCCTCCTCCAAGATCTCCGCAAAGCGCGACATGTGCACGCCGGCGCGGTCCGGCGCCAAGTCGGCCACCATCGAAAGCTCGGCATTGTACGCGCGCGAACGTCCGTCGACTTCCAGATGCACCAAACGGCGGACGCTCGAAACGCCGACGCGATTGAGCGAGAGCCGGACGTCCGGCGCTTCCTCTTGCCGGTCGGTCGCAAAATGCAAGCTGCGCTCGCGCTTGCGAATCGTCCCGTTGGGCGAGGCGCTCCACAGCCCGGGCGCGATCTCGGCGAGCGGCACCGCGTTGTACGGGCGCGTCGCCAGATCGCCGCGTACCAGGCGTCCGTCGACCGCCAGCACGTCGATGTCGATCGGGCGCGCCGCCAGCTTGCGCACGTTCGCGCGGCCGACGGCGAGCTCGACGTCGCGCGCGAAGCGTTCGAACGCCTCCGCGTCGAGCTGCGTTTCGAGATGGGCGGCGACGTTGAGGAAGGCCGGGCCGTCGGCGCCGCCCGCCGGCTCCGACTCGTAGAAGGCCGAGACGCAGACGACGCGAGCGCGCGCGCGCAGACGCTGGAGCGCCGCTAGCACGTTGCCCTGACGGTCGCCGAGATTCGAGCCGATGCCGACGTGAAAGGAATGCACGCTCACCCCGCGCGTACCGCGACCGCCGTCAGCTCGTAGCGTGCTCCGAAGAGCAGCGGCCCCGAACCGACGTACGCACGCGCCGGCAGATCGCCGGAGAAATACGAGAGGTACACCTCGTTGAAGACGCCGTACGCGGCCAGATCCGGCGAAAAGACCGTCACGGCGACGAGCTCCCGGAGCGAGAATCCTGCGGCGTCGAGCACGCCGCGAAGGTTCTCCATGAGCGCGGCCGCCTCGTCGGCCGGATCGGCCGGCGGCACGCCGGTCGCGGGATCGAGCCCGATACGGCCGCTCACGTAGAGGGTATCGCCCACGAGGACCGCGTCGCTGAACGGTTTGCGTGCGACGCCCGGCGGGAGCGTCTCGCCGGGAAGGTCGATAGATCGGCGGTGCATCCCGCCTTACTTCTCGGCCAGCAGCCTTTCCACCGTCGACTCGACCGCCGCATCCTGGGAGTCGCCGACGATCGTCGCACGCAAGCGCCCGTGCCGATCGAAGAAAAGCTGCGTCGGCCAGGCGGTGACGCCGTAGGCGTTCCAGAGGCGAAAGCCGTTGTCCACCGCGACCGGCCAGACGATGCCTTGCCGCTGCAGGCTCGCGATCACGTAAGCGCGACCGCGCTCCGCCGGCGTCTCCGGCGCGTGAATGCCGATGACGGCGAGCCCGCGCGCCCGGTCGCGCGCGTAGAGCGTGCGCAGCGCCGGCACGACGTTTTGGCAGTTGTAGCAATCCACGGTGAAGACGTCGAGCACGACGACGTCGCCGGCGAGGCTTTGCGCCCAGGGGCGCTCGCCGATCCAATCGGTCGCGGCCAATACCGGGGCGAGCCCACGCGCGCCTTGCGCCTGCGCGCTGCAAGCGACCGTGAGGACACCGGTCAGCGCAAGAAGGGCGGCGGTGATCGAGGCGAATCTCCAGCGGTTCATGACGATCGGTGAACGCCGCCGCGCGGCGAACGGATGAGCTTTCGCGTCCTTGCCGGGGTGAGCCCCGCCGCGCTCTTCGAGCGTCCGGCCCGGGTCGTGCGCGCGGCCCCGGGCGAGCACGCACCCGCCTTCGACGACATCGAAGCCGCGCTGCGGGACGGCGCGTGGGCGGCCGGCTACGTCGAATACGGCGGAGCGCTCGCAATCGGCCTCTTCGATGCGCCGCGCGAGATCGAGATCGCCGGCGGCGACGCCGCGCACGCCCCGCTGCTCGCGCTGGTGGGGGCGCAGGACTACGCAGACCACGTGCGCGCCCTGCAGCGAGCGATCTACGACGGCGACGTCTATCAGGTGAACTATACGATCCCGTTCGCGCTTGCGACGAGCGCCGACCCGCTCGCGCTCTACGCGCGCTACGCGCACGCGACGCAAGCGCGCTACCAGGCCTACGTCGAGGACGGCGAGCGCGCCATCCTCTCGTGGTCGCCGGAGCTCTTCCTCTCCTTCGACGGCGACCGCGTGCGCACCAAGCCGATGAAGGGGACGGCTTCGCTCGATCGGATCGACGAGCTGTGCAACGAGAAGAATCGCGCCGAGCACGTGATGATCGTCGATCTCCTGCGTAACGATCTGCGGCGCGTCTGCGAGGACGTCGCGCTCGAAGCGTTCTTAGAGGTCGAGCGCTATCCGAGCTTCGCAACGATGACGTCGACGATCGCCGGGCGGCTTCGCGCCGGCACGACGCTCGCAGCGCTCTTTGCCGCCGCCTTCCCCTGCGGCAGCGTCACCGGTGCCCCCAAGCGCGCGGCCATGCGATTCATCGCCGAACGCGAAGGCTCACCGCGCGGACCCTACTGCGGCGCGATCGGCTTTCTCTCGCCGCAGCGCCGCGGCTGGTGGAACGTCGCAATTCGCACCGCAACGCTCGACCGCGCGAGCGGGAGCGGCCGGTATCACGCAGGCGGCGGAATCGTCGCCGACTCCGATCCGGCCGGGGAATGGCGAGAGATCGCGCTCAAATGCCGCTTTCTGCAGCCCGATCCGTCGTTTGCGATCCTGGAGACCTTTGCGAGCGACGCCTCGGAGGGAACGCTCGCCGCTCACGCCGCGCGCATGGAGCGCAGCGCGGCCGCGTTCGGAATCGTCCTCCCCGAGGCTGCGCGCGCTCAGTTTGCGCCGCGAGACGCGCGTACGCTGGTGCGCCTGCGTCTGGGGCTCGACGGAAGCTTGGAGCGGCGCGAGGAGCCGCTCGCACCGCCGGTCGAGCCGGTTCCGGTCGGCTTCGCCGGCCTGCGCGTGCGCGGCGAGGATCCGTTCCTCGCGCACAAGACGAGCTGGCGTCCGGCCCACGATGCCGCCGCCGCCGAATCCGCGGCGCGCGGCTGGTTCGATGCTTTGCTCGAGAACGAGCTGGGCGAGCTGACCGAAGGATGGCGCAGCACGCTCTTCTTCGAGCTCGACGGCACGCTCTGGACGCCGCCGCAGGCGTGCGGCCTGCTGCCCGGTGTGTTGCGCGCGCAGCTGCTCCGCGAAGGCCGCGTGCGCGAGCGAAGGGTCACCGCGCAGGCCCTGCGCCGCGCGCAAGCCGTCTACGTCGGCAACTCCGCCCGCGGCCTGCTCCGCGCCACCCTTCTTCCTTAGCGCTACGCTCAGCCCTTCGACTCCGCGCCTGCGGCGCTACGCTCAGGATGACAAGGGGCGGGGGCGGGGAAACTGTGGGGATGAGCGATGCGACGATGTATCCTTGGGCGCTGCAGCCGAAGCTGACGACCGCGATTTGGGGCGGGAGCGAGTTGGTCGAGGTTTACGGCAAGCACGGCGATCCTAACGCCAAGCTCGGAGAGTCGTGGGAATGCTGGGATACGGATCCGGTGACGAACGGAACGCTTGCCGGCGCGACCGTCGCGGAGCTGCGCGCCCGGATCGGCAAGAGCTTTTTAGGCGATCTCGATGCCGCGCGCATCTTTCCGGTCCTCACGAAGATCATCACGGCGCACGACTGGCTCTCGGTGCAGGTGCATCCCGGCGATGCGTACGCGCAGCGCGTCGAGGGTCAGCCCAACGGCAAGACCGAGTGCTGGTACGTCCTGGCAGCAGACCCGGGTGCCGAGCTGGTGCTCGGCTGGAGCCGCGACACGTCGCGCGCGGAGTACGAGCGCCGCGTCGGCGACGGAACGCTCGGCGAGATCCTTCGGCGGGTGCCCGTCAAGGCCGGCGACACCGTCTATATCCCGGCCGGCCGCGTGCACGCCATCGGCCCCGGGATCGCGGTCTTCGAAACCCAACAGGCAAGCGACCTCACCTACCGCATGTTCGACTGGAATCGCGTCGGCCTCGACGGCAAGCCGCGCGAGCTGCACATCCAAAAGGCCGCCGACGTGCTCGATTACTCCGGCGGCGGCCCGACGACGCTCGAGCAAGTGCACTATCACTTCGACGGCTTCGAACGCTGCGCGCTGATTGCCGATCCGCGCTTCACGGTCGAGCGGATCGTCGCGAGCGAAGAGCCGGCCTCGCTGCCCACGTCGGGGCGGCCGCTGATCGTGATGTCGCTCGCGCAGCCGCTGGAGATCGAGTGCGCCGGCACGTCGCTTTCGCTCGGTAAGTACCAGACGGTGCTCGTTCCGGCCGCAGCGCAGCGATGTACCCTGCGCGCGCAAAAGGGCACGGCCGCCTTTCTGTTCGTCACGCCGCCCGAAGAGCCGAGCCAAGCCGCGGCGCGCCTGCTGGCGGCGGGCGTCCCGCAAGCGCAGATCGACGCATTCGTGGGGCAGTTCTGACGCTGGTACTCGGCGGAGTTTCGGCCGCGGAGCTGGCACGCGACTACGGGACGCCGCTGCTCGCGATCGACCTGGAAGCCGTCGAAGGCGCGCTCGCGCAACTGCGCGATGCCTGCGATCCCTTCGGCGTCGAGATCTCGTACGCCGGCAAGGCGTTCCTCACCATCGGCTTCGCGCGTTTCCTCGCGCAGCACGGCATCGGCATCGACGTCTGCTCGCTCGGCGAGCTCCTCGTCTGCGAGCGCGCCGGCGTCGCGCCGGCGCGCCTGACGCTCCACGGTGCCGGCAAGAGCGATCGAGAGCTGGAAGCGGCGGCAGCCGGGCGCGCCGGGCGAATCGCCGTCGACGGTCTCGACGAGCTGAACCGGCTCGCCGCCGTCGCGGGCGAGCGAAGCGCCGGCGTGCTGCTGCGGCTCAACACCGGCGTCCGCGCCGAGACGCATGCCCACGTCCGTACCGGCGGTGACGATACCAAGTTCGGGATCCACCGGCGCGACGAAGAGGCCGCGGCCGAAGCGTTGCGCGCGCACCGTTCCCTCGATTTCGCCGGACTGCACGCGCACGCGGGCTCGTCGATCGCCGATCCGGCGACGTTCGCCACGCACGCGCGCGCGCTGGCCGAAGCCGCCGCCCGCTTCGACGCGCGGGGATTCCCGGTCCGCGAGATCGTCGCGGGCGGCGGCTTCGGCGCCGCTCTCGATCTGCGCGAGACGATCGCCGGCATGGTGCGCGCGATCGCGCAGGTCTGCGAAGCGGCCGGCGTCGCACGGCCGCGCATCGGGATCGAGCCCGGGCGCGCGATCGTCGCGCGGGCCGGCACCTCGCTCTACCGCGTCGTTGCGATCAAGCGGCAGGAGTCGCGCACCTTCGTCGTGATCGACGGCGGCTTGGCGGACAACCCGCGGCCGGCGATCTACGGCGCGACGCACGCCGCATACTCCGCCGAGCGGCCCGAGCGGCGCGACTGCGAGGTCACGCTCTGCGGGCGCTCGTGCGAGAACGACGAACTCGGCCCGGCCTGGCTGCCGAGCGATCTGCACCTGGGCGAGCTGCTCGCGATGGAGGCGACTGGAGCCTACACCTTCAGCATGGCGAGCAACTACAACCGCTTTCCACGGCCGGCCGTCGTCGCGGTCGCTGCCGGCCGCGCGCGAACGCTGGTCCGGCGAGAGTCGCTCGAAGAGCTCCTGCGAACGGACGAGGCATGATCGCGGCGCTGCTCGCGGCATCGATCGCGCAGGCGCTCGCCGCGCCCACGCTGCGCCGAGCGCACGTCGGTCTGTTCGCGGTCGATCTCACCTCCGGTGCGGTCGTTGCCGCGCGCGACGAGGGCGACGAGTTCGTCCCCGCCTCGACGCTCAAGCTCGTCACGGGTTCGGTCGCGCTCTCCGCGCTCGCGCCGGATCGCGCGCCGTTCTCCACGCGCGTCGCCGCCGCGAACACAACGCTCTATCTCGTCGGCGGCGGCGACCCATTTCTCTCGCTCGCGGATCTCGACGACGCGGCCGCAGCCGTCGCGAGCACCGGCGTACGCGCGTTCGCGCTGCTCGCCGGCGACGCGACGCGCTACGACGCGCCGCGCTATCCCCCCGGCTGGTCGATCGACGACATTCCGTACGGTTACGCGGCGGTGCCGAGCGCGCTCTCGTTCGACGAAAACGTCGCCCACGCGATCGTGGTCCCCGGCGATGCGGCGGGTGACCCGGCCGGCTTGCGCGTGCAGCCGCAGAGCGACGCGTTCGCCTTCGAGAACGATGCCGTCACCGGTCCGCCGGGATCCGCCGACACGACGGATATCGAACGGCCCTGGGACCGGCCGTCCACGATTCGCGTCGTCGGCAGCTATCCGCAAAACGCTCCGCCTTCGGACGATCTCGAGCCGGCGGTCCCGGATCCTCCCGCTTACGCGCTCGATCTCTTTCGAGCGGCGCTGGCGCGACACGGCGTCACGATCGGTGCGATCTCGAGCGGCGCCGCGCCCGCGGCAGCGACGACGCTCTGGTCGCACGACTCCGCCGATCTGGCGACGCTGCTCGCAAAGTTCTGGGGGCCGAGCGACAATCTCTTGGGCGAGCTGCTGCTGCTCGAGATCGGCGTTCGCGGCGACGCGAGCGCGGGCGACACGCGCGCGCGCGGCATCGCGGACGAACTGCGCTGGCTCGCGCGGATCGGCGTCGACCCCGCTACCGCGAGCATCTCCGACGGTTCCGGGCTCTCGATCTACGATCGCATCACGCCGGAGGATCTGGTGAGCGTCCTGGAAGACGATTGGCGCAGCCCGCTGCGCGAGACGATTCTGCAAGCGCTGCCGCTGGCCGGCGTACGTGGGACGCTGCAGGATACGTTTCTCGGGACGCCGCTGGCCGGCCGGCTTTATGCGAAGACCGGATCGATGGACCACGTCCGCGCACTCGCCGGCTTCCTGCCCGCGCCCCACGGCGAGATCGCATTTGCGCTGCTGATCGACGATTGGAACGACGCGTCGCCGGCAGCCGAGGCGCGGCTCGACGCAGCGCGTGCGGCGATCCTGGCGGCGGTGGCGCGGGCCGACGCATCCGCCGCCGCGCGGCCGGCGTTCTAAGAGCGTATGAGCACCGAAAAAGCCACCTTCGCCGCCGGCTGCTTCTGGGGAGTCGAGTCGGCGTTCCGCACGATTCCGGGCGTCCTCGAAGCCGTCTCGGGCTACATCGGCGGAACGACGGAGAACCCGAGCTACCGGCAGGTCTGCGGCCACGCAACCGGCCACGCCGAAGCCGTCGAGGTCACTTTCGACCCGGCCACCGTCTCCTACGAGCAACTGCTCTCGGCGTTCTGGCAGATCCACGATCCGACGCAGCTCAATCGCCAGGGTCCCGACGTCGGCGATCAGTACCGCTCGGCGATCTTCACGCATTCGCCCGAGCAGCAGGCGGCCGCGATCGCCTCGCGCGATCGCGAGCAGGGGAATCAGCGGCGGCCGATCGTCACGCAGATCCTGCCCGCCCCGCGCTTCTGGCCCGCCGAAGAGTACCATCAGCGCTACTTCGAAAAGAACGGTGGCGCGGCGTGCCACATCACGCCGGTGATTCGCTGATGAATCGCGCTGCGTTCTTCTCCGTCTGCTCGGGTGCGGTCGCGTTCGCGGCGTGCGCGGGCACCGGCGCCGCCTCGGCGGCCTATCCGGTCACCCACACCGACGCGCAATGGATGAAGCTGCTCGGTCCGGCGCGCTACGAGATCCTTCGCGACGGCGGCACCGAGCCGGCGTTCTCGAGCCCGCTCATCGCCGAGACGCGTCCCGGGCTCTATCGTTGCGCGGGCTGCGATCTGGCGCTGTTCTCCTCCAAAGCCAAGTACGACAGCGGCGACGGATGGCCGTCGTTCTGGACGGTCCTGCCGAACGCCACCCTGACCCAGTCCGACTACGCACTCGTCGAGGAGCGCACCGAAGTGCACTGCAAGCAGTGCGGCGGGCACCTCGGCCACATCTTCGACGACGGCCCCGCGCCGACGCACCTGCGCTACTGCATCGACGGCCTCGCCCTGCGCTTCGTCCCCGCCTAGCCGAGACGAACCCCGAGGCGGGATCGATCAGTCGCGTTCTTTGGGGTCGTGTGGATGGCGGCCGTACCAGGGCAGATCGGCGTCGACTAATACGCCGAGCGGATCGCCGGCGTCGACCGGGACGTAGCGCAGCGGGGCTTGCGTGTAGTCGAAGCAATCCTCGAGCGCGTCGGAGTGCGCGTCGGTCGTATGCAGGCTGCCGAGATCCCAGTTATTCTCGATGAAATGGAGCAGGCTGCCGATATA
>DATJRF010000162.1:0-4120 GCA_035505015.1 Verrucomicrobiia bacterium | reverse complement strand
CACTCATCATCAGCGGCCCGTCGCAAGAGTCAACCGAGCTCTACGACAATTTCGCAAAGATCATTCCGCGGCTGCGCAAGGGCGAGGACTATACGGTCGACGAGAAGGCGCACGCCGTGCCGATCGCCGAGCCGGGCGTCGCCAAGGTCGAGAAGATGCTCGGCGTCACCAACCTCTACGACCAGCGCAACATCGAGCTCGCGCACCAGCTCAACGCGGCGCTCAAGGCGTGGAATCTCTTCCATCGCGATCAGCAGTACATCGTCAAAGACGGCGAAGTCATTATCGTCGACGAGTTCACCGGGCGCCTGATGTACGGGCGACGTTACTCCGACGGCATCCACCAGGCGATCGAGGCGAAGGAAGGCATCAAGGTTCGCGGCGAGGATCAGACGCTGGCCACCATCACCTTCCAGAACCTCTTCCGGCTCTACGATCACCTGGCCGGCATGACGGGTACCGCGAAGACCGAGGAGCGCGAGTTCCGGGACATCTACGGCCTCGACGTCGTCGTCATCCCGACCAACAAAGCGATGGTCCGTAAAGACAACTCCGATATCGTCTACAAGTCGGAGAAGGCCAAGTTCGAGGCGGTCATCGACGAGATCGTGACCGAGCACGCGAAGGGGCGGCCGGTGCTCGTGGGCACGCGTTCGATCGAGAAGAGCGAGCTGCTCGCCTCGATCCTGCGGCGCAAGGGCGTCGAGTGCAACGTCCTCAACGCGAAATATCACGAGCAGGAAGCCGAGATCATCAAGGACGCGGGCCAAGAAGGCCAGGTGACGATCGCCACCAACATGGCCGGCCGCGGCACCGACATCAAGCTCGGCGACGGCGTCGCCGACCGGGGCGGCTTGCACATCATCGGCACCGAACGCCACGAGTCGCGGCGGATCGACAACCAGCTGCGCGGCCGCTCCGGGCGCCAAGGCGATCCGGGATCGACGCGCTTCTACATCTCCCTCGAAGACGAAGTGATGCGCCTCTTCGGCGGCGAGCGCATGACGAACATCATGGAAAAGGTCGGCTTCACCGACGAGCAGCCGATCGAATCGGGACTGGTCACCAAGTCGATCGAGCGCGCGCAGAGCAAGGTTGAAAACCACAACTACGAGATCCGCAAGCACGTCCTCGAATACGACGACGTCATGAACAAGCAGCGCGAGATCATCTACGCCGACCGGCGGGCGATCCTCGAGGGCAAGTTCGACTCGCGGACCTTCCTGCTGCAGACCGTGGCCGCCAAGGTCGACGAAGCGCTCGAGCACAACGCGCCGGAGAACGCCAACCCGCACGATTGGGACCTCGCGGAGATGCTCAACGAACTCGAGCTGGTCTTCCCCGTCAAGGCCGGCGTCTCGGTCGCCGATCTGGAGAAGCGCGACCGCGAAGACATCCGCCGGGTGCTCCATGCCAAAGCGGTCGAGGCGTACGAGGCCAAGGAGGCCGAGGTGACGCCGGAGATCCTGCGCGTCGTCGAGCAGCGCTATCTGCTGCTGCCGATCATCGACCGGCAGTGGGTCGACCATCTCTACGTGATGGACCACCTCAAGACGGGCATCGGGCTGCGCGGTTACGGCCAGAAAGATCCGCGCGTCGAGTACGAAAAGGAAGCCTTCGAGATCTTCGAGTCGCTCAAGAACAATATCGCCGACGAGGCGATCAAGGGCGTCTTCCGCGTCGTCATCGAGCACGGGCCGCCGCCCGAGCAGATGCAGCCGGGCCTGCCGGGCCGGCAGCAGTTCGCGCCGATACCCTCGGGCGATCTCACGCCGCAGCCCGCCGTACCGCACGGCCGGCTCGCGCCGCAGGAGGTCGAGCAGCTGCTCGGCCCGATGCCGGGCGCGGACCGCAAGCCCGCGCGCCTGCACACCAACAAGGACGACGAGTCACCCGCCAAGCCCACGCAGCGCGAAGCTCCGAAGGTCGGCCGCAACGACCTCTGCCCCTGCGGCAGCGGCAAAAAGTACAAGAAGTGCCACGGCGCCGCGGCGTAACGGAGCGGGAACGAACGCGCCGCTCAGTCGTCGAAGGGCTTGAGATATACCGCGCCGCCGGCGTAGTCGAAGATGAGGTCGAAGTCGGCGAGCAGTTGGCGGCCTAAGAGCCCGTCGTAGTCGCGCTCCTGCACGTGCAGCGTCGACGGCGTAGCGATCAGCGCCCCGCCGATCGCGAGATCGGCCAGCAGCAGCTGCCTGAAGCGGAACTGCTTCAACCCGACGTACTCGCCGCCGACGAACCCCGCCGCGAGCGTATCTTCGACGCCCTTGGTCGGAAGATCGAACGCATCGAAGTAATGGCGGTACAAGATGTTCGTATAAGCGCCGAGGTCGAGGATGAAGCGGCCGGGCCTACCGGAGAACGTCGCCTTGGCCATCGGAACGCACTCGTCGACGGAGATCGGAAGTTTGCTCCACCCCTCGGCTATAAGATTTGGAGGCGTCTTCGCGTAGACCACGAGCCGCCTCTTTCGGAAATCGACCTGGACCGCGCCGCTGGCAAAGAAGTCGCAGCCGAGAAGCCCGACGGCGCGTGAGGTATCGTCGATTTGGTAATCGAACGGCAGCGCGGTGACGACGGCGCTGCGCGCGCGCAGCGGCCCGATGGAAACGTCGCTGAGGCGCGTTAGCGACGTGCGAAAGAGGCCGCCCATGCTGCGCGTTTCGGCGGCGTGCGTCGTCAGCCCGAGCTCCCGCACGACCTCGTCGCTCAGTGCGATCGTGGAGGCGCCGGAGTCGAGCAGCAGATCTAGTCCACGCGAGCCGACGTTCATGCGGACGATGATGCCCTCGATGGTGAAGTCGGCGGGAATCTCGATCGAATCGCGGCCGCCGAGGTCGAACGGCGTCGTCGAGGGCGGGACCGCGAGCCGTTGCGGTTCGTCGGGAGCTTTTTCGAAGGCGACGATGCGCTGCGTTCTGATCTGCGTCGAATAGTCGCTCCAGCTTTTTTGCTCGAAGGCGGTCGTCTCGCCGAAGACGGAGCGATAGTCCGCGTACTGCGTCGTGTGCGTATGCCCGTCGTAACCCGTGGTCGCGACGCGCGAGAGCAGGTAGGTCTTGACGTCGTAGTACCGCAGCTCCCTCAATCCTGGGCTCGGCTCGAGTTGAACCACGTACTCCGGGTCGGTGCCGGTCGCGATGCCCAGGAGCGTGGCTCCGCTCGACGGTGCCGTTGGGTTGTCGCGGGCAATTGCCAGCGGGTCGTGCTCCGTAGCGTCGCTGCGCAGGTGAACGAAGCCGTTCGGTTCCTGGATCCAGCTGCGCCCTCCGGATGCGCCCCACGCGGAGGTGATGCCCGCAACGGTATCGGTCGTGCGGTAGCCCTGCGGAGTCGAGTAGGTCTCACGCGTCTCGACATCGCCGTCGTCCGTCGCCTGCCGGACGATGTGGTACGTGCCCTTCTGCAAGTCGCCCTCGGCGGCGTCGTTGCGCTGCACCAACTCGGCGAGCGTAATACCCGGCGCATCGTATTGCTCGGGAGCGCCCGCCGACGGTCCCGCGGCGAGCAGGAAGACACCGGCGAGGAGTAGCGCGGGCACCCGTCTCATCCGGCGCGCGGTTCGCGCGCCCAGCAAGAATGGCCTGTTTGCCCGGTTACTGATACGGGTAGGGAGTCGGTGCCGGCGTCGGCGGATAGTAGGGCTGCGGCGGTGGGATGGGCGGCGTGACGACCGGAGGGCCGGGATTCGTGCCGTTGCTGCCGTTCACCAGCGAGCCGCCGAGGTCGACGTTCTGCGCGCTGACCGCGACGTTGACGCCGGGACCGTCGCAGGAGAGCGTCGTCGAGATCTGCCCGCCCGAGCCGTTGCCGGTGACGACTTGCAGCGCGCCGCCGTTGGTATACGTCACGCTCTCGCCGTTGCCGAGCGTGATGCTCTGGCCCGGCGAGATCGAGATGTTTTGGCCGTACTGGTCGATCGTCGCCTGCCCCTGATTGTTCAGGCTGATCGTAGTCGATCCGCCGTTGAGCGCGATCGTCGCCGATTGGTTGTAGGTAACGCCGTTCGCATTCGGCGCGGTCACCTGCGTCGAGACCTGGTAGCCTCCGGGAATCGAGTTCGACTCGAGCAGATCCGGCTGCGAGTTCATGCTGTTCCAGGTGCTGCCGTTGAACGAGA
>DATJRF010000161.1:0-2239 GCA_035505015.1 Verrucomicrobiia bacterium | reverse complement strand
CGAGCCAAACCAGCGCGACCTTCTCGAACTGATGCTGGCGAATGAGGCCGCGCGTATCCTTACCGGCGGCGCCGGCCTCCTTGCGAAAGCACGCGGTGTGCGCCGTGTACTTCAGCGGCAGCTGCTCGCCGGCGAGGATCTCCCCGCCGTGCAGCGCCGTGAGTGGAACCTCCGAGGTCGGAATGAGAAACAGATCGGCGTCGGGGTCGGCGAACATCGCGTCCGAAAACTTGGTGAGCTGCCCGGTCGACCACATCGTCGCGCGCGTGACCAGCAGCGGCGGTGCGATCTCGACATAGCCGTTTTGTGCCGCGCGATCGAGGAAGAACGCGGCCAGCGCGCGCGAGAGCCGCGCCCCCGCGCCTTTGAGCACGGCGAAGCGGCTGCCCGAGAGTTTGGCCGCGCGCTCGAAATCGAGGATGCCGAGGGCTTCGCCGAGCTCCCAATGCGGTTTGGCTTCGAAATCGAAGGTCCGCGGCTCGCCCCAGCTGCGCAGCTCTACGTTGGCGGCGCTATCGGAGCCGTCGGGCACCGAGTCGTCGAGCAGATTGGGCGTCTGTTCGAGCAGCGCGCGCAGCGGCGAGCCAGGCGCCTCCGGCGAGAGACCGTGCGCTTGCAGCTCGTGCGCCTCGATCGCGCCGGCGAGCTCGTCGAGTTTGGGGCGCAGCTCGCGCGCTGCGGCCGCCTTGTCGGCGGCCTTGCCGATCTCGGCGGAGAGACGGTTCTTCTCGGCCTTCGCCGATTCGACGGCGGTCAGCGCCGAGCGGTGCTCCGCATCGAGACGCAGAACCTCGTCGACGAATGACGGATCGATGCCGCGCCGGCGAGCCGACCGGCGAACGCGATCGGGATCGCGGCGAACGACGTTGATGTCGAGCATGGAGAAACGCGCAGTTGGCTTTATCGCGGAGAAGCTCCTCGCTCCGTCGCAAGCGTTGGAGGCGTACTTCGCGTGCGTTGCGTTCGCCGAGCCGCCGCTCGAGCGCGTACCGCTCGACGACGCGGCCGGCAGGGTACTGGGAGCGCCGCTCTTCGCCGACCAGGAGTATCCGAGCGCCGCGCGTTCGGCGATGGACGGCTACGCCATCCTTGCCGCGTCGGCTCCGGCAGCCTTTCGTCTGCGCGGCGAGATCGCGATGGGGCACCTCTGGCAGGGCCGGCTCGATCCCCTCGAGGCGCTCGCCGTCCCGACCGGCGGAACGCTCCCGCCCGGGACCGATGCGGTGGTGCCGGTCGAAGAGGCGGGCGTCGACGGCGGGTTGGTCCGCGTCGGCGCGGCCGTCGCCGCCGGCGAGAACGTTACGCCCGCCGGGAGCGACATGCACAGGGGAGATCGCGTCGCCGGCGCCGGACGGCGCCTGAACGGCGCGCTGCTCGGCGTGCTCGCTACCCTCGGAATCGTCGACGTGCCCGTCTACCGGCGTCCGCTCGTCGCCGTGCTCTCGAGCGGTGACGAGCTCGTTGCGCCGTCGCAACGGCCGCGTCCGGGCGAGATCCGCGACTCCAACCGCTACGCGGTCGCGGCGTCGCTGCGCGCGATGGGCGCCTGCGTGCGCCACTACCCGACGGTGAGCGACGGTGAAGGGCTGCTTCAGGAGGCGTTGCGCGAAGCGCTGGCCGGCTGCGACGCGGTCGTGATGACCGGCGGGTCATCGGTCGGCGAGCGCGACCGGGCGCCGCAAGCCGTTGCGGAGCTCGGCGAGCCGGGCGTCGTGGTGCACGGCCTGCGGATCAAGCCCGGCAAACCCACGCTGCTGGGCGCCGTCGGCTCCAAGCCGGTGGTTGGCTTGCCGGGGAATCCGCTCTCGGCGCTGCTCGTCCTCGAGGCGGTTGCGGCGCCGATCGTCGCGGCGCTGGCCGGGGCTCCGGCGCCGGCGGCGAGCTGTGCCGCCCGGCTGGGGGAGGCGGTGCGCGGCCGGAGAGGCTGGACCTGGTACGTTCCCGTCGCGCTGCGGCATGATGGCGAGGCCGCGGTGGCGCATCCCCTACCCTTGCGTTCGTCTTCGGTGAGCTTGGCCGCACGCGCCGACGGGTACGTCGTCGTCGCGGAGCACGGCGAGCTCGCGGCCGGCGAGAGCGTCACCGTCCATCGATTCTTGGGGAGTTAGAGTAGCGTGATTCGTCCGGCAGCGGCCATCGAGGCGATTCCGTCGACGACGCCGTTCGTCGGTCCCGAGCAGCTCTTGCGCGAGACCGGCTTGCGCGAGTTCGTGCGGCTGGGCGCCAACGAAAGCGCCTT
>DATJRF010000160.1:0-18624 GCA_035505015.1 Verrucomicrobiia bacterium | reverse complement strand
TGTACTCGTCGGGTTCGAGCGAGACGAACGCGAAGTGGCCGCTCGCATCGGTGGTCTCGCTCGCGATCTGCGAAGCGCTGGCGACGGTGACCTTGGCGCCGGCGATCGGCGCCTTGCTCTGGCCGTCGACCACGGTGCCGCTGAGGCCGCCGGTGGTTCCGGCGCGCGCGAGGCTCGGCACGAGCAGGAAGAAGGTAAGAAGGGCGGCGAGCGATCGGCGTATCAAGGCTATGCTCCCATCGCCTCGAGATAGTTGCGGTCGAACGCGCCGAGCAATCCTTCGGCGTTCGAGAATGGTCCGGGCGAATAGGCGCGCGATCGCAGCCCTTTCTGCGTGAGCTCGCTGACGTGCCAGTCCTGGCGGTTGGTGAGATCCCAAAAGTTCACCGCGTCGCAAGGATCGAAGTGCGGCTCGGCGATCTGCTTCGGATCGAAGAGCCACGAGCAATCGACCGACGTGTGATCGACGGCGGTCGCGCGAACGTAATGCACCATCACGTAGTCGGCGTGCAGGCTGAGCAGCATCGACGGGAAGATCGTATAGTAGTAGATGCGATGCAGATCTTCGCCGGAGACGGTTCCCAACGGGGGGCGCGCCGTCGTGCCGCTGGTCGTCAGGCTGGTGGCGTGCTCGCGCAGCTCCGAAAACCCGCCCAGGAACGGCCCGTCGCACAGGTCGTTGCGCCCCGAATCCGAAGGCGAGAGCTTATCCAGCTGCGGATGGACGAGCGGGCAGTGGTAGCATTCGGAGTAGTTCTGAAAGACGAGCTTCCAATTGCACGCGAGCTCGTAGTGGATCGTCTTCACGGCGACGAGGCTGCCGATGTCCCAGCGCGCGAAGCGCCCCAGCAGCGGCGCAAACGCCTGCTCGAACGGAGTCGGATCCGCAGCCAAGTTGACCAGGACGAAGCCTTCCCACTGGGCGACGGCCGCTTCGCGCAGCGGATAGTCGCTGCGATCGAACCCGGGAACCTCGGCCATGTTGCGCGCGGCTTTGAGCGTTCCGTCCAGGCCGTACGTCCAAGCGTGATACGGGCATTGGATCGAGCCTTGAAAATGCCCGGAACCGAGCTCGCACATACGCGTGCCGCGATGGCGGCAAACGTTGTAGAAGGCGTGGATCGCACCGGCGCCGTCGCGCGTGACGATCAGGCTTTCGCCGAGCGGCTCGGCAACGAAGAAATCGCCGGTATTCGGGATCGCGTCGGCTCGCCCGACACAGAGCCAGTTCAGGCCGAAGATCCGATCTCTCTCGGTTGCGAAGACCTCGGGAGAGACGTACCATGCGGCGGGGAGCGTCATCGCCCCGGAGCCTACGCTCGGCCGTACGAAGGTGTCCATCGTGTAGCCCTCCTGCAGCGACGTTTGTCGGTGATGGCCAGGATTCATTCTTTTTTGACGGAATCCCTTAGATGGCAACGATTTATTTGGGCGATTCGGCGAAAGGCCAAAAACCCTTCGGATTCCGACAGGTTGTGCCGAACGAGGTGGATGTCATGACGCGGACCGGCAGCCCCCCGGGGCTGGAAGCCTCGCTTCCCCGCGAGGCCTACGTTGACCCTGGCTATTTCGAGCGCGAACGCAAGGCGATCTTCTGGGATCAGTGGATCTACGCGGGGCGGGCGAGCCTCCCGCCGGCCGCGGGCAGCTATCGTGTGATCGAGGTCGCGGGCGAGAGCGTCATTCTCGTGCGCGGCGACGACGGGCGGCTGCACGGGCACCTCAACCTCTGCCGCCATCGCGGGAGCCGGCTGCTGTGCGGCGAGGGGACGCTGCGCGGTGCGATTCGCTGCCCGTATCACGCGTGGGCGTACGCCCACGACGGCGAGCTGATCGCGAGCCCGTTCGTCGAGCGCGAGGCCGTTCCGGAGCGGGCGCGCCGGCTGCATCCGGTCGGCGTTGCCGAGTGGGGCGGCTTTCTCTTCCTACATCTCGCGCCCGAGCGGGCCAGCGCGAATGGCCGGACGCTCGAGGCGCAGCTGGGCCCGGCGCCGGAGCGCGTTCGCCGCTACCCGCTGGCCGAACTGCAGCTCGTGCGGACGATTCGCTACGACGTCGACGCGAACTGGAAGGTACTGCTGGAAAACTACAACGAGTGCTACCACTGCGCGGGGGTTCACCCGGAGCTCTGCCGCGTCGTTCCGGCTTTCAAGGCGCGCGGCGGCGCCTCGCTCGATTGGGAGCGCGGCATTGCGCACCGCGAGGGCGCTTGGACCTTTACGCAGAGCGGGACGTCGGCGCGCGAGCCGTTTCCCGGACTCGACGAGGACGAACGCGTGCGTCACAAAGGCGAGCTCATCTATCCGAACTTCATGCTGAGCCTCTGCGCCGACCACGTTGCCGCCTTCGCGCTCTGGCCGCAGAGCCCGGATCGCACCGTGGTGGTCTGCGACTTTCTCTTCCATCCGAACGAGACGCGCAAGCCGGGCTTCGATCCCAGCGACGCGATCGATTTTTGGGACGTCGTCAACCGCCAGGACTGGGCGATCTGCGCGCAGGTGCAGGCCGGCATGCACTCCCTCGCGTTCGACTACGGGTACTACGCTCCGATGGAGGATGCGAGTCTCGACATCCGCCGCTACATCGCCGCGAGGCTCGGCGACGGTGGATAGCTACGACGTCATCGTGCTCGGTTTGGGCGGCATCGGGAGCGGCGCGGCGTACTGGCTCGCCAAGCGCGGCGCGAGGGTGCTCGGCATCGAACAGTTCGAGTTCGGGCACGCGCGCGGCGAATCGCACGATCATTCGCGCATCATCCGGCTCTCGTACGTCACGCCCGCCTACGTCCGCCTGGCGCAAGAAGCGTACGCCGCTTGGGCGGCGGTCGAGAACGACGCCAAGGAGCGGCTGGTATTCAAGACGGGCGGGCTCGATCTCGGCCCGCGCGACGGCGCGATCCCGCTCGAAGGCTACGCGCAGGCGATGGCCGCGTGCGACGTCGGCTTCGAACGGCTCGACGCGCACGCCATTCGTTCGCGCTGGCCGGCCTTCGCGATCGGCGACGAGGTGGAGGGCCTCTTCCAAGCCGACGGCGGGATCGTCGCGGCGGAGCGCGCGACCGCCGCCCACCAGCGGGCCGCGCGCGCCCACGGCGCGACCCTGTTCGATCGCACGCCGGTCACCGCCATCGCCGGCGACGCCGGCGGCGTCGAGGTCGAGGCAGGCGGGCAGCGCTATCGCGCCGGGCGGCTCGTCGTCGCCGCCGGGCCGTGGAGCGCTCGCGCGCTGGCGGCCTTCGACGTGCGCTTACCGCTCGAGGTCACCAAGGAACAAGCGCTCTACTTTCGTGCGCGCGAGATCGGGCGCTTCGCATTCGGAACCTTCCCGGTGTGGATATGGATGGACGATCCGTCGTATTACGGCTTCCCGGTCTTCGGCGAGGAGGGCGCGGTCAAGGTCACGCAGGACGCCGGCGGCAAACCGGTCGACGCCGACGCGCGCGGATTCGACGAGGATCCGGAGATTACGGCCCGCGTCACGGCGTTTCTCGAGCGCACGCTTCCCGGAGCGCTCGGACCGCAGCATCTCGTCAAGACCTGTCTCTACACCCTCACGCCGGATCGCGACTTCGTCATCGACACGATTCCCGGGCTCCCCAACGTCTGCGTGGCGATCGGCGCGGGACACGCTTACAAGTTCGCGTCGGTGATCGGCCGTATCTTGGCCGAGCTGGCACTCGACGGCGGCACGCCGAGCGGCATCGCCGATTTCGCGATCGACCGGCCGATCCTCAGGATGGAGTCGCCGCCGAAGCACTACATGGTGTAGCCGAACCGTGCGCGACGAAGCGCAGCGACTCGCCGAGCAGCACGCGCGCGTCCCGCCACAGCGTCGCGCTGCGCCGAGCGCAGCGCTCGCGGTCGGCCGCTAGTCGCAGGCGCGTCTTCGGCATCTCGGCCGGCAGCTGCGCGAGCAGGAGATCGCAATCGTGAACCTCGCCGAGCGCGTCCTGCACGAGCGCGAGATGGCGCGCGGACGCGTCGAAGAGCGGCCACAGCGCGTCGAAGCGCTCCAGCGCGTAGCGCAGGCGCTTGCAAGCGATGCGGAACTGGTGCAGCCCGGCGGGATCGCCGCTCTCGAGCGCGGCGCAGAGATCGCAAGCTTCGCCGAAACGCACGGACAGGATGCCGCGCATCAGGTCCTCCACCGTCGCCGCGCCCTGCAGCGGAACGGGCCGCGGCTTCACCGTCACGCGGCCCGCAGGCGCCGCAGGCGCTTGCGAGCCGCGACGGTGGCGCGCCGCTCGCGTTTGCGCAGCGCTCGCAGCAACGGTTCCGCCGCCGCCCGTTCGTCCTCGTCGGCGCAGCGCGCCAAAAGTTCGCGTTGTACCGCGGCGTCGCGCGCACCGTCGGTGCATTCGGCCGAGCTCTTGACGAACGCGCGCAAGCGCGGAAGGTCGGCGATCGCGGCGACGTCGTCGAGCAGGCTGCGCAGGCGCCGTCCCGCGGTACGCACGTCGTGAAGGCGCTCTTCGCCCGGCTCGTGCACGAAGCGCCGGCGGGCGCGCTCGAAGTTCTCGCGCTCGCGCGCAATCTCGGCGTCGGCCCAGGCGACCGCCGGAAGTGCTGCGGGACCCGCGCGCGCTGGCTCCACGAATCGAGGTTCTGCGCGCGGGGCGGCGAACCCGGCTGCTATGTCGAATCGTTCCTCCGGAGCAGTCGTTGCGGCGTTGGCCGTTTCGCTCGCGATGTCGGGATGCTCGGGCGGCGCGGCGCATCTGACCCCGGCGACGTCGGCCGGCGGCGCGGCTCTCGCGATGCGCGCCGGCTTTGCACCCAACGGCTTTGCCGTCGGGCGGCGTGCCGCGGGGCTCTCCGTCTCGCCCAACCCGCTCAAGCTGCTCGGCACCGGCGCGGCGAGCAAGACGCTGCTCGAGATTTCCGAGAAGGGCTATAAGGGCGGATTCTCGCTGGGCGATTCTTGTGCCGACGTCGCCACCTTCTCGCCGGCGTCGCTGAAGAAGGCCGGAAGCGTCGCTTTCGAGGGCAAGTCGGGCGGCTCGTGCAGCGTGGTCGTCACCGATACGATCGGCAACAGCGAAACGGTGGCGGTGACCGACACGGTCGTCTCCGTGCGATTTAACGCTACGACGAGCGGATCGCCCGAGATGGCCTCGGTTGCGGTTCGCCTGCTCTCGCCGGACAAGAAGGGCTTTGGTGCGCCGGTCGTCACCGACATCACGGCGTCCGAGTGCCGGCTCGGCAAGTGCGCCGTGGCCGGGCCGCCGGCGCCGCCCGGCAAGGACAAGTTCTTGGTGACGACGTTCGATAAGAAGAAGGGCGGCGGCACGATTCTTGCGACGAACTCGGCGACGATGAGGGTAAAAGCGGCAAAGAACAACGCGCTTTCGGCGTCGCTGCTCAAAGTCGTTTCCAAGCTCTCGCTCGGCGGCGCCTCGGGCACTGCGGGCTCCGCGAAGTCGGCTTCCTTGGAGCTGACGGCCAAAGATCCCAAGGGCGTTACGATCGTCGGGAAGTACGAGCATGCCGTCACGATCGGCGATTCCGATACCTCGGGCGCGACGACGATCCGCGGCGGCAGCGCCGGCGGGAACGTCTTCACGGACTCGGAGCAGAAGCCCAGACTGAGCTATACCGGACTGGCCATCGGCGACGCGACGTTAACGGCGAGCGCGAAGGGCGTGGCCGATGCCCGCGCGAGGTTTGCGGTAACGAGCTCGGCGCCGGTCTACTCCGGCCCCGAAGTGAGCGGAATCCCGGAGATCGACCTGTACAGCACGACCTCGGGCAGCTCGGGCTTCTCCGGCAGTTTTACGGTCGCGCAAACGGGCTGGAACGCGGGATCGTTCGATAAGGCGTTTACCTACAAAACGGCGAGCACCGGAAGTTCGCCGAACTGCGGCAGCTACGCCATCTCGCCGGCGTCGGGTTCGGGAAAGTCGTACACCGTCAGCGCGACCGCCTCGTCGGTCGCCGGCGAATGCGACTTGATCGTCACCGGCGGCGCGGGCAAATCGACGACGGTCCTCTTGACGTTCACGACCAGCAGTATCGGCGTCAACGGCAAGCGGGGAAAACCATAACGTGGAAGTTACGCGGGAGATTCACTTCGTCGTCGGATTCCTGGTCGGGCTGTGCGCGCTGTTCTTTAGCTGGAACTCGCGGGGCCGGCGCGTGATGAACGTGCTGTTGGGCATTCAGGTGCTGATCGGCCTTGCACTCGCCGGCAGCTTCGGGATGTCGCACGTTCCTCTGCCGCCGGGGATTTGGGGCCATGTCGCGTTCGGGCTGGCCGGCCTCGTCGCCTACGCATTCGCGCGTCGCATCGGCGACCGGCCCGGCGGAGGCCGGGCCGGGCTCGCACTCTCGCTGATCGGCTTGCTGTGCGTTGCCGCGACGCTCTACGTAGGATGGCATGCAGCGGGGACACCGTAGACGCCCGGCGAAACGCTCTCCTCAACGCGTGAAGATCTCTCGGGTCGTCTCCCTGGTCTTACTGCTGGCGGTCGTGGCCGCCGGCACGTGGCTGGTCCTCTCTCGACGAGGTCCCGCAAGCGGCGGAAATCTGAGGGTCTACTACACGAAACTCGACGGAACGACGCTCGGCACGCTGAGCGTTTCTTTACGTCCGCGCCAGCCGGGCGAAAGCGACGTGGAGCATGCACGCAACGTGGCGCTCTACGCGGCCGTCGAAGCGGTTGCCGGGCCGCCGAGCGACGTGCCGGCGATACACTTTCCGCCGGGCACTCGCGTGCTCGGCGTCACGCTACACGGAGAGACCGCCTACGTCGATCTCTCCTCCGACGTCGACGCGCAGCCCGGAGGCTCGTTTGCCGAGAACGGCGAGTTCAAAGGGCTCGTCTACACGCTGACCGGGTTACCCGGCGTCGACGCCGTCGGCGTGACGATCGCCGGAAGGACGGTCGAAACCTTGCCAGGGGGGCACCTTGAACTGGATGAACCGCTTCACCGTTCGGATTGGTAGCGCGGCGCTCGCGCTGCTCGCGTGCTTGGCGCCGCCCGCCCGCGCCGACGCGCCGCTCGCCGTCGCCTACGGCGCGCAGACGATCCGCTTCACGCACGTCGCTGCATCGCCGCAAGGCATCGCGGTCGGCGTCGAAGACCCCGGGTTCGCGCAACTGCTGCAGGCGACCGGATCGATCCTGACGTGGAAGCCGGGCCAGCGCTACGTCATGGTGACGACCGGCGTACCCGTGGTCGTGAGCTTTGCCATCGGAGACCGGCGCTACGACGTCGGCCCGATATCGCTCGAGGCGCCGTTTGCGCCGTACCTCGTGGGCGACGAAGCCTACCTGCCGCTCGATCAGCTCTTGGGCGCGCTCGATCTCGCGATGCATCGCGACGCCGCCGGCGCGTTTTTGGTTCCGCAGCTCACGACGCTCGACGTTCGCAGCCGCGGCACGGCGGTGACGATCGCGGCGCACGCGGGCGCGCCCCTGCACCCGCGTATCGTGGCGCAGTCGCCGAGCGCGATCACGTACGAGTTCGACGGCGTCGGCACGCCGCTCGCGGGGACGCGCGCGGTCGGCAGCGGCGGCGTAAAGAGCCTGGAGATCGTGCAAGCCGGCACGCCGCGCGATCCCAAGACCCTGGTGACCGTCGCGCTCGAGCCGGGCGCGAGCGTACAGGCTCCGCGCGCCACCGACGAGCGCGACGTCGTCCTCGCCTATGAAGGCAGCGGCCCGGCCGCGCCTGCCGAGATGCCGACGCCGGTGCCGCCGCCGCCGCCGGCGGGATCCGCCTACGCACCCGCCTACCCGGGGCCGGCCGGCAACGCCGCGCCCGGGCCGGCTGCAGCAGCACAGCCGGTGCCGAGCGGCCCGGCGACCGTCACCGGCGTGAGCGTCACGCCCGGCAGCGACGGCTCCACGGTCGCGATCGCGGTGACCGGCAACGCCCAGTTTGAGTGGCATCGCCTGCGCGATCCCGACAACCGCTTCTGGATCGATATCAAAGGGGCGCAGCTGAACGGCCCCGCGCTCGACGAGAACGAGCCCGACCCGATCGTCTCGGTTCGCGTCCGGCAGATCGATCCGCAGACCGTGCGCGTTGCGATCTCGCTCGCGGGCTCGAAACAGCTCGACGTTTCGCCGACCGCGAGCGGCATCGATATCTCGATCGGTAACGAAGAGGTCGCCGACGCGCCGCGCGCGGGGAGCGGCAGTATCGGCAGCGTCGTTGCGGTCTCCGAGTCGGCGATGCCGATCACGCCCGCGCCGCTCGGCGAGCCGGGCACCGCCGCCGATGCGAGCTGGAAGTTCGGTGCGCGCTCGACCTACGTTCCGACCAACCCGCGGCTGATCGTCATCGACCCCGGCCATGGCGGCAGCGATCGCGGCTCCAGCCGCAACGGTACCGACGAGGCGGTGATCGCGCTCGACATCGCCAAGCGCCTGCGCGACCTGCTGCTCGCGCAAGGCTGGCAGGTCAAGCTCACGCACGACACCGACGTCGACGTCTACGCGCCCGACGATACGGCGCACCAGGAGCTGCAAGCGCGCGTCGACGTGGCCAACGACGCGGGGGCGCGCCTCTTCGTGAGCATTCACTGCAACGCGTTCTACAACGCCGGTCCGCGCGGAACGACGCTCTACATCTCGAAGGATATCGACCGCCCGCTAGCCGAGGCGATCGAGCAGCAAACCGAGATGGACGGCACCAAAAACGACGGCATCGTGAAGTCGCATCTCTACGTCACCTTGCACACCGAGATGCCGGCGACGCTGATCGAGACGGCCTTCCTTTCGAATCCCGACGACTACGCGCTGATCGTCTCGCCGGCGTGGCGCCAGAAGATCGCGGGCGAGATCGCCGCCGGCATCGGAGCCTACGCGCAGGCCTACCCGGTGCCCAACCAGCCGCCGCAGTAGCGCGATGATCGGCCTCTTCGATTCGGGGCTCGGCGGCCTCACGGTGCTGCGTCGCGTCCGCGAGCGCCTGCCGCGCGCGGACGTGGTCTTCTTCGCCGATCAGGCTCACGTGCCGTACGGCGACCGCACGCACGACGACCTGCTGCGCTTGCTGCGCGCGAACCTCGCCTGGCTCGATGCTTGCGGCGTGGGCGTCATCGCGATGGCCTGCAACACCTCGTGCGCGATCGCCGAGCGTTACGGCTGGCCGCCCACGGCCGCAACCGTGCTCGATCTGATCGACGCCGCCGCGATTGCGGTGGAGCGCGGCGGCTACAAGCGGGTCGGCGTCGTCGCGACCGCCGCTACCGTCGGCGCCGGGTCGTACGGCCGCCGGTTGCGCGCGCGCATCCCCGGCATCGACGTCGTCGAGCTCCCCGCCCCCGCACTGGTGCCGCTCGTCGAAGCGGGAAAGCTTGAAGGCGACGAACCGCGCGACGCGGTCGCGCACCTCTGCGCCGGTCTGCCGCTCGACCTCGACGCCGTGGTCTACGGCTGCACGCACTACCCGGCGCTCGCACCCCTCTTCGAAGCCGAGCTCGGCCCCGATGTCGCGCTCGTCGACCCGGCCGTCGTCCAAGCCGAGCGCGTCGCCGAGCTCGTCTCCGAGCGCAACGGCAGCGCCTCCACCCGCTACGCCACGAGCGGCGAACCAGCCATCCTACGCGCCGGCATCGCGCGCCTCACCGCCGTCCCCGACGCCCACGTCGAACGCATCGCGATCCCGTTGTGATCGCCGGGCGTCGCGCCGTTCGGTTTCCATGTAGACTTTGAACGCGTCTTCCCGCACCGTTCGCAGGCCCAAGCGGGCGTAGAGCTCTCTAGCCGGATTGATCTTCGCGGTGCTCAGGCGCAGGCGGACGCCGGCTTCGCGGGCTTCGTTCGCGATCGTCCGGATCAAAACGGTCCCGAAGCCTCTTCGTTGATAGCCTGGGCTGATGTAGATGCCATCGAGGTCGAAGGCGTCCTCGGCGCGAGCGAGCGTTAGCCACCCCACGTCGGCGCCGTCGTAGAAGATGATGGAGGAGTTCGCCTCGTCGTAAAACTCCTCAAATTTCAGCTTTTCCGCATCGTCGCCGCGCCAGCCGAAGAGGCGCTCGATGATCCAGCGCTGAGTTTCAAAGTAGACGCGTTCCACGAACTCGCGGTCCTGCGCTCTCGCGGCTCTGCGCCGGAGGTCGACGAACGTGTACCTCCTTCGTAACGGGCCGGGGCGGTTCGAGTTTTCCGCGCGTATCCCGCCGCATTTTTCCAGGACGCGGATCGATGGGGCGTTGTCGTCGCGGCACGTCGCCAGCGGTTCGCGGACGCCCATCGATCCTAGAATCTTGCGGCCTTCGCGCAGCGCGAAGGTCGCTACGCCGAGGTTGCGGTAACCGGGATGGACGAGGTAGCCGATGTTGCCGCCGATCTGCTGCAAGTAGTCGTTGAGGGGATGACGGATCTCGATTTCACCGACGACTCGATCGCCGTCGACGATCCAGAACGTCGTCTCTGGAACCCACCCGTGCGGGATATCCTTGCCTTCGCCGCGCCGGACGAGCGTCGCGATGAACGCCGGAACGTCGGCGTGCGCCAGGGCCTTGCGCTCGGTCCAGTGATCTTCTCCCACGCGCCGGCACGCTTCGCGCATCCTTACGAACGAGGCGGCGAGCTCGGGACACGGCTGCCGTAGTGCGAGCTGCACTTCTGATTTACAGACCTCCGCCGCACCGGTCGGCCCGAGGAGAGAGAAGCGCCTTTTGCTCTCTCAGGCGAAGAGCGCTTTGCGCTGGCGTTCGAGTTCGGTGGTGACGGCGAGGGCGCGGGTGCTTTCGTCGGCGTGAGCCTCGACGAGCGCTCCCATTTGCGAGTAGTCGCCCGACATGGCGTGGGAGCGCTGCGCCTCGAGCTGCGCGGCCTCTTCGGCGTCGTGGAGCGTGCGCTGGGCGGAGAACGCGAAGGTCTCGATGCGGCCGAAGGCTTCTTGCGCGGCGCGCGCTTGGCGCGAGCTGTGCTCGGCCTTCGAGACGCCGGACTCGATCGCGACGCCGGCCTCCTTTCCGCGCTGCTCGAGGTCGGAGAGCACCATGCGAATCTCCTTGGTCGAGGACTTCGTCTTCTCGGCGAGATTGCGAACCTCGCCCGCGACGACGTTGAAGCCCTTGCCGTAGTCGCCGGCGCGAGCGGCCTCGATCGCGGCGTTGAGCGCGAGCAGGTTGGTCTTGTCGGAGACGGAGCGCACCAGTGCGATGATTTCGACGATCTGCTTCATCGAGGCGGCAAACTGGTCGAGGGCGCTGCGGCTCTGCAGCGCCATCGAGCTGAGCGTCTCGATCGTAGCGATGAGTTCCGCCACGGTCTCGCGCATCGTTTCGACCTGCGGCGCGACCGAGTCGAAGCGCATGCGCAGGCCTTCGAAATCGCGCGCCAGCGCGTCGTTGGAGGCGTTGAGGCGGCCGGCCTGCTCGGCCAGCGCCTGCAGGCTCGCGATCTGCATGCGCGATTGGCTGCCGATGCTCTCGCCGGTCTCGCGAACCGCGCGAACCGACGAGTCGATCGACGTGACGATGTCGTCGAGGGTGAAGGACTGGTGAGCGGAGCTGGAGAGCGCGGTCTTCGGACGCCAAGCGCCTAGGTTGTGCGAGACCAGCAGCCGGTAGATGTCGGTCGGGAAGAGCGGCTCCATGCGCTCCCAGACGAAGCGCGACGCCGAGACGAACTCTTCGCGACCTTTTGGGGTGAGTTCGGCCACCAGCAGGCGCTTGCGCAGCTCCGAGATCGCGTGCAGCTCCTCTTCGGCGGCGATGCGCCGATGGCTCTCGGTCGCTTCCCGGAAGACGGTCTCGAGGATCTCGCGATCTTCGGTGCTCAGCTGCTGCATGCGCTCGATATTGGCGAGCACGATCTGCGTGTTGTAGGCGTGCGCGGAAAGCGTGAGAAAACGCTGCACTTCGTAGATGCCCGCGCCGAAGATGTTCGGCAGGGGGTTTTCTTGGCCGTCCACGTCGCCGTCGGCGAGCGCCTTACGCAGCTGCGGGAACGGGATGACCTTGGGCGAAGCGCCGAGGGCGTGCATCAGCGCGAGGTAGACGACCGAATCCTGGATGCGGATGCGCATGCGCTTGCAGTCCGCCGGGCGCTCGATCGGGCGCAAGTTGTTGGTGAAGTGGCGCATGCCGTTTTCGAAATAGGCCATGCCGGTGACGCCGAACGAGCCGAACGATTCGAGCACGTGCTGCCCGAGCGGGCCGTCGAGAATGGCGTGCGCTTCGCGCGTGTCGTCGAAGGCGAACGGCAAGTCGAAGAGCTGGGCGAGCGGCAAGAGCGCGCCGGCGACGAAGGTCGTGACGCTGACCATGTCGAGCTCGCCGGAACGCACGCGCAAGAGCAGCTCGAGCTCGCTGCCGCCGCCGAACGGGATCTCGAGCTCGATTTGCAGGCGGCCCTGCGAGAGCTCGGCCGCACGGCGCGCGACGTGTTCCCACGCGCGCGAGGGCGGGTAACCGCGCGGCAGGAGCGTGGCGACCTTGAGCGAGGTATGCTCGCTCTTGGTCGTGGAGCGCGAGCGGGAGATGTACGCGATCTCGGCACCGTAATACGAGAGGCGCTGCGTCGCAAACGCGGACTCGAGCGCCTGGCGCCCTTGCTGCGCGGCCGCGTTGGCGAGCGAATCGGTGGAGCGGCGCATCTCGGCGGCGACGTTGCTGTGCTCGCGGCCGCCCGCGACGGCGCGGTCGATTGCAACCGTGAGGTCCGCGGCAAGCTCCGCGATCTCGCCCAGCGACGAGCGCGCGCTGTCGGCGAGCGGCGCCGACTGCGCCGAACGCTCGGCGTTGGCGCGCACGGCGCGGATCGTCGCTTCGGCTTCGCGCTGCACGTCGCCGACCAGATGCTTGATCGTCGAAGTCGACTCGCTGGTCGTCTTCGCGAGGCGCCCCACCTCGCCGGCGACGACCGCGAAGCCGAGCCCGTGCTGGCCGGCGCGCGCCGCTTCGATCGCGGCGTTGAGCGCGAGCAGCTGGGTCTCGTCGGAGACGTCCTCGACGAACTCGGTCATCCGGCCGATCTCGCTCATGAGCCGCCCGAAATCGTCCATCGCGGCGGCGGTCGCGGCGGAAAGATCGGCGAGCTGCTGCACCGAGGTCAGCAGGGTCTCCACGACTTCGAAGGAGTTGCCCAGATCTTCGGCGGCGCTGCGGGCTTGGGATTGGGCGCTCGCCAGGCGGTCGGCCGTCTCGCGCGACTGCTTGGCGAGGATGCCGGCGCTCTCGGAGAGGGCCACCATGAGCGTCGTCTGCTCCTGGGCCGTCGCGGCGATCCCTTCGGAGGTGTGGCGCACGGCTTCGACCGCCGCCGAGACGCTGGCGTTGAAGTTGGCGAAGCGCGCATCCGTGCGAGTATCGATCATATCATCATGCGAACGTGGAAGAGGTAGAAGAAGAGAAAGACCGAGACGGTGCCCAGCGCCGCGCCGGCGATCGTCTGCGCGACGGTATGCGCCTTGAGGTAGACGCGCGCCCAGCAGACCATCGGGATGAGCACCAAGAAGGGCAGCGGCTGCGCGCCGTAGAGCAGCGTGAGCACCACCAGCGGGGCCGTGATGCCGAGCGCGTGCGTGCTGATCTTCCAGTAGCGCGTGATGTACTGCACGACGAAGGTCGCCAGCGTATAGCCGGCCATCGCCGCGATCAGCAGCCGCGGTGCGTGGAAGAACCACAGCATCACCGTGCCGACGAGATAGAAGATCACGAAGGCGCCGAAGACCGCCTCGCGCTCGTGGCGTACCGACATGTCCAGATCCGAGATCCGGTCGGTTGCGTAGAGCCAGAAGACGTAGAGCATCGGGCCGATCGAGGTGAAGAAGGTCGAGAGGAAGAGCAGGCGCCAAAAATCCGGCGCGTCGGTCGCGCTGACCCCGGCGAGGATGACGAAGAGCGCGAGCGCGGTCAAGAACGGGTTGAAGATCGTCGAAAGGATGCGCGCGAGGTCGCGCCAAACCCGCCGATTCTTGATCGGGACGGTCGTTCCGAGCGACTCTGGATCCAGCACCACCGACTACCTAACGTCACCGCCGCGGCGACTCCTGCCCCGGCGCAGATCCCCCTTGTGCCCGCCTCCGGGCAGGCCACCTCGGGGCGGCGGTCGTAGAGGTGCTGCTGGTCTCGCCATCTCCGGAGATTTTCGACTTGTTATCCACGCTGCTCGCCGCGGCGGCCTCGGCCGTTCCGGCCGTGCGCCCTACGCTGCTGGCTCCCAAGCCCGGCGTTTCCGGGCTTCCCGCCAACCTCAACCCGCAGGCGCTCGTCGCGCCGACGCCCCCGCCGCCGCAAACCTTCGTGGCGTCGCATTTCCCGTGGCTGACGCACGGCGTCGCCGGGCTCTTCATCCTCTCCGCCGTGCTCCTGGTGTTCTTGCTGGCGATTCAGACGACCAAGCAGGAAGGCCTGACCGGCTCGATCGGCGGGCGCGTCGAGTCGGCCTACCGCGGCCGCCTGGGCGCCGAGGAGCAGCTCAAGCGCTGGACCGGCGCGACGGCCGTCCTCTTCGTGGTCAGCGCGCTCATTCTCTCGCTGACCGGAATCTAAACGAAGGGAGCCGCCGGTGGCCCTGCTCGAGGTCAAGAATCTTCGCACCACGTTTCGGACCGAAGACGGACCGGTAACGGCGGTCAACGGTCTCTCGTTTTCGCTGGGCGCCGGCGAGACGCTCGGCATCGTCGGCGAATCGGGCTCGGGGAAATCCGTCACCTCGCTTTCGATCATGCGCCTGCTGGCGCGTAACGCCGCGGTCAGCGCGGATGCGATCTCGTTCGAAGGGCGCAACCTGCCCGACCTGAGCGAGGCGGAGATGCGGAAGATCCGCGGCCACCGCATCGCGATGATCTTCCAGGACCCGATGACCTCGCTCAATCCCGTCCTTACGATCGGCGAGCAGATCGCCGAGGCGGTGCGCCTGCACCTGGGCCTGAACAAGCGCGAGGCGCGCGATCGCGTCGTCGAGATGCTCGACAAGGTGCGCATCCCCGAGGCGCGCAAGCGGCTGGGCGACTATCCGCACCAGTTCTCGGGCGGCATGCGCCAGCGCGTCATGATCGCGATGGCGCTCTCCTGCAGCCCGCAGCTGCTCATCGCCGACGAGCCGACGACCGCGCTCGACGTTACGATTCAAGCGCAGATTCTCGAGTTGATGAACGAGATGCAGGCGGAGACCGGCGCGGCGATCATCCTCATCACCCATGACCTGGGCGTCGTCGCCGAAGTGTGCAAGAACGTGCTCGTGATGTACGGTGGAAACATGGTGGAGTACGGGAGCGCAGAGCAGATCTTCGAAACGCCGAAGATGCCGTACACGCAAGGCCTGCTGGCCTCGCTGCCGCGCCTGGACGACTCCGGCCGGCGCCGGTTGGAGCCGATCAAGGGGCAGCCCCCGAATCTTCTGCGACTGCCGCCGGGCTGTGCGTTCGCGCCGCGCTGCACCTACCGCATGCCGATCTGCGCCGAGCCGGTGCCGCTCTACGAGTTCGGGGAAGGGCACGTGGCGCGCTGCTATCTCTACGACGAGCGAGCCAAAGATCAGCGCCCGATCGCGGTCGAGAGCGCGAAAGCGGTGGGCGGATGAGCGCGCTGCTCGAGGTCGAGGGACTTCAGAAGTATTTTCCGATCCGCGCCGGGCTGCTCTCGCGCCACGTCGCCGACGTCAAAGCGGTCGACGGTGTGAGCTTCGCGATCGCACCGGGCGAGACGCTCGGCCTCGTCGGCGAGTCCGGATCGGGGAAGACGACGATCGGCCGAGTGCTCCTGCGCCTGCTTCCGCAGACGGCCGGCCGCGTCGTCTTCGAGGGCCGCGACGTGCTCGCGCTCGATCGCCTCGAGATCCGCAAGCTGCGGCGCTCGATGCAGATCATCTTTCAAGACCCCTTCGCCTCCCTCAATCCGCGGATGACCGTCGGGGATATCGTCGGCGAACCGCTGCGCATTCACCGCCTGGCCAGCGGTAAGGCGGCGCGCGATCGCGTGCGAGAGCTGCTCGAGCTCGTCGGGCTGCAGGCCTATCACGCCAATCGATATCCGCACGAGTTTTCGGGCGGGCAGCGCCAGCGCGTCGGGATCGCTCGCGCCCTGGCGGTCGACCCGAAGTTCATCGTCTGCGACGAGCCCGTGTCGGCGCTCGACGTCTCGATTCAGGCGCAGGTGATCAATCTGCTCGAAGATCTGCAGCAGAAGTTTGGCCTGACCTACCTCTTCATCGCGCACGATCTCTCGGTCGTCCGGCACATCTCCACACGCGTTGCGGTCATGTACGTGGGCAAGATCGTCGAGCTCGCCGATCGCGACGCCCTCTACCACAACCCGCTCCACCCCTACACGCAAGCGCTGCTCTCGGCGATTCCGATTCCGGACCCGAAGCTGGAGGCCAAGCGCGCGCGCATCGTGCTCTCGGGCGACATTCCCTCGCCCGTGAATCCGCCGTCGGGGTGCCGGTTCCACACCCGCTGTCCGGTCGCGTTCGAGCGCTGCTCGCGCGAAGAGCCGGCCTTTGCCGATTACGGAAACGGCCATTTCGCGGCGTGTCACTGGGTTGAGGAGCACGGCGGAAGGGCGCCCGACCTCGCCGCCGGCCCGGTCGTGCTGAGCGCGTAAAAAAAGCGGGCGGTCGCGATGCGACCGCCCGTTCTTGTCTCTGGTTTGGCAGCGGCTGCCTTACGCGGCCTTCTTGCGCCCGCGCGCGGCTTTCTTGCGTCCGCCGGCCTTCTTGCGTCCGGCGGCTTTCTTACGCCCGCCGGCGGCCTTCTTGCGACCGCCCGCAGCTTTCTTACGTCCGCCCGCGGCCTTCTTGCGTCCGCCGGCCTTCTTGCGCCCGGCAGCCTTCTTGCGTCCGCCCGCAGCCTTCTTGCGTCCGCCGGCAGCTTTCTTGCGTCCGCCGGCCTTCTTGCGTCCGGCCGCTTTCTTGCGCCCGCCGGCCGCCTTCTTACGACCGCCGGCAGCTTTCTTACGGCCGCGCGCAGCCTTCTTGCGCGTCGTCTTTTTGCGCGCGCCGGCCGCCGCCTTTTTGCGACCGCCCGCTTTGCGACGCGCCTTGCGGCGCGGTTTCTCTTCGGCCATGATGCCGCCGTTTGCTAGGGTATCGGAGTCCATTCATTCCTCCTCGTCCCCCGGGGGACGATTAAGCGTTAATTGGACAGCGCACTATCGGCGCTTTGAGCGCATCATAAAGGATTTCTTCGAATGATGCAAATTCGCGCGTGCGCGCGTCGCGCGCACGCGCATCGCACTCGCGCACGCACGCGCGCAATCCCACCACTTCCGCTCTGCTCCCGCGCGAAAAACGGCCGAAATTCGCGCCCGGAACCCGGCTCGCGGGAGCAAAGCGTTGCCCGTCCCTTGACCCCGGCGGTATACTTAGGCCCGTGAAAAAGCCCCTGATCATCGTGGAGTCGCCGACCAAGGCGCGGACGATCAAGAAGTTCTTGCCGGCGCGCTACGCGGTGAAGGCCTCCGTCGGCCACGTCCGCGATCTGCCCAAGAGCACGCTCGGCGTCGACGTCGAGAACGGCTTCGCGCCGAAGTACTTGACGATCAAGGGCAAGGGCGACGTGATCAAGGAGCTGCGCAGCGCGGTCAAGGGCGCGAGCGAGGTCTACCTCGCGACCGACCCCGATCGCGAAGGTGAAGCGATCGCGTGGCATCTGGCCGAGCTGCTCAAACTGCCCGATCCCAAGCGGATCGAGCTGCACGAGATCACCAAGGATGCCGCCCTCGCGGCGCTGCGGGACTGGCACCACATCGACATGGACCGCGTCAACGCTCAGCAGGCGCGCCGTATCCTCGATCGCCTCGTCGGCTACAAGATCTCGCCGCTCCTGTGGGCCAAGGTGCGCGGGGGGCTCTCGGCCGGCCGGGTGCAATCGGTCGCCGTCAAGCTGATCGTCGATCGCGAACGCGAGATCGCCGCGTTCGTTCCCAAAGAGTATTGGAGCGTCACGGCGACGCTGGCCTCTCACCGCCACCCCGAGATGCCGTTCCCGGCGGAGCTGGTCGCGCATCGCGGCGAGAAGCTGGAGGTCGGCACCAAGGCGGAGGCGGATCGCGTGCTCGCGGCGCTCGAAGGTGCCGCCTATCGTATCGCCGGCATCAAGAAGCGCGAGGTCCGGCGCAACGCTCCGGCACCGTTTACCACCTCCACCCTTCAGCAGGAGGCCTCGCGCAAGCTCAAGCTTCGCGTTCGCCGCGCGATGCAGATCGCGCAGGCTCTGTACGAAGGCGTCGATCTGGGCGGGAAGGAGGGGACCGTCGGTCTGATCACCTACATGCGCACCGACTCGACCCGCATCAGCGAGCAAGCGCGCGACGCCGCGCGCGAGTTCATCCTCTCCACGTACGGCGAAGCCTTCCACGGCGGCCGCGCCCACAAGGTTAAGGAGGGCGCGCAGGACGCGCACGAGGCGATTCGGCCGACCTCCGTGCTGAACACGCCCGAGAAGCTCAGCGGTATCCTCAAGCGCGACGAGCTGCGTCTTTATACGATGATCTGGGAGCGGTTCGTCGCCTCGCAGATGTCGCCGGCGGTGCTCGATCAAACGACCGTCGACGTCGAGGCCAACGCCTACACGTTCCGCGCGACCGGCACCGTGATGCGCTTTGCCGGGTTTACGCGCGTCTACGAGGAGAGCAAGGACGAAGACGGCGGCGAGAGCCCTGCGGCGCGCAGCAACGGGGCGCCCAAGGGCAAAGCCAAGGTCCGGCTGCCCGAGC
>DATJRF010000159.1:0-2819 GCA_035505015.1 Verrucomicrobiia bacterium | reverse complement strand
CGGGATGATCCTTCTCGTTCTGGAAGCCCATCGCGCGCTGGACCTCGGCCACCGTATCGATGAAGGTGCGCAGCGGATCGCCCGGCAGCGAATGGTAGTAGCCGCCCGTATTGACGTATTCGAACGCGCCCGTTTCGTGGTAATGGCGCTCGGCATCGAGGCCACGAAAGAGGAAGCCTTCGATCTCGTTGGCGGCGTTGAGCGTGTAGCCGTGACGTTCGTGCATCTCGGTAGAGAAGCGCTTGAGCGTGCCGCGAATGTCGCCGGCAAACGGCGAGCCGTCGCGATCGATCACCTCGCCGAAGACGAGCACTTTCCCCGGGCCGAAGAAGTCGGCCGGCGCCCAATAGAAGGCGCTCCAGTCGAGAAACAGGCGCAAGTCGCTCTCCCGCTGCGGCGTGAACCCGCGAATCGAGGAGCCGTCGAAGGTGAGGTTATCGTGCGATTTCAGCAAGAACTTCTTGTCGTAATCGAGCATGTGCAAGCGCCCTTCGAGATCGCTGAAGAGCACCGTGACCGCTTTGATCCGGGGCTCGCCGGCGAGATACTCCAAGCGCTCTTTCTGCACTTTCTGGGCCGAGACGCGCTCTTTGCGCTGCTTTTTCGCCGCGAGATTGAGCTCTTCGAGCTCGCTATACGGGAGCGTGAGGAAATCGCGCAGTTCGGTCGGCATCGGTCTTGCACTCCTTCGAGGTGACGTCGGATGACTCGACGCTTGGACAGGATACCGCGCGCGCCTTTCTACTTTTGGTAAATCGCGGCGCCGCCGAACGGAGGATAGTTATCCACAGGTCGAAGGCTCGGCCCGGATCGTGTAGCCCACGCGGCGGATCGTACGGATCAGCGGCGAGAAGGGAGGGCGCTCGAGCTTGGCGCGCAGGTAGGAAACGTACGTCTCGACGACGTTAGGCTCGACGGCCGCTTCGTAGCCCCAGACGCGATCGATCAACTGCTCGCGCGTGAAGACGCGGCCCGGCTCGCGAATCAGCGTCGCGAGCAGATCGAACTCGCGCGCCGTGAGCGCGATCGGGATGCCGTCGCGCTCCACCTCGCGCTTCTCGAGATCGAGTGCGACGCCGGCGAAGGCCAGCGATTGCGGCTTGGAGAGCTGCGGGCGACGCACGCGCGAGTGGAGGCGCGCCGCCAGCTCGCCCAAATCGAAGGGCTTGCCGACGTAGTCGTCCGCGCCGGCCGTGAGCGCGGCGATCTTATCCGGCACCTCGCGGCGGGCGCTGAGCATGACGATCGGCGCCTCGCTCGCGCGGCGCAGCATCGGCAAGAGCGCCATGCCGTCGATCTTCGGCATGACCACGTCGAGCACGATGGCATCGGGGCGCCACGCCGAATCGAAGAGCGCGAGCGCGGCCGGACCGTCGGCGGCGCATTTCACGTCGAAGCCGTGGCGCTCGAGACCGATCTCGAGCATGTCGCGCATGTGCGGCTCGTCGTCGATGACGAGCACGCGCGGGCGCGCCGTCACGACGGGTCCGCCTGCGGAAAGCGCATGACGAAGCGCGTCCCCGACGGGTCGGAATGCAGCGCGATGGATCCGCGCCAGCGTTCGACGATGCGCCGGACGATCGCGAGGCCGAGCCCCGACCCTTCCGTATCGGTGCGATCCTTGCCACGGTAAAACCGCTCGAAGACCATCGATTGCTCTCGCTCGGGAATGCCCGGCCCCCGGTCGGCCACCTCGATCTCGACCGCGCCGCCGCGAGCGCGCGCGATCACCTCGACCGGCGATCCCGGAGCGTAACGCAGCGCGTTCTCGACGAGATTGCGCTGCGCTTCGTAGAGGTCGTCTTCGTCGATGCAGACGCGCGTCGCGGCGTCGCAGCGCACGACGATCGAGCGCCCGGGATAGCCGGGGCGCATCGCCTCCGCGACCTCTTCGCTGACCATGCCGACGTCCACCACGCGCGGCTCGGATCGCGCCGATTCCAGCCGCGAGAGCAGCAGCATCTTCTCGACGAGCCCGCGCATGCGGCCGATCTCGGCACGCATCCCGGCGATCGCTCGAGGGCCGGCCGGATCGTCGATCGCGACGAATCTCGCCAAGATATCCGCGTATCCGCCTACGATCGTCAGCGGCGTGCGCAGCTCGTGCCCGGCGTCGGCAAGAAAACGCTGAAACTCCGCCGCGGCGGCGCGGCGCTCTTCGATCGACCGCGCGACGGTCTCGGCGGCGGCGTTGTAGGCGCGCGCGAGCCGCGCGATCTCGGGCGCGTCGCCGGCCTCGATCTGCTGCGGCGTGAAATCGCCGCTCGCCAGCGCCTCGAGCGCCGCCGTGGTGCGCAAGAGCGGGCGAAGGGCCGCACGCACGAAGGCGGCCGAGGCGAGCCACGCCGCCACGGCGATCGCCGCCAGCGCTGCCAGGCAGGTGAAGACGTCGGCAGCGAGCCAGCGCACCAGCGCCGCCTGCGAGACGACGAGCTCGACGGTGATGCCGTCGCCGGCGGCCCTGCGCGGCGCAACGTGCGCGGCATCCGAGACCAGCGCTCCGAAGCCGCCGCGCCTGCGGGGCGGACCGGCGGGCGAGCCGGGAGGCGGGAAAGCCCCGGGTGCCGGTCCGCCGGGGAAGGCTCCGGGCGGCGGCAGCGGGTGAACCCCCGCCGCTCGCCCGTCGACCCAGGCGGTGACGTCACCGGTCTGCTCGTCGGCAACCGTCACGTTGATCTCGTCGTTGCCCAAAGCGGCGATCAAACTCGCGGAATCCGGCGCCGTGCCGCCCGCGAGCAGAGCGCGTGCGGTGGCGGCGCGCGCATCGAGCTCCGAGCCGAGCGCGGCCAGATGCCGCGTCCAGGCCAGCGCGCCCGACG
>DATJRF010000158.1:0-2508 GCA_035505015.1 Verrucomicrobiia bacterium | reverse complement strand
CCGATCCGCAGCGCTTCGATCCGGAGCGCTGGAACGGATTCGAGCCGCCGCCCTTCGCGTACGTTCCGTTCGGCGGCGGCGCGCGCCGCTGCATCGGCGAAGAGTTCGCGTGGGGCGAGGCCGCGGTCGTGCTCGAAACGCTGGCGCGCAGCTATCGCTTCGAGCGGATCTCGCAGGAGCCGGTCGGCATTAGCCCCCTCGTGACGCTGCGGCCGGCGGGTCCGGTTTGGATGCGCGTCACGCCGCGTGTCGCGACGCCGGCGTCATCCGATCTGGTTCCGACGGCGTAGAAGAGGGCATGCTATCATTTGCTCTCGCGGCCGTCCTTGCGGCCGCCGGCTCGAGCGACCGCTTCGTAACGAGCGTGATCTCGGTCGATACGACCACCCATACCGCAACCTTTCCGCTGCACCGCGGCCTCGCCCCACGCGAACTCTTCGCCGATGCAGCGGCGCGCGCCGCCGCCGAACGGAACGTACGCGAAGGGCGGCGGCTCGAATCCGTTCCAGCGCTCCGGATCGAAGCGCTGCGGATCGGGAAACGCATCGGCGCGGCGATGCAGGATCAGCGGCGCGACGAAGACGGTGGTTCCGGCGGGAATGAAGCTCCCGTCGACGAGCGTGACGTCGCTCTTGGCCTCGCGTCCGATGATCCACGCCGGCGGATAGAGGCGCATGCTCTCGCGAACGACGCGCATCACGTAGTCGCGATCGCCCGCGAGCGCCGCGGCGCCGAGGCGCGCGTCGACCTGCGGATGCTGCGCGAGCAGATAGAGCGTCCACGTCAAGGCATTGGCGGTCGTCTCGTGGCCCGCGAGGAAGAGCGTCATCACCTCGTCGCGGATCTGCCCGTCGCCGGGGCGATCCTCGGTCTCGGCGTCGCTGGCGGCCAGGAGCATCGAAAGCGCGTCGCCGCGATCGCGCCGCTCCTCGCGGCGCCGCGCGATCATTGCGTAGACCACCCGGTCGAGCTCGCGGCGCGCGCGCTCGAAGCGGCGGGTGCCGGCCAGCGGAAGACGCAGGCGCAGCGTGCCGAACGGCCCCAGGATATAGGGAAACTCCTGCATCAGGGTGCCGAGCGCCTCGCTCACGCGCGACGACGCCGCGCTTTCGTCGCTGCCGAAGAGCGTCAACGAGGCGATTTGCAACGTGAGCGCCGTCATCGCCTCGTGCGCGTCGAGCGTCTCTCCCGGCGTCCGCGCGGCGACGAACTCTTGCGCGCAGCGCTCCATCGTCTGCAGGTACGCGCGAATCCGGTCGCGATGGAACGCGGGCTGCACGATGCGGCGCATGCGGCGGTGCTTGGGGTCTTCGCTGGTGAGCAGCCCGTCGCCGAGCAGCTCGCGCAGCACGCGCGCGCCCATCGATTTGGAGAATGCATGCTGCTGCGTCACGAAGACGTCTTTGATCAAGGCGGGCTCGTTGATGAAGACGTAGCTGCGCCACGGCAGCGCGAACGCGACGGCGTGGCCGTAGTTCTCGACCAGATACTCCAGGAACGCCGGGAACTTCGGGAAGGGCACGGGGAGCAAGCGCCTCAGCACGTCCAACCGCCCGGGGCCCGGCAATCGCCTCGGCATACCTTGAGCCACTTTACCCGCCTGCGAGCTTTACCTTTCGCCCGGCGGCGGCGAACCACGCGGCGATCTTCTCGCGGTGATCGCCCTGAATCTCGACGACGCCGTTCTTGGCGGTGCCGCCGGTGCCGCAATGACGGCGCAGCGTCTTCGCGACCTCGTCGAGCTCGTGCGGGCGCAGCCCCGCCACCACGCTCATCGTTCCGCCCCGGCGCCGCTCGCGCAGGATGCGCACGACGCCGTCGTCGGGCAGCTTGGCATAGGCGGCTTCGCGATCGCGGGGCACGCCGGCGCCTTCGGCAGGCGACGGCGTGCCCACTGCCCAACGCGCCGCTGCGTGAGCGGGATGGAGCGGCGTATCTGCGTCTTCTGCGGATCGAGCCGCGGCAACGAGGAACGCTATGCCCGGCTCGCCGAGAAGGCCGCCCGGGCGATCGTCGAGCGCGGCTTCGGCATCGTTTACGGCGGCGGCCGCATCGGCCTCATGGGCGTCCTCGCCGACGCGGCGCTCGCCGCGGGCGGCGAGGTGCACGGCGTCATCCCCGAGGCGCTCGCCAAGTCCGAGATCGCGCACGACCGGCTCACGCGGCTCCACGTCGTCGGCAGCATGCACGAGCGCAAGGCGCTCATGGCCGAGCTCAGCGACGGCTTCATCGCGCTGCCGGGCGGCTACGGAACCATGGACGAGTTCTGCGAGATCCTCACCTGGCGGCAGCTGCGCATTCACGACAAGCCGATCGGGCTGCTCAACGACGGCTTTTTCGACCCGTTACTGGCGCTCTTCGACGCGATGACCGAGCGCGGGTTCGTGAGCCTCCACGACCGGGCGCTCTTCGTGAGCGCCGCGAGCGCCGGCGAGCTCCTGGAAGGCATGTTCGGGAACTGACGGACCCAACGGCTACGGGTTTCTTCGCCGGGCTAGCGGTAGTGCG
>DATJRF010000157.1:0-13355 GCA_035505015.1 Verrucomicrobiia bacterium | reverse complement strand
GTCGGTCGTGCATCTGGCCGGTGCGCTGGCGCGGCCGGTCTGGACGTTGCTGGGCCTCGGGACGGATTGGCGCTGGGGCACCACCGGCGCCGGGACGCCGTGGTATCCCACGATGCGGCTGTTCCGGCAGCGCGATCCGGGTCGTTGGGACGGCGTTATGCGCGAGGTTGGAGATGCGCTGGCGGGCTACGCCAGGGAAGCTCGTCGATGAGCGGCGCGAGATCGGCGTAGTGGTCGCGCAGGGCGGCCTCGAGGAAGGCTTGCGTCTCCTCGTCCATGAGCTCGAGGGCGCGGCCGTTGCGGCCGGCATTGAAACGGGTTTGCTCTGCGGGCTGCGATAGGCTCGCCCGCAGGCGCTCGCGATCGACGTGACCGCTCAAGGCTTGCGCGATTCGGCCGAAGTATGCGAGTGGGTCGGCAACGAGCTCTTCGTAGTGTCCCCAGAGCGGAGCGCGGACGTCGCGCCATCCCAGATAGAAAGCGACGTACCACGGCAGCATATGGCGAACGAGAAAGCGGTAGCGGGCGCCGCGCGGCATCGCCAAGTAGCGCTCGCGCTCGTTGATGTAGACGAACGTGCCGGCGGCCGTTTCGGTGCCCTCGTTGCGGACGTGATCGTCGTACGAGACGACGGTATCGGCCAGGTTTCGCCATCCGACGATCGGAGCGATTCCGAATTGCTTGAGCGCTTCGACGGTCTGCGCGCGCGCCGGAAGGTGCAGGTGAACGACGAACGGCCGATCGCCGAGATCGCGCAGCAGGCGGTCGGTCAGCGCGTGCTCCTGCCGGTATTCGTATGCGAACGGTGGATTTTCGATGCCGTAGTAGCGAAGCAGCACGGCGGTTGCATACGTTCCCCCACTCTTCGGGGCCGCGGCAACGATCGCGCGCGGACGGTCGCTGCATGCCGGCAGCTCGACGTCCGCCGTGTAGACCGTCATCGCCAGCGGCGCGGTTCGTTCGACCGAACCGTCGGTCAGCGTGAACTGCAGCGCAAGCGCGTGCACGCCGGCGGCCAGCCCCTGGGTCGGCAGGGTGATCGTGAAACCGGCGCGCAGCGCTCCCTCGTCGTCGAGTGCTGCCGCTACGTCGGGCCGAGCTAGCCCGCACGCGCCCGTTGCGAGCGTTACGCCGTCGACGATCGCTTCGAGGACGGCCGGAACCGTGCCGCCGCCGGCCGCCCAGCCCGACACGGTGAGGTCGGCTCCGCGCAGCACGGTAAACGGCTGCGTCCTCCAGCCTCGCGAGGCGAAGACGCGATCGTAGCGGTACTGCAGGCGCACGGTAGGCCCGGCTCATTCGCCGTCGATCTCGCCGAGCGCCTCCTTCCCCGCAATCGTCGTAACGCTCGGCAGATCGAAGTGCAACACGTTATCGTGCAACGTGCCCGGTACGCCGTCGACGCGGGGGAGCGTGAAGCCGATCCAGAGCGTGTAGCGCACGGCCGGGTCGAGGACGTAGGGAAACCATACGTCGAGCGTGGTCTCGGGGATCGCGACGGGCATCGTTGCGGTTGAAGTGAGGCTAAAGAAGTAGTAGGCGTTCGCTCCCGGCGAGGGCGGCATCTCGGCGGCGGTCGGCGCGCGGCCGCGCAGTTGGAGTCCGCTCGCCGGCGAAACGCCGGAGAGCACCGCGCATCCTCCGCCGGAGAGATCGCTCAAACGCTTCGGGCTCGCGCCGCTCCCGTGTGGGCCCGGCCAGAATGCAAGCGGGTTCGTGCCGGCGACCAGCCACCAGCGGTCGCTGCGGCGCTCCAGGCGTGCCGAGCCCCCGATCGCGCCGGCGCGCCACGTCGCTGCGGCGACGTTACCGTGGACGGCTACGTCGCGGATCTGCGCGCGTTCCGAAATCCCGGCCGCGGCGAGCGGGGCCGCGAGCAATACCGGAAGGCCGCCGCGAATCGCTCGCAGGTCGGGATGCGGACCCGCGTCGTCGGCGATGGCCGGAAGCAACGTCGCCGCGGCCAAAAGGGCCGCGGCGACGAGCTTCGTGGTGAAGGAGGCACTCACAGCCGCCCTAGCGCGCGCCGGCCGGCAATTGTGACCGCGTCAGCGCGGCGTCAGCGGCCCTTCCAAACGGGCTTGCGTTTTTCGAGGAAGGCGGCGGTGCCTTCGGCGATGTCTTCCGTGTCGACCAGCGCGCCGAACTCGAGCGCTTCCACTTCGAGCGCATCCTCGAGGCAGAGATGGGCGCCGCGGTCGATCGCGCGCTTGCACGCGGCGACCGCAAGCGGTGCCTTGGCGGCGATCACGTTGCCGATGCGCTTGGCTTCGGTCAGCAGCTCCGAGAGCGGCACGACCTTTTGCACCAGCCCGATGCGCAGCGCCTCGCGCGCATCGATCATCTCGCCGGTCAAGCAGAGGTACATCGCCATCCCGCGCCCGAGCAAGCGCGTGGTTCGCTGCGAGCCGCCGTAGCCGGGAATCAAGCCGAGATTGACCTCGGGCTGGCCGAAGCGCGCGTTCTCGCTGCAGATGCGGATGTCTCCCCCCATCGCGATCTCGCATCCGCCGCCCAGCGCGAAGCCGTTGATCGCGACGATGACTGGCGTGCGCATGCGCTCCATCTGCCGGGTGATCGACTGACCCATGCGCGCCTGCTCGGATCCGGCAAGCGCGCTCGGCAGGGCGTTGAGTTCGCCGATGTCGGCACCGGCGGCAAACGCCTTCTCCCCGGCCCCGGTGAGCACGACGGCCCGCACCTCGGGGTTGCGATCGAGCTCGAGCAGCGCGAGCGAGAGCTCGGCGAGCAGTCTGGAGTTGAGCGCGTTGAGCACCTCGGGCCGGTTGAGGGTGACGATGCCGACGGCGCCGTCGTTCTCGACGACGAGGTGTTCGAAGGGCGCGGCGTTAGGCATAGTCGTAGAACCCCTTTCCGCTCTTGCGGCCGTAACGGCCGGCGAGAACCATGCGCTTGAGCAGCGGCGGTGCCGCCATGATCGGATCCTTGAACTCGTCGAACATGATCTGCGCGATGAAATACGTGGTATCGAGGCCCACGAAGTCGAGGAGCTCGAAGGGTCCCATCGGGTAGCCGCAGCCCAGCTTCATGCCCTTGTCGATGTCTTCTTTGCTTGCGAGGCCCCCTTCGAGGCAGCGGATCGCGTAGAGCAAGTACGGGATGAGCAAGCGGTTGACGACGAAGCCGGGCGTGTCTTGCGCGAGAATGGGCTCTTTTCCGAGCTTGGCCGAGAAGCCGAAGAGCGCGTCGATCACGTCTTGCGTGGTGGCGATCGTCTTGACCACCTCGACCAGTTTCATGATCGGCACCGGGTTGAAGAAGTGCAGGCCGGCGACGCGGTTCGGCCGCTTCGTCTTGGCGGCGAGCTCGATCACGCAGAGGCTCGAGGTGTTGGTGCAGATGATCGCGTGCGGCGCGAGCAGGTCGTCCAGACGCGCGAACAGCTTCGTCTTGATTTCGACGTTTTCGACGATCGCTTCGATGACCAGATCGCAGTGCTTGAGATCGTTGACCTCGGTCGTCGCCTTGATTCGCCCGGCGACGCTCTCCCGCTCGGTTGCCGAGAGCTTGCCTTTTTCGACGAACTTATCCAGCGACTTGTGAATCGATGCGACGCCGCGCGCGAGCGGTTCGGGCGCGGCCTCGAGCAGGACGACGTCGAATCCGGCCGACGCGCAGGTTTGCGCGATGCCGTTCCCCATCAGCCCGGCGCCGCAGACGCCGACGGTGCGGATTTCAGCCACGGTTGAAGCCTTTCTATTATGCTTTGATAAAGGGCGCAGGTGGCTTCGTTGCATTGCGGGGAAGTCATCCTTGCCCTATACTGGGGGCTGCCGCTTTTGTCGGAGGGCTAAAGAGAGAGTGCGAACGGCATACCACGAAGCGCTCGAGGGGACGCGACTCGACGTCGTTCGTTTGGGCGCTTTGGTGAGCGATGCCATCCGCGTCGCAGTCGAAGCGCTCGACCATCGAGATGCCTCCTCCGGCGCCCGGGTCGTCGCCAGCGACGATACGATCGACGACCTGCGGCGCCGCATCGAAGCGCACTGCATCGAGCTGATCTGGCGCCAGCAGCCGGTCGCCGGCGAGCTGCGCGAGATCGCCGCGATGCTCGAGATCGCCACCGACCTCGAGCGGGTCGGCGACTATGCGGTCGACATTGCCAAGAACGCCATCAAGCTCTCCGATCAACCGATGCGGCCTCAGCGCGTCGAGATCGATCGGATCGCCGCGGTCGCGCACACGCTGCTGCTCGACGCGATGCGCTCCTATACCGAGCGCGACACCCGGCTGGCGTCCTCGGTGATCGAGCGCGACGACGAAGTGGACAAGCTCTACAAGCGCAGCATCAAGCTGCTCCAGGAAGAGATGCAGGCCGATCCCGACATCGTTCGCCCCGGAACGCGCTACCTGTTCGTGCTCGCCTCGCTCGAGCGCGTCGGCGACCGCGCCGGCAACATCGCTTGGCATACGAAGGACATGATCGGCGCGGAGTGAGCACGCCGCTCCCGCGCGCGGAGTTCGCGGTCACGCAGCGCTACGTCTATCTCAACCACGCCGCGGTCGGCGTGCTCCCGCAGTCTACCCTGGGCGCGCTCGAGAGCTTTCTGCGCTCGCACGCGAGCGCCGGCGTGCTCGGGACGTTCCCATACGAGAACGCGATGCCGCATTCGCGCGAGGCGATCGGACGGTTCGTCGGCGCGAGCGGCGAAGAGATCGCGATCGTTCCGAACACGAGCTTCGGCGCGAACGTGCTGGCGCTCGGTATCGCATGGCAGCCGGGCGACGAGGTGCTGCTCTGCGATAACGAGTTTCCGTCCAACGCCATCCCGTGGCTGGCTCTGCGCGACCGCGGCGTCGGCGTGCGGCTGCTCGATGCGGCGCGCCGGCGGCTGACCCCGGACGTCTTACGAGCGGAGATGACGGCGCGCACGCGCGCGGTGAGCGTCTCCTGGGTCTCCTACGCCGACGGCTATCGGCACGATTTGGCTGGGCTGGCGGAGATCGCCCACGCCGGCGGGGCGCTCTTCGTCGTCGACGCGATTCAGGGATTGGGAGCTTTTCCGCTCGACGTGCGCGCCGCGCAGATCGACGCGCTCTACGCCGGTGCGGCAAAGTGGCTGCTGGGCTTGCAGGGCGTCGGCTTTCTCTACGTGCGTGCCGGCCTGATCGACCGTCTGCGTTTGGCCGCGCCCGGCTGGCGCTCGGTGGCCGACATCTGGGACTTCCACAACTACGACCAGCCGCTCTCGCCGCACGCGTCGCGCTTCGAGGGCGGGACGCCGAGCTTTTTGGGCACGCTTTCGATGACCTCGTCGATCGCGTTGATCGAGCGGGCGGGAACGCCGGCGATCGCCGCGCACGTCCTGGCGCTGACCGATCGCTTGGTCGACGGTTTGCGCTCGGTGGGCGCGCGGATCGCATCCCAGCGTGGCGAGGGCATCTCCTCGGGGATCGTGACCTTTTCGATGCCGGGCGCGCAGAGCGTCGCTTTAGGACGGCTGCTGCAGCGCGAGGGCATCGTCACGACGTGGCGCCCCACCGGCATCCGCGTCGCGCCGCACGGCTACAACACCTCGGCCGAGATCGATCGCTTGCTCGAGCTCCTGCCGCAGTGCGTTGCCGAACTGGCGTCGAAGGAGCGCGTATGATCGCAAGCGCCATCCTCTTGGCCGCTCTCTCGGGCGCGCCGCTCATCGCGTCGGGAACCTACGACTATACCGCGACCTTCAACGGCAAGAGCGTCGGCTCGGCGACGATCGTCGTCAAGGACGGCGCCGGAACGCCGACCGAGATCGACGAGCAATCGAGCGGGACGATGAACGGGCAGTCCGCCACCGCCAAAGATACGTTGCTGCTCGGCGGCGATCTCGCGCCCACGGCATACAGCGGAGACTACGACGTCGCCGGAACGCCTTCGCAGGTGAGCGTCAAGCTCACGCCGACCACCGCGACGGTCGGGGATCAATCGTTCGGCTTGAGCGACGGAGCCAAGCACTTCGTCGTGCTCGAACCGGGGCTGCTCGCCGGCGTGATCGCGTTGCCGGCGCAGATGCAAGCCTGGAACGATCCGTCCGTCATGGCGGTGATACCCGGCTTCGGCATCGCGGCACCGATCGCGACCGACGCGTCGCTGACGGGACCGCGCCCGGCGAACCTGCCCGCGAGCGACGTTGCGATCTCGTTCGCCGGCGAGCAGCCGTTCACGATCTGGTACGATCCGGCAACGCTCGTTCCGGACGAGCTCCAGGTGAGCGGCCAGGCCCTCGTCGTCACGCGCGTCCGGTAGGGGCCGCACGTTTTGTCGTCGCCGCGGCGAGAGCTCGAAAAGGCGCTCGCGGTCGTCGAGTCGCGCTTGCGCAGCAAGCCGACGCTCGATCTCTCGTTCGAACGCGCGCGCCTGCTCGACCGGCTCGGCCGCGTCGACGACGCGCGGCGCGGCTACGTCGATATCCTAAAGCGCGACCCCGCGCATTTCGGCGCGCTCAACGACCTCGGAACGCTGCTCTACAAGGCCGGGATGCTCGACGAGGCGACGACCTGCTACGCGGCCGCCGTCGCGAAACATCCCGGCAACGCGATCGGGCATGCCAACTTTGCGTTCATGCTGCTGCGCGGCGGCGACGCCGTCAAGGCGCGCGAGCACTACGAAGAAGCCGTCCGTCTCGATCCGAAGAACGCCGAGGCGCACCGCGGCTTGGCGCTGGCGCTCGGAGAGCTCGGCGAGACCGGCGCGGCGCGCGAGCATCGCGAGGCCGGTTTTCGCGAGCACCCGATCGCGGTTGTGCCCTATCGCGGCGCGGGCGAGGCGGTGCGCGCGCTGGTGCTCGTCTCGGCGAGCCCGGGCAACACGCGAACCGACAGCTTTCTCGACGATCGCATCTTCGAAGTCGGCAAGCTCGTGGTCGAGTACTACGACCCCTCGGTCGTGCTGCCGGCGCACGATTTCGTCTTCAACGCAGTCGGCGACCCGGAGGCGAGCGGCGCGGCGCTCGAGGCCGCGCGCGCGGTACTGCTGCAAACCGACGCGCCGGCGATCAACCCGCCGGCTGCGGTCGCCGCGACGGATCGCGTCTCGAACGCACGGCGTCTCGCCGCCATCCCGGGCCTGCGCGCGCCGCGTACCGAGCGCGTCGAGCGCTCGGTGCTGACGGGATCGCAAGGCGCCGAGCACCTCGCGCAGCTCGGCTTTGCCTTTCCGCTCCTGCTGCGCTCGCCGGGCTTTCATACCGGCAAGCACTTCGAGATGGTGGGCGGCCCCGCCGAGCTTGCGGCGGTCGCGCAGGCGCTCCCGGGCGACGCGCTGCTCGCAATCGAGTACGTCGACGCGCGCGGCGTCGACGCGAAGGTGCGCAAGTACCGCGCGATGCTGATTGCCGGGGAGCTCTATCCGCTCCATCTCGCGATCGCCAATCAGTGGAAGGTCCATTACTTCAGCGCCGACATGGCGGAGAACGCCGCGCACCGGCTGGAAGAGGAGCGTTTCCTTGCCGACATGCCTGCGGCGATCGGCCCGCGCGCGATGGAGGCGCTGGCGCGCGCCGGCGAGATCCTCGCTCTGGATTACGCCGGCATCGATTTCACGATCGCTCGCGACGGCAGCCTCGTCGTCTTCGAGGCCAACGCCACCATGGTCGTTCCGCCCCCCGACGAGGACGCGCGCTGGGACTACAAGCGCGCTCCGGTCGAGCGCATTTACGAAGCGGTCCGGCGCATGTTGCTGGCAGCCGCCGGTCGCTAGAAACACGTGCGCGTCCTCATCCTGGGCGGGACGAAGTTTCTGGGCGTTCACCTCACGCAAGCGCTGCTCGCGCGCGGGCACGAGGTCACGCACTTCAACCGCGGTCTGACTAGCGCGAGCGGCTTGCCCGGCGCCCGCACGGTGACCGGCGATCGCACGCGCGGATTCGGTTCGCTCGGCGCGGAGCGTTTCGACGCGGTCCTCGATACGAGCGGCTATCTCCCGCACGTGGTCGAGCGTTCGGCGCGTTTCTTCGCCGCGCGCGCGCAGCGCTACGTCTTCGTCTCGACGGTTTCGGTCTACGATCTCTCGAACGAGGCGCCGAACGAGGACGCAAGGGTCTGCGCGCTGCCCGCGGATGCTCCGCGCACGGAGGTGCGCGACGAGAGCTACGGCCCCCTCAAAGCCCTCTGCGAAGCGGTCGTCTGCAGCACCTATCGCCGGCGTGCGACGATCTTGCGCCCGGGGCTGATCGTCGGGCCGCTCGATCCCACCGACCGCTTCACGTACTGGCCGCTGCGCTTCGCACGCGGCGGCGACGTCCTCGTTCCGGCTCCGCCGCAGCGGCCGGTTCAGTTCGTCGACGCGCGCGACGTGGCCGAGTTCGCGGTGGGACTGGTCGAGCGCGAATGCGGCGGCGTCTACAACGTGACCTCCGCTGCGGGCACGGTGACGATGGGTTCCGTCGTCGCGGCGTGCGCGGACGCCGCGCGCGTTGGGTATCGCCTGCGCGAAGCGGACGACGCATTCCTCGAGGCGCACGGCGTCGGCCCGTGGATCGAGCTTCCGCTGTGGGTTCCGCGCAGCGTAGGCGTTCCGGGGCTGATGAATGTGGACGTACGCCGCGCCCTCGCGGCGGGTTTGCGCATCCGCCCGCTCGAGCAAACCGTGCGCGACACGCTCGACTGGGCGCGGGCGCGTCCCCGGACCTACCGGCCCAAGGCCGGGCTGAGCGAGCAGCGCGAGGCGGAGCTGCTAGCCGCCCGGTTGTGAGAGGACGCAGGAGGTCAGGACGGCGTCGGTCATGCCGTGGATCAGGCGCTTGTCGGCCGGTGCGACGGTGGCGAGGATGCCCCCCAACTGCACCGCGTCGTCGCCGGTAACGAAGTAGTAGGGGCAGAGGCGCGCGCGGCCGTCGAAGCGCTTGATCTCGTCGGTGGCGCGGTCGAGATAGCGTTGCTGCAGGCGCTTTCCCTTGTGGAAGTGCTGGAGAATGTACGGCACGCGATCGAACGAGGCGAGCCCGTCTTCCAGCGCAGCCGTCCATTCCTCTTTCGTGAGGTCGTTGGCGATCTTGACGCCGCGCGAACCCCAGGCGAGCTCGGAGAAGCCCGACGGCTTGACGACGTACTCGCGCTCGCTCTTTCCGAGGTCGGCCAGCCTGCGAAAGTCGGAGACCGGGTCGCCCCCCGCTTCCAGCCCGACGATCGCGGCTTGCGGTGGGAGCGGGCGCGGATCGAGCACCCAGGTCAGGGGAAAGACGCGCTGCAGCCGCTCGTAGACCTCGGTCCCGAGCTCGGCGCGCCACAGGCCGCGCAGCGCGTGATGGTGGAAGAGCGCAAAGGAAAGTTTCTCTTCGAGGCTCGCCTTGGGCGGCGGCGTCATCTTGACTTTGTTGTGGCGCGCCGCGTAGAGCATCAGCTCTTGTTTGGCGACGTTGAGCAGATCGAAGAGCTCGAAGTTGCGGTACAGCACGTCGAGCCGCTCTTCGCGGCCGTCTTCATGGCGCACGAAGAGGCCGTCTTCGGTGAAGATGACGTCGCTCGGCGCGCACATCCAGGCGTTGGCGAGGTCGAGGCGGCGAAGATCGTTCGCGAGCCAGTCCATCTCGTTGCGGTAGTCGCCCGACTCGTCGGAGACGACGATGGCAACCGTCGGCTTCTCGGCGCCGCCGGCGTGGCGCAGCATCGCGGCGAAGCCGTGCACCATGCCGTCGGCTCCGCCGATGCTCTCGATGCCGATCTGGCAATACGCCTGCGACATCGCACCCAGGAAACCCATACCGCCGGGCACGCTGTCCAGCTCGGTCGCGACGAAGCCGTCCTCGGTCAGCATGAGGTCGGGGCGAATGACGCCGGGCAGCTCCTGCTTGAAGCGGTTCTGCCGCGCCAGCTTGACGATGTGCTCGGGTTTGCCGCGATCCAGGTAGTCGGCGATGAAGGCCGGCGCGGTGCCCCGTGCGCTGCGATTGTAGAGTCCGTTGAGCGCGCGGTAGAAGGCGTGGAGGTCGCGGCCCAGTCGTTCGATCTCTTCGAGTTGTTCGGGGCTCAAACCGAACGGCTCCGGACTGACCCGCCACGCGATTCGTTCGTTCGCGTCTTCGACCCGGAAGAGGCCGGGTGGGATCGCCTCGATGAGGTGGCGGGCTTGCTCGGGAGCCGTGAGATTCGCAGAAGTAGCCGTGCAGGGCATGGTAAAGGGTAGCCGTCTCCTATCGACAACAGCCGTCGGGGATCTTTGCATTGTTGAACGCGATGTAGCGTCGCCGCATGTTAGCTGGAAAAGGTGGAGCCGGGTGAGGGTTGCACCGGTGCTACTTGACCGTTATCGCCCCCGGGGTGAGCAGTGCCCCTTCGATGTGCACGAGGCCACCCGCGTAGACGAGCGTCAAGTGAAGCGTCTGGCCGGCGAGGCCTAGGCCGTCGAGCGGAAGGTCCTGGACCGTCCGCGAGGAGCCTTCGCCCGCGACGAAGCGCAGGAGCAGCTTCCCGCCGGCGCTGCCGCCCGGCGCGGAGTAGGTTGCGCTCACCGGGAGAGCCACCTCGCCGGTCGGCGTGGTGCGTTCGGCGCCCTCCACGCAGTACCCGATCGCGACCGGCGTACCGCGGACGATCAGCGTCTCGCGCGTGCAGCCGTCCTGCGCCGAAGCGGCGCCGAACCCCAGGGCGGTAAACGCTAGAGCGGCGAGCAGCGATCGCTTGGCAGCCGTCACGCCGGTCACCCTTCGACTCCGCGAAAGGTCGCACCCGCCGCGGTTGACCGAGCGGTTATGCTGGGTGTGGTGTCACGCATCGACCTCATCGCACTCGATCTCGACGGTACGCTCCTGGGCCCCGACGACGGCGTCTCTCCCGCCAACCGCCGCGCCATTGGGGCCGCGCTCGACGCGGGCGTACGCGTTGCCCTGGTGACGGGACGGGGCGCGGATGCGCCCGCACGGCTCGTGCGCGAGCTGCAGCTCAACCTGCCGTGTATCTGCGCGCACGGCGCGCTCACCAAAGACTTTCTCTCCGGCCGCACGCTCGGCCACATTCCCGTCCCGCTCCCGCTCGCGCTGCCGATGCTCGAGTACGCCGAGCAGAACCGCCTCAACGCCGCGGTCTACGTCGAGGAGCGCTTCTATCGCTTGAGCGGGACGGCGCTCTACATGGAAGATCAACTCGGGCCGCACTGGTGCGAGGTCGCCTCGCTGCTCGAATCGGTCGGCTCGGCCCCGACCTTCATCCGGTTCCTCGGCCGCGACGCGGTCGAGGCCGTGCGCGAAGCGTTCGGCGACTATCCGCTGCATTTCAAATACGAAACCTGGGGCGAGTTCGAGGAGTGCGCCGTAACGAGCCCGCAGGCGACCAAGAAGGTCGCGCTCGAGCGCCTCTGCCGCGACCTCGGCATTCCCGCGGAGCGCGTGCTCGCGCTGGGCGATTCGCGCAACGACGTCCCGATGCTGCGCTGGGCCGGCGTGGGCGTCGCGATGGCCAACGCGCTGCCGGAGGTGCGAAAAGCGGTGGGGCGGGTGACCGATGCGTGCGAAAAGGACGGCGTGGCGCGCGCGATCGAGCGGTACGTCCTCGGCGCGGCGCAGTCGCAGGAGATGAGCGCGTGAGCGCGGGCGCGCCGCCGGCCGGCTACGAGGAGCGCCTACGCGCGGCGCTCGCGCGCGTCGACTGGCGGGCGCTGCGCGAGCTCGTTCGCAACGAAAACGCGATCCCCGACGAGATATATCAAAAAGACGAGCACTTCTGGGAGGTGCTCATGCACAAGCTGATCTGCAATCGTCCCGACCTGCTGCTCCAGCACGAGTCCTCGCGCGTCTGGCTCGAGCGCAACGGCTACACGACCGATATCGCGGGGTTTTAAGCCGTGGTTCGCGTACGCGTTCTCGCCTTCGCGGCCGTGCGCGACCTGCTCGGCGAGCACCGGCTCGAGATCGAGCTGGAGGACGGCTCGCGGGTCGGCGCGGCGTGGGATCGTCTTGCCGCCGGGCACGAGCGTTTGGCCGCGCTGCGCCCCTCGGTGCGGGTCGCGCGCAACGGGCGCATCGTTTCGTTCGAGGAGCGGATCGCCGACGGCGACGAGCTGGCGTTGCTGCCGCCGGTCGGTGGCGGCTAGTGTTTCGCATCGGCGGGGCGCCGATCGATCCGCGCGAGCTCGAAGCAGGACTCGCGGATCCCGCTTACGGCGGCGTCGTCACGTTTTTGGGCGTCGTGCGCGACCGCGCCGACGACGGGCGCCGGGTCGACGGGCTGCACTACGAGTCGTACGAGCCGATGGCGCTTGCCGAGTTCGCGGCGATCGCGGCCGAGGCGCACGAACGCTTCGGGACAGTGCGCTTGGCGATCGCGCACCGCGTCGGCGACCTGCAGGTCGGCGAGATCGCCGTTGCCGTGGTCGCCGCCGCTCGCCACCGGGGGACCGCGTTCGACGCTTGCCGCTACGCGATCGACGAGCTCAAGCGCCGCGCGCCGATCTGGAAGAAGGAGCGCTACGCCGACGGCGAGCAGGCCTGGAAGGCGAACGCCTGTTGAACGTCGAGCTGCAGCGTATCGCGGCCGAGCGCAACCCCGTGGCGGTGCTGCGCTACGAAGCGCGGCGTCCGCGCTCGGTCGCGATCGTCGCCGGTCACGGCTATTCGTCGAGCAAGCACAACCTCGACGTGCTCTGCGGCTTTCTCGCCACGCACGGATTCGAGGTCTTCAGCCTCGATTTCCCCGGCCATAAGCTGGGCGCGAGCGGGGGCGAGCTGCGCGGGATGGAGGATTGCATCGACGCGATGAGCGCAACCTTGCACCACGCGCGCGCCGCGTGCGACGGCCCGATCTATACGATGGGCCACAGCATGGGCGCGATGACGGCGATCTTCACCGCGGCGCTCGACCGCACGGTCGCGGGAACGATCGCGATCGCGACCGGCTACGGCCGCCCAACCGCGCTCACGAGCATCGCGCGCAGCGCCGGCAGCGACTTTCGCGCCTCCTACGTCCGCGGCGTCGCGCTGCCCGAGCTGGTCGAAGGCCTCGACGAGCGCTTTGCGGGCGCGCTGCCGCTGCTCGCCGGGCGCCCGCAACTCTACGTCGCCGCCAAGCACGACGCGATGGTCGGCGAGCGGGCGGTGCGCGAGCTCTTCGAGCACGCCTGCGAGCCCAAAGCCTTCGCCGCGATCGAGAGCGACCACACCTTCGCCGCCGATCACGCGCGCATGGCGGTACTGCAATGGCTCGGCGAGCTGCACCCGCGGGCATGACGCTCGGAGCGCGCGCGCTGCGGCGATATAGCCGCCATCTGCTCATTCCGCAGGTTGGGCTCGCCGGTCAAGAGCGCCTGGCGGCTTCGCGGGCGTTGGTGATCGGCGCGGGCGGCCTCGGTTCGCCGGCGCTGCAATATCTCGCGGCGGCCGGGGTGGGGCGGATCGGCGTCGTCGACGACGACGTCGTCGACG
>DATJRF010000156.1:0-16259 GCA_035505015.1 Verrucomicrobiia bacterium | reverse complement strand
GTCGATGAGCTCCTGCATCTTGGCCTCCTTGTCGCGTGCGGCGGCGATCTCGCGGCGGAAGATCGTTTTGACGGCGCCCTCCGCGCCCATGACCGCGATCTCGGCGGTCGGCCACGCCAAGTTCACGTCGGCGCGGATGTGCTTGCTCGACATGACGTCGTAAGCGCCGCCATACGCCTTGCGCGTGATGATCGTGATCTTTGGGACGGTCGCCTCGGCGAACGCGTAGAGCAGTTTGGCGCCGTGCAGGATGATGCCGCCGTATTCCTGGTTCGTGCCGGGGAGAAAGCCGGGGACGTCGACGAAGGTGATCAGCGGCACGTTGAAGGCGTCGCAGAAGCGCACGAAGCGCGCGGCTTTGGTCGACGAATCGATATCGAGAACGCCGGCGAGCACGCTCGGCTGATTCGCGACGACGCCGACCGCCCGGCCGTCGACGCGCCCGAAGCCGCAGATGACGTTCTGCGCGAAGAGCGGCTGGATCTCCAGGAAATCGCCGTAGTCGAGCACCGCCTCCACGACGCGGTGCATGTCGTAGGGCTTGTTCGGCGAGTCGGGCACGACGTCGTCGAGCTCGGGCTCTTCGCGGCGCGGGTCGTCGTCGCAGGCGGAACGCGGCGTGTCTTCGAGATTGTTCTGCGGAACGTACGAGAGCAGGAGGCGCGCCAGCTCGACCAGCTCCGCCTCGTCCGCCGCGACGAGATGCGCGACGCCGCTCTTGGTCGCGTGCGTCATCGCGCCGCCGAGCTCTTCGAAGCTGACGTCCTCGCCGGTAACCGTCTTGATGATCTCGGGCCCGGTGATGAACATCTGCGAGATCTTCTCGGTCATGAGAATGAAGTCGGTGATTGCCGGCGAGTAGACCGCGCCGCCGGCGCAGGGCCCGGCGATCAAGCTGATCTGCGGAACCACGCCGCTGGCCTGGACGTTGCGCCAGAAGATTTCGGCGTATCCGCCGAGCGAGACGACGCCCTCCTGAATGCGCGCGCCGCCGGAGTCGTTGATGCCGATCACCGGCGAGCCGGTGCGCACCGCGAGATCCATCACCTTGCAGATCGTCTCGGCGAAGGCTTCGCCGAGCGAGCCGCCGAGCACGGTGAAATCCTGCGAGAAGAGAAAGACTTGGCGCCCGTCGATCGTGGCGCGGCCGGTGATCACGCCGTCGCCCAGAAACTCCCGCTCGTCCAAACCGAACGCGTTGGAACGATGGACGACGAAACGATCGAACTCGACGAAGGAGCCCTCGTCGACCAGCGCCTCGACCCGCTCGCGCGCGGTCAGCTTCCCGCGCGCATGCTGCTTCTCGACGGCTTCGGCGCCCGCCGGTTCGAGCGCGAGCTCGCCCTTGCGGCACAGCTCCTCGTACTTCTCTTCGTGGCTCCTCATCGCCGCGTTCTGCGCCGCCCCGCCAGAGCGGACCTTTGCAACGCGGCCGGCGCTCGCCTTACCGTAGGTTTGGAGGCGGAGAACTCGATGAGGTAGCTGACCGGCTTTGCGCCGGTCTGCGGTACGTCGAGCTCTTGGAGCCAGATGTTGGCGCCGTCGACGACGATGGTGCCGGTGCCGCCCTGGTACTTCGAGGGGACGCTGAACCACGTGGCTCCGCCGGCGGGCGAGAGCTTTCCGATCGCCGCGGTGGGCAACGACGTCGAGAACCAGAGCGTCTCGTCGGGCGCGAGCGCAATCCCGTTCACGACTTCGCCGGTCGGCGAGTCGCCGGCCAGCGTATATCTCCAGGATTGATCGGCGATCGAGAACGTCGCGATGTACGGCGTGTTATCGCCGCCGCCGCTCGGAAAGGCGGTGAGGGCGAGGCGCAGCGACCCGTCGTGCGCGATCAGGACGTTGCCGGGTACGATCGAATCGCCGGCGAGCGGCTTCGGCGACGGATACGCGGTTGCCACGCCCTTTGCCGTGACCTCTGCGAGCCCACCACCGCTCGCGACGTAGAGCGTCGTCCCGGCCGACGTCGCCGCTAGAAACGGCGCCGGCGACGCGATGCCCGACACCTTCGTCTGCGTTACGGTACCGCTCGCTGCATCGAAGGTGCACAGGTAGTTGGTGGTCGTGGCGTCGTTGTCGGTCAGCGTGTACGTGAAAAACTTCACGCCGGTCGGCGTGTGCGCGATGCCCGCGGCGTACTCGTTCCCGGGCGTCGGGACGGCGTAGGTGGTGAGCGCGCCCCTGGGGCCGATCTGCCCGAGCAACGCGCTCGCGCCCTGCGCCGCAAACCACGTCGTACCGCCGGTTCCCGCCGTCATTGCAACGACGCGATACGCCGCGCCGCTCGTCTTGTAGCTCTCGAGCTTGCCGTTGGCCGGATCGAAAGCGTCGAAGGCGGTCGTCGACGTGCCGTTTTTGGAGGCGACCGGGAACCAGAAGAGCTTGCCGTTCTGCACGAACGCGCCGGAGCCGGCCGGAATCTTGTATGCGTTTTCGACGCTGATCTGCGGATACGGCGACGGCGACGTGCTCGCATGCGGTCGCAGCGCGGGCGTGAGTTGCGCGCCGCCCGGGGCACCGGCGCGCGCGCCGGCGCATGCAGCCAAGGCGAGCAGCGCAAGCGCGCAAAACAGAGAATGGCGTAGACGCATCGTGGCGCCTTCAACGAGAGCCCCTCGCCCCCTTGTCGCGGCTACTCCATAGCGACGGCGGCCGGAACCGGAGCGGTCGCTGCGCCGCGCGAACGCAGCAGCAGGACGAGCGGCGTGAGCACCAGCGTCAGAATACCCAGAAAATAGAACGCATCGGCGAAGGCCATCGCGGCGGCCTGTTGGCTGACGAGCCCGTTTAGCAGGGCGAGCGGGGCGTGATGCTGCAGCGCGGCGCGCGCCGCCGGCTCGGCAAGATTGACGCTGGCGGAGAGGTCGTCTTGATGGAAGGCGCCGCGGCGGTCGAGCAGCGTCACCAGCAGTGCCGTCGCAACCGAGCCGCCGAGCTGCTGGCACAAGTTCATCAGCGAGGTCGCCTTTTGCGTGTCGCGGCCCTGCACCGAGCTCAAGATCGAGACCGAGAGCGGCACGAAGAGCATCCCGAAGCCGATGCCGCCGAGCATCAGCGGAAAAACGAACGTCCCGAAGTCGCTCTGCGTCGTGAGCACCTGCGCGGTGTTGACGTTGGCGATCGCGACGATCGTGAAACCGATCGCGAGCAGCAGCCACGGCTTGAGCTTGAAGCGCCCGAGCAGGATCAGGGTGACCGGCGTCATCAGCATGATCGCGATCGCGCGCATCAGGATCGACTCGCCCGAGAGCGTCGCGGTAAAGCCGAGCAGCGATTGCTGGAACTGCGGCGCGAGAATGACGCCGCCGAAGAGGCTGAACGCCAGCGTCATCGCGAGCAGGCAGCCCGACGCGACGCGCCGGTTGGTCAGCAATATCCGCAGATCGACGATCGGATTGCGCACCACGCGCAGCTCCCAATACACGAAGGCCGCCAATGCGCTGGCCGAAACGATCGCCGTCGCTAGGATGTTCGAATCGCCGAACCAGTCGTACCGCTCGCCTTCGTCGAGCACGTATTGCAGGCAGCCCAGGCCGGTGGCCATGAGCGCCAGGCCGACGCCGTCGACGCTGGCGCGGCCGTGGCGCGGCGGATCGCGCAGCAGCATCGCGCACAGAATCGCCGCGCCGACGCCGGGGATGATGTTGATGTAGAAGATCCAGTTCCACGAGAGCTGGTCGGTGAGGATGCCGCCCAGCGTCGGGCCGATCGACGGGCCGATAATCGCGCCGATCGAGGTCAGCGCTTGGCTCAGCCCGAGCTGCCGCGCCGGAAAGGTGTCGCGCATGATCGCCTGGCCGGTCGCGATCAAGCCGCCGCCGCAGAGCCCTTGCAGGACGCGAAAGAAGACCAGCTCGTCGAGCGAGGTCGAGACGCCGCACAGCGCCGACGTGACGGTGAAGCCGACGATCGCGGCGACGTAGTAGCGGCGCCGTCCGAGGAGCTGCTGCAGCCAGGGCGTGAGCGGGATGACGATCACCGCCGCGATGATGTAGCCGGTGATGACCCACGCGCCTTCGTCGAAGTTGGCGCCGAGGTTGCCCTGGATCGTGGGCAGCGCCACGTTGACGATGGTCGCGTCGAGGACCTGGAGCAGGGTGGCCGACATGACCCCGACCACGATCAGCCAGCGCCGCGTCCCGTATTCGACCAGTTCCGAATCCTGATGGTGCATCCGGGCAGGGCTCTCCTCAATCAGACCGAACGGTCGGTCTGGTGAAGGCTTCCAAGCGCCGCTCGGCGATCCTGGCGTCGGCGGCTCCGATCTTCAACCGGCGCGGCTTCGCCGGGACGTCGATCGCCGAGATTCTGGCTGCGACCTCGCTCGAGAAGGGCGGGCTCTACAACCATTTCGCGAGCAAAGAAGAGCTGGCGATCGCCGCCTTCGACTACGCCTGGAACGAGGTCAACGCGTACTTCGCGCGCGAGCTGCACGGCACCGCGCCGGGGATGCCGTACCTGCATGCCTACGTCGACGCCTTCGCGCGCTACGTCGAAAACCCGGTCGTCGAAGGCGGCTGCCCGCTCGTCAACGCGACGCTGGAGGCCGACGACGCGCTGCCGTTCTTGCAAGAGCGCGTTCGTGCCGGGCTCGCCCAGGTGCAATCGTTCGTCCGCCATCAGCTCGAGCGCGCCGTCGAGAAGGGCCAGCTCGCCGCGAGCCTCGACCTCGCCGCGGATGCCGATTTTCTGGTCGCCACCCTGCAGGGAACGATCGTGCTTGCGCGCGGACTGCGCTCGCGTACCGCCATACGAAACGCAACCGGCGCACTGCACGCGTGGTTGCACGCGCTGGAGCCGTCGTGATCGTTTCGCAAGATCTGCTCTGCCCGGCACGCGACGGCACGCCGCTGCGCGCAACGCTCGTCGAGCCGCCGCAGGCGACGCATGCCGTGATCGTCAGCGGCGCTACCGCGGTCCCGCGCGGATACTATCGCGCGTTCGCCGGCTATCTGGCCGAGCGCGGCGCGGCCGTGCTGACCTACGACTACCGCGGAAGCGGCGAGCCGCCCGCCGTGTTGCGAGCCTCGACCGCGCGCATGCGCGATTGGGGCGATCTCGATTTCTCGGGAACGGTGGCGTGGATGCTCGAGCGCTATCCCGCGTTGCCGCTCGGCGTGGTCGGGCACTCTTTCGGCGGGCACGCGCTCTGCATGGCGCCGAACAACGATCGGGTCGAGCGCAGCGTGCTGGTTACCTCGCACTCCGGCTATTGGGGCTACTTCACGCCGCTCGAGCGCTGGCGGGTGCGCCTCTTGCTTGCGGGCATCGGCCCGCTTACCACGAGCGCGCTCGGCTATCTCGCGTCCAAGCGAATCGGCTTCGGCGAAGATCTCGCGCGCGGCATTTTCGACGATTGGCGGCGCTGGTGCGGCTCGCCGAACTACTTCGACGACGACCCGACGATGGCGCCGATCCTCGCGCGCGAGCCGTCCTATTGCGCGCCGACGCTCTTGCTCGGGATGAGCGACGATCCGTGGGGAACGCGCGGTGCGATCGACTGGCTCGCGCGGCGCTTCACCGCCGCGCCGGTCGAGGTGCGCATCCTCGATCCGCGCGCGTTCTCACTCGCAGAGATCGGGCACATGGGATTCTTTCGCATGCGCAACGGACCGGCGCTCTGGCCGATCGCCGCGCATCACCTGGGCTTGATGGAGGTCGCCGCATGAAGGAACTCGTTCGAGAGCACACGTTCCGCTGGACCGATCCGCGGGCGATCCTGCGCTCCGCCGATGCCGAGATCGCCGGGCTGCAGTGGCTGCAGATGATGCAGGCGGGCGAGGTCGAGCCGCCGCCGCTGGCGAGCGCGCTCGGGATGACGATCGAGGCGATCGAGGAGGGGCGCGTCGTCTTTTCGATGCGCGGCCGGGAGTGGATGTGCAACCCGGCGGTCGTCATTCACGGCGGCATCACGGCGACGCTGCTCGACACCGTCCTGACGCTCGCCGTCGTGACCAAGCTTCCTGCCAAAAAATCGGCACAGACGATCGAGATGAACCTCCACTACGTCCGCCCCCTCTTGCCCGACGGCACGGCCTTCCGGGCCGAGGGGCTCGCGGTGCACGTGGGCGGCAGCATCGCGACGGCGGAGGGGCGGGTCTACAACGAGGCGGGCAAGCTCGTCTCGCACGGGACCGCCACGCTTGCCCTGCTCGACGTCACGGCGATGCTTACCAGATCCCCAGCATCACCTTGACGTCGTCGGAGGCCATGGTCCGCGGGTCCCAGGGTGGGGTGAAGGTGATCTCGACGGTCGCCGTCTTGACCCCCTCGACCGCCAAGACGTGGTCCTCGACGGATTTCTTGAACATCGGGCCGACGGGGCACATCGGCGAGGTCAGCGTCATGGTGACGGTCGCGTGCTCCCCCGACTCGCCTTCCACGGCGACGTCGTAGACCAGCCCGAGCTCCAGGATTCCGAGGTTGAGCTCGGGGTCTTTCACATCGGCGAGTGCGGTGCGTACTTGCTCGGCGGTCGGCATGGTGCTCCTCCAGAATGGCCGTTCGGGGATTCCGCGAGCCGGAAAGCAAACCCCTCGTGGCAAAAGGCAGCCGTGCGGGCGCCGTCACGAAACCTGCCGGCGGGAGTATGTAGTTAGAGGATGGCCCAACCGAAAATCGCTAGAGCGGGGGTGACGGCGAAGAAGAATTTGGGCGCGCGCAGCGGTGCGTAGCGCCAAGCGAACGGCGAAGCCGTTCGCCAGTCAAAAGAAAGACAATCAAGATGTCAATGTGGGAACCGTTCACCGAGCGCGCGAGACGAAGCATCGTTCTCGCTCAGGAAGAAGCGCAGCGGCTTGGGAACAACTACATCGGGACCGAGCACATCCTGCTTGGCATCATCTCCGAAGGTGAGAGCCTCGCAGCCAAAGTGCTCGAGTCGCTCGGCGTCAATCTCGCCAAGGTGCGCCAAGAAGTCGAAGCGATCGTCGGCCGCGGCGGCCAGACCGTGCAGCAGGAGATGGTCTTTACCCCGCGCGCCAAGCGCGTGATCGAGCTCGCCTTCGAAGAGGCTCGCCAGCTCAATCACAACTACATCGGCACCGAGCACCTGCTCTTGGGCTTGATTCGCGAGGGCGAAGGCGTCGCCGCACGCGTGCTGACCAACCTCGGCGTCGATCCCGCCAAGGTCCGCGTGCAGACGACCTCTTTGCTCGGCGCCGAGGGCCAGCCGCCGGCGCCCAAGGGCAAGAGCAAGACGCCGACGCTCGATGCGTACGGGCGCGATCTTACCCAGCTCGCACGCGAGTCGAAGCTCGACCCGGTCATCGGCCGCAATACCGAGATCGAACGCGTCATCCAGATTCTCGCGCGCCGCACCAAGAACAATCCCGCGCTGATCGGCGAGCCCGGCGTCGGCAAGACGGCGATCGCCGAAGGCCTGGCGCAGCGCGTCATCAAGGGCGACATTCCCGAGCCGCTGCGCGACAAGCGCGTGATCACGCTCGACCTCGCGGGCCTGGTTGCCGGGACGAAATATCGCGGTGAGTTCGAGGAGCGCATGAAGCGCGTCATGGACGAGATCCGCGGCGCTGCGGGCGAGATCATCCTGTTCATCGACGAGCTGCACACGCTGGTCGGTGCCGGCGCCGCCGAAGGGGCGATCGACGCGAGCAACATCATCAAGCCGGCGCTCGCGCGCGGCGAGCTGCAGTGCATCGGCGCGACCACGCTCAACGAGTTCCGCAAGCACATCGAAAAGGACTCGGCGCTCGAACGCCGCTTCCAGCCGGTGATGGTCGGGGAGCCGAGCGTCGAAGAGACCGTCGAGATCCTCAAGGGCCTGCGCGACCGCTACGAAGCGCACCACAAGGTGCAGATAACCGACGAAGCGCTCGCCGCCGCGGCAAAGCTGTCGGACCGCTACATCACGGACCGGTTCTTGCCCGACAAGGCGGTCGACCTGATCGATGAAGCGAGTTCGCGCGTACGCCTGCAGGCGACGCTGCCGCCGCAAGAGATCCGCGACATCGAGACGCAGCTGCGCAAGGTCATCTCCGACAAAGAGTCGGTCGTGAAGAATCAGGAGTTCGACAAGGCCGCCTCGATTCGCGATCGCGAGGAGAAGCTGCGCCTGGAGAAGTCGCGCTTGGAAGGCGAGTGGCAGGAGAAGAAAGCCTCCAGCGACCGCATTCTCAAGGTGACGGCCGAGAACATCGCCGAGATCGTCTCGGCGTGGACGAAGATTCCGGTCAGCCGCTTGGCGCAAGCCGAGACCGAGAAGCTGCTCAAGATGAAGGATCTGCTGCACGAGCGGATCATCGGGCAAGAGGAAGCGATCGAGGTCATCACGCGTGCGATCCGGCGCTCGCGCGCCGGTTTGAAGAATCCGACCCGGCCGATCGGATCGTTCATCTTCCTCGGGCCGACCGGCGTCGGCAAGACGGAGGTCGCGCGCAGCGTCGCAGCGTTCCTCTTCGACGACGAAGAATCGATGATCCGCATCGACATGTCGGAGTACATGGAGAAGTACTCGGTGAGCCGTTTGGTCGGCGCGCCGCCGGGCTACGTCGGCTACGAAGAAGGCGGCCAGCTCACCGAAGCGGTGCGGCGCCGTCCCTACGCCGTCGTCTTGCTCGACGAGATCGAGAAGGCGCACCCCGACGTCTTCAACCTGCTGCTGCAGGTGCTCGACGACGGGCGCTTGACCGATTCTCAGGGCCGCCAAGTCGACTTCAAGAACACCGTCATCATCATGACCAGCAACGTCGGCGCGACCGGCATGGCGACGAGCACCGACATCGGTTTCCGCCCGCAGAAGAGCAGCGAGGAGGACGAAGTCAAAGCCTACGAGCGGATGAAGAACAAGGTGATGGAGGAGGTCAAGCAGACGTTCCGTCCCGAGTTCCTCAATCGCGTCGACGAGGTGATCGTCTTCCATCAGCTCACGCGCGAGCAGATCGAGCAGATCGTCGGGCTCGAGCTCGAGAAAGTGCTGCGCGAAGTGCGCGCGCAGGAGATGGAGCTCAAAGTCTCCGAGGGCGCGAAACTCCTGCTCGCCAAGAAGGGCTGGGATCCGCAGTTCGGCGCGCGCCCATTGCGCCGGGCGATTCAGCGGATGGTCGAGGACGAGCTCGCCGAGGAGATGCTCAAGGGCAATCTCAATCCCGGCGACCACATTCTGGGCGATCTCAATCCGGACGACCCGGAGAAGCTCGCCTTCACGAAGATCCCGTCGATCGAGCCGCCGGCCGCGCCCCCGACGCCCGAACCAGCCGTTACGTAAGCGAAAGTGCGGCCCACCGGGAGGGTCAGCTTTCTCTTCACGGACGTCGAGGGGAGTACGACTCGCTGGGAATCGCACCGCGAGGCGATGCAGGACGCGCTGCGTCGCCACGACGCTCTTCTGCAGGCGGCGATTGCGGATCGAGGCGGGTACGTCTTCAAGACGATCGGCGACGCGTTTTGCGCGGCGTTTACGGATCCGCTCGATGCCGTGGAGGCGGCGGTCGACGCGCAGCGGCGGCTTGCGGCCGACGATTTCTCCGCCGTCGGCGGGCTGCGCGTGCGGATGGCGATTCACGCCGGCGAGACCGACGAGCGCGACGGCGACTACTTCGGGCCGCCGGTCAACCGGGTGGCGCGGCTGCTCGCGACGGGGCACGGCGGGCAGGTGCTCGTTTCGGGGTACGCGGGCGAGCTGATCGGCTCTCGCTTGCCGGCTGGGATGTCGCTGCGCCATCTCGGGACGCTGCCGCTGCGCGACCTCAAGGAACCGGAGCGCGTACATCAGCTCGTCGCCGAAGGGTTGGCGGCGTCGTTCAAAGCGCTGCGCTCGCTGCAGACGCCGCCGAATAACTTGCCGGCATCGGGCGCGGCGATTTTCGGGCGGTTGGAAGATAGCGGGCGCGTGGCGGAGATGCTGCGGCACGGGCGGTTGGTCACGCTCGTCGGCGCCGGCGGCATCGGCAAGACACGCTTGGCGCTCGACGTTGCGGGGACGCTGCTCAACGAGAGCAGCGACGGCGCGTGGTTCGTCGACCTTTCGCCGCTCTCCGACGGCTCTCACGTCGAGGGGGCGATCCTCTCGGCGCTCGGCGCCGAGCAGGGCGACGGCGCGCCGCTCGACCGGCTGGTCGCGTACTTGCGCAAGCGCAGCTTATTGCTCGTCTTGGATAACTGCGAACAGGTGATCGAGAGCGCGGCCGCCGTGTCGAGCGCGATTCTCGCAAACTGCCCGGAGACCGCCGTGCTCGCAACCAGCCGCGAGGCGCTCGGTATCGCGGGTGAATCGGTCTACCATCTCTCGACCCTGGATCCGGCCGCCGCAATCGAGCTCTTTGCCGAGCGCGCACGCGCGGTCAACCGGCACTTCGCGCTGACCGACGCCAACCGTCCGGTGGTCGCGGAGATCTGCCATCGTCTCGACGGCATGGCGCTGGGCGTCGAACTCGCGGCTGCTCGCGCTCGCAGTATGAGCGTCGAGAGCCTGGCGCAGCGGCTGGAGCTGCGGATGCTCTCGCGCGGCGGCCGCGACCGCAGCGCGCGCCAGCAGACGATGCACGGCCTGATCGGCTGGAGCTACGACCTGCTCGGCGACCAAGAGAAGGCGCTCTTCCGAAGTCTCTCCGTCTTCGCCGGCGGCTTCACGCTGGAGAGCGCGGCCCTGGTCTGCGCGGGCGACGGCATCGACGACTGGCAGGTCCTCGATCTGTTGACGTCGCTTGCCGAAAAGTCGCTGCTCGTCGCAGAGCCGGCCGATGCGCCCGAGCGGTATCGAATGCTTCAGCCGATTCGCGAATACGCGCGCGAGTTGCTCGACGAATGCGGCGAAACCGGCGCGGTTCGGGCCCGCCACGCTCGTGCCTTTGCCGATATTGCCGATCGCGCCTACGAGGAGTGGGACACCGCACCCGCTCCCGACTGGTTGGATCGCCAGACGAGAGAGTTGGACAACGTTCGCGAGGCATTGCGCTGGTCGCTCGAAGGAGGGGATGCGACGCTCGGCGCGCGCATAGCGGGCAGCGCCGGTCCGGTGTTTCTGCGGTTATCGCTGCTGCGCGAAGGCGAGGCGTGGGGCGAGCGTGCAATTTCGAATGCCGCCGGCCTTCCCGATGCCGTAGCGGCCCGTTTGTACTATGCCCTCTCGATGCTGCGCAACAACCTCGGCGATGCCAAGATGGCGCTTGCCGCAGCCGAGCGCGCGGCAAGCGCGTACCGTGCAGCGGCGGACGAGCGCGGCCTCGCACGCGCCCTCTCGCAGGTGGCTCAACAGCGTGCGAACGAGGGGCAAAAGACCGAAGCGAGGATCGCCGCCGACGACTGCCTTGCGCTGGCGCGCCGCTTGAACGATCGGGCAACGCTCGCTACCGCACTTGCCCGCTGCACGAACGTGCTCGAGCCAAACGACTTGGGAACGATGCGCGCTTGGTATCGTGAAAGCGTCGCGCTGTTCCGTTCTCTGGGCCGAGAGAACGACGTCGCTCGAGTTCTCATGTGGTGGGCCGGAACGGAGGGGCTGGCAGGGTGCTTGGCGGAGGCTGCGAGCATCATCGAAGAAGCGCTCCCGCTCGCCAGCGGCGACCTGAAGGCGTGGGTGACCGCGTCGGCGGCGACCTTCTACTGGGCGGTCGGGCAGGGCGAGAAGGGCGAAGCGATGACGAGGTCCGCGCTGGCTCTCACCGACGAGCCCAAGCATCCGATCCTCTTTCCAAGCGTGGTCGGGTTGTCGGCACTCGCGGCGGGACGGACGGATGCAATGGAGGCCGCGCGGCTGTTGGGGTACGCGGAGAGCCGCCGCAGTACGACGGGATATACGCCTACCGCTTTCGAGCGAGGATTAGTCGACGACTTGATCGCTCAGCTGCGCGCGGCCATTCCCGAGCCGGATCTACGGGCCGCCTGGAGCGAAGGGGCGGCGTGGAACGAAGAACAAGCCTCGGCGCGCGCCGCACGCGTCTAGGCGCTTCGCGCCGCTAACTCAGCGCGTTTCAGCAGGGCCTGAACGCGGTTATCGCCGGCTTCTCCAAGTCGGTCGTGCTCGGCACGACGTAGTAGCATTGCCCCACCAAAGAAAAGGTTCCCGACTCACTCGTGCAGCGATGGGTCGCCGAATACGATCCTTTGATGACGTGGGTCTTCGTGTTGTATTGCGCCGTCACGTTGTAGGTGCAAGGGTTGGCGAGCAGTCCGATCGTGGTTCCGGTCATCGCGCCGGAGGAGGAGACGCCGAAGGCAACGGCACCTTGGACGTTCTTGCCGGCGAACGTCTGCGTCATCCAGCCGCCGGCGCTGGTTTGGCCTTGGGTTTGCGAGAGGTACAGCACGGCTTTGCCCTTACCGTACTTGCTGTCGGTAACGGTGCCGTTGTATTGCCCGGCGACCAAGGGAGCCGCGATAACGGCCGGTGCGAGCGCAGTCGCGGCGCTCGGGTTCACGCCGCTCACCGCTGCGGAACCGCCGGCACCTGCGCAGGCACTCAAGCCCAGCATGATCGAAGCGGCGACGGCCGCAAAGCGTGCGTTCTTCATACGAGCAATAGTCGGCAGACGCACTCGAGCTTCCTTTCCGCGCGCCCTTCGACTTCGCGCCTGCGGCGCTACGCTCAGCCCTTCGACTTCGCGCCTGCGGCGCTACGCTCAGGATGACAAAGGCGGATATGTGAGGATCGCGAGGGTGCGGAGCGCCGGGTGAGAGCGCGGCGTGCGATTTTTCCGCAAAAGCCAGGATGGCGAATTCCTTTGGTCGTTGCGGAAAAACGCACGAGTAGGAGCCCCCATGGATGGGGGCGACGAACGTCCGCGCTCTCACCCGGTGCTCCGCGCCCTCGCGATCCGGTCTCTGCTCTCGCCGCGCGTCCTTCGTCCTTCGCCCTTCGACTTCGCCCTTCGACTTCGGCGCTGCGCGCCTACGCTCAGGGTGACAGCGCCTATGCGCAGGGTGACAAGGGGGGGTTATTTGGGGAGGTGGGTGAGGATGTTGTAGGCGGCTTCTATGCGTGCGGCGATCGGCAAGCTTTTGTTGGCGAGGACGACGATGCCGATTCGTTGCGCGGGGACGAACGCGACGTACGCTGCGAAGCCGTTGGTGGATCCGGTCTTGTTCAGGAGCGCGTCGTCTTGTGGTGGGGACGGCGGGACGATTGCGGTTGCCGGATTGGCTTGGAATAGGATCTTCGCGGAGTTGCCTTCGAGCAGGTTCGCGAGCGTAACGGGGTAGCGGTACTGCTCCCAGATCAAGTCCTGCGTCATCGCACCGATTCGATAGTATCCGGTGTGCGTATCGTCTATCGCGCGCTGCAGGGTGCCGCCGAGTGGGATCGCATCCATGTTGGCTTGGAGAAAGCGCAGCAAGTCGCCGGCCGTCGTGCGAATGCCGTATGCTTGCATTCCGAGGACGCCGGGCGTCATGCGAATCGGCGTACCCGAGGAGGTGTAGCCTTGGGCGTAGTTCTTCATCTGCGCCGGCGCAACGGTGAGGAAGGTGTTCTTCAAGCCCAGGGGGTCGAACACGCGGGCTTGCATCAGCGCCGCGAAATCGCCGCCCATCCGCTCGGCGGCTATGACGCCGAGAAGCCCGATGCCTACGTTGGAGTAGACGCGGTAGGCTCCCGGTTTGTAGGGCGGCTTCCATTGGCGCAGGTAGGCCGTGAGCTGGCCGTCGTTCGTGATGCCGTCCGGAACTTGCAGGGGCAGGCCGCCGGCGGTGTGCGTCCCGAGTTCCAACAAACTCACGCCGTCGAAGGCGCTGCCTCGCAGCGGGGGAAGGCCGGCGCTCGCCGCGTCGGAGAGGGAAAGCTTTCCGGTTACCTGCGCGTAGGAGGCGAGGGTGGCGGTGAACGTCTTCGTCACGGAGCCGATCTCGAAGAGCGTCGCATTGGTGACCGGGCGGCCCGTCGCCGTCGATGCCACGCCGTAGTTGTAGACGTACGTCCGCCCGCCCACGGCGACGCCGACCGCCATGCCCGCAATGCCGTAGCGTTGCATCATCGGGCGGATCGCCCGCGAGACGATCGTTCGAACGTCGGCGTTTGGAGCGTTTGCGGCGTCGCCGCGCAACGGCGCGAACACAACGCCGAGAACCGCGAGCGCGAGAAGGGACAAAGGCTTCGTCATCGTGCGCGGCTCACGATGGTATCGGGAGTGCGACGTTGGCGATTTGGGACATGACGATGGTGCCGTCTTGGTTGAAGGTGTGGAGCCGGACGCGCAGGGTGCCGCGGCGGCCGTTTGCGGGGCGGAGCTTTTCGATCACTTCGCCGCGGACGTGGAGGGTGTCGCCGGGCTTGACGGGGGCGAGCCAGCGCAGATCGTCGATGCCGGTGCCGACGATGCCGGTCTCTTCGAGCATGCCGGCCTGTACGGTGAGGCGCATCGTGATGGCGGCGGTCTGCCAGCCGCTGCAGGTGAGGCCGCGGAAGACGCTGCGCTGGGCCGCCTCGGCATCCAGATGGAACGGCTGCGGATCGTAGGAGCGGGCGAAGGCGAGGCTTTCCTCTAAGCCGATCGTGTAACCGGCGCTCTCGAACGAGTCGCCAACGGTGAAGTCGTCGAGATAGCGTGCCACGCTTTAGACTCCGATCTCGATTCCGTCGAAGTTTGCGACCGCGGCGTGCGCGAACGCGGCCGCGACGCCGTCTTCGGGCCGCGCGAGCTGCACGGTCTGCATCCCGGCCGTGCGTGCCGCGTCGAGCTCGGCGGGATTGTCGGAGAAGAAGACGATCCGCGCGGGAGGCTCGCCGATCTGCTCGGCAATGCGCTCGTACGACGAGGCTTCGAGCTTGGGGCCGATCGTCGTGTCGAAGAAGCCCCCGAAAAGCGGAATCAAATTCCCCTCGATGCTATGGCCGAAGACGAGCTTCTGCGCGGCGATCGAGCCGGAGGAGTAGACGTAGAGCCGCACGCCGGCCTCGTGGAAGCGCCGTAACGCCGCGAGTGCGTCCGCATAGATGTCGCCGCGAATCTCGCCGGCCTCAAAACCTTCGACCCAGATCATCCCTTGCAGCGTCTTGAGCGGCGTAACCTTGGCGTCGGCGGCGCTCCAGGCATGCAGCGCCGCGACGACCGCACCCGTATCTTGCGGATCGACGCCGGCCTCGCCGGCAGCATCGTCGAGGACCGCGCGTACCGGCGGCTCCCCCGCATGCTCGGCGACGAAGCGGTCGATGCGCGCGGCCGCGTACGGGAAGAGGACGTCGCGCACGAAGGCGATCGAGCCGATCGTTCCCTCGATGTCGATCAGCGCGCAGGCGGCGTAGAGCTTCAACGAGCTAGCCGTCGAGTTTCGGGAAGCCCTGAGCGATCGTGCTGCCGGTGAACTGCGCCACCCAGCCGTCCGGGTTTTCGAATAGCCGCACGGCCGTGAACTCGGGATCCGGTCCCATGTCGAACCAGTGCTTGGTCCCGGCCGGAACGCTGATGAGATCGCCGCGCACGCAGACCACGCGGTAGACGTGCTTCCCGCCGTGCAGGTAGAACGCGCCGCGGCCCTCGACGAAGAAGCGCACCTCGTCTTCCGAGTGCGTGTGCTCGTCCAAGAACTTCGTGCGCATCGCTTCGACGTTGGGCGCGCCGCGCTCGACGCGCACGACGTCGACCGACCGGTAGCCGCACTCCTTCATCAGCCGGTCGATCGAAGAACGGTAGGCTTCGATAACGGCGGCTTGATCGGCGCCTTTGGGCAGATCGGCGTCGGCCGTCCAGCGCTCGAAGCGAACGCCGATGCTGGCGAGCTCGGCGGCGATGCGTTCGCCGTCGACGCTTTCGAGAACGGGCGCCTCCGGCGAGTCCTCGCCGTAGATGTGCAGCGAGGTGGTGGCGATGGCGGTCATGACTGGATCCTCCGTTCTTCGAGCGCGCAGCGCAGCAGAAACTCCAACCCTTCCAGATGGCGCCGCGCCTGCGCCATATCCGAGCCCCACGCGTAGAGGCCGTGCCCCGCGAGCAGGTAGCCCGGGACGGGCGCCTCTGCTCCGAGAGAACGCTCGATCTCGCGCGCGAGTTGCACCGTGTCCTGCGCGTTGGCGAAGACCGGCAGGCGCACGACGCTCTCGTGCGTGGTGAAGCCGTCGAGCGCCTTGTGCATCTCGAAGCCGTCGAGCAGTACCGCGCCGCGGCGTTCGTCCAGGCGCGAGAGCACGGTTGCGGGGACGGTGTGGACGTGCAGCACCGCGCCGATCGCGCGGTCGGCGGCGTAGCGCGCGACGTGCAGCGGCGTCTCGGCAGAGACGCCGGGCGGAATCGGTTCGTCGAGCGCGACGAGGCGCAGGTCGGCGGCCGAGAGCGCGCCCTTGTCGGCGCCGGAGCGCGTGATGAGGA
>DATJRF010000155.1:0-10854 GCA_035505015.1 Verrucomicrobiia bacterium | reverse complement strand
TCTTGGAACGTCGCGTTCACGCCGACCGCCGATAACGCGATCGTCGAGGAGGGCCGGCGCAACGATCTGCTGCTGCGCCTCTCGCTCGCGGGCGTTCCGCACGAGCACGTCGAGACGACCGAGCAGGCGATGGCCGGCGTCGGAGCGCTCACGCCGCAGGCCGTTATCGACGCGCAGACCCGCACCGGCTTGGCCGGCGACATCGAGGACGGCCTGCGCGGCGTCGCGGGCGTCGACGACGCGCGCGTCATCGTCGTTCCCGCCAAGAGCGCCGAGTTTGCCGACGAGACGGCTCGCGACGCGAGCGCGAGCGTGCGTTTGCGGTTGCGCGCGGGAGCCCGTCTCTCGCGCGCTGCCGTCGCCGGCATCCGTGCGTACGTCGCGGCCGCGGTCGCCGGACTCTCCCCGGCGCACGTCACGCTGCTCGACGACGCCGGTTTGGCGCTCGGCGACGGCGACGATGCGGCCGACTCCGCCGATCTGGAACGCGAGCTGCAGTCGGCGCTCGATCAGGCTTTCGGAAGCGGCTCGGCGATCGTGCGCGTCCGCACCGAGTATCGCGCGTCGTCGCTCGCGCTGCGGGAGGAGCGGCGCGCTCCCATCGGCGGCGCACTCATCGAGCGAACGGGTACTGACGAACGGTATGAAGGCGACGGCAAACGCTACGCGCGCAGCGCCGCACAAGAGGTGCGCGGGACCCAGACCAGCGAGTCGGTTTCGCAGAGCGGTCCGGGCGCGCTCGCGCGCATCTCGACCGCGGTCTTCGTCGACCGGGCGCGCGCCGGGGAGATCGCACAAATCCGCGAGCTCGCCGCCGCCACCGTCGGCTTCGACGCACGCCGCGGCGACGCGCTGGCGGTCGAGGCGGTGGACTTTGCAAGGCCGCTCGCGGCGCGCAAGGATATCTGGTGGCTGCTCTACGGTGCGCTCGTCCCGCTGCTGCCCGCCGTTGCATTCGGCCTCTGCCTGCTGGCCGCCGCGCGTTTTGCGACGCCGCCGCTAGCCGCCGCGGCGCGGGCACTCGTCGAGCGGCTCGCCCTCGCGCGAACGGCCAAGGCCGTCGCGGGCTGCGCGCCGGCACGCGTGCGCAGCGCGCTCGAGCGCGAGCCTCCGCACGCCGCCGCGATCGTCATCAGCGCGCTGCCGGCCGCAACGGCGGCGGCGGTGCTCGATCTCTACCCGGCGCACGAGCGCGAGGCGATCGTCCGCCGCATGCAACGCCCGCACTCCCCGCTCTTCCCGTCGCCCGAGGAGATCGTGCAGCGCTATGACTTCTGATGAGTTCGTCCCGCTCGCCTCGTTCCTGCGCGGGGTCGCGCGCGACGCGGTCGCGGTCGCCGAGGCGCACACGGCGCCCGAGCCGTCCGAGGAGCCGCCCGAGCCGGACGACTCTGAGTCGTTCGAGGCGGTCGCGCAGGCGCGTCGCTTCCGCGCGGCGCTCGCCGACGCGCTCGAAGTCGCGCTCGAAACGTTGCTGCGCGACGTCGCGTCGCTCGTGCTGGCGCGCGAACTGCAGCTGCGGCCGGCGGATCTGCGCGCGATCGTCGCGGCCGCGCTCGAGCGCTATCGCGGCGAGGAGCCGGTTTGCGTGCGCGTTCATCCTAGCGAAGCCGCGGTACTCTCCGATTGCGGTCTCCGCGTTGCCGCGGATGCGGCGCTGCGCCCCGGCGACGCACTGCTCGAGGTGCGCAGCGGGACGATCGATGCGTCGCTCGGCGCGCGGCTCGCGGCGATCCTCGAAGGCGCGGTGTGAGCGCGCGCGTCGCGCTCGGCACCTGCGCGCTCGGCCGCGCGCTCGACGCGTGCGGACGCCCCCTCGACGGCGGCCCGCCGCCGCGCGGACGGCGGATCGATCCTCAGCCGCGCGTTCCCGCGCCGGCGCAGCGCGCGGCGATCGAGGCGCCGGCATGGTGCGGCGTTCGCGCGATCGACGGGCTTTTGACCTTCGGGCGCGGCGCGCGCATCGGCCTCTTCGGTGCGCCGGGCGCCGGAAAGAGCACGCTGCTCGAAGCGATCGTCCGCGGAACGTGCGCCGATGCCGTCGTTGTCGCGCTCGCCGGCGAGCGCGGCCGGGAGGCGCGAGCGTGGATCGACCGCGTCGACGCTCGCACGACGCTCTTCTGCGCGACCGGCGACCGCCCGCCGCAAGAACGTGCCGGCTGCGCGCGCATCGCCTTCGCACACGCCGGGGCGCTGCGCGAGCGCGGCCTGCACGTGCTGCTGGTTCTCGATAGCCTGGCCCGCGTCGCCGCGGCCTTGCGCGAACTCGCGGTCGAGGCCGGCGAGAGCACCGGGCGCGGCGGCTATCCGCCCAGCGTCTTCGCACGGCTCGCGCAGTTGGTCGAGCTCGCCGGTCCGGTCGGTGCGGGCTCGGTGACGCTGGTCGCGACCGTGCTCGACGACGGGGACGACCGCGATCCGGTCAGCGACGCGGCGCGCTCGCTGCTCGACGGCCACATCGCGCTCTCGCCGCGCCTGGCCGGCGCCGGCTGCTTCCCGGCGATCGACGTTACGGCCAGCGCCAGCCGCACGATGGCGGGCGTCGTCGCGGAGCCCCACCGGCGAGCGGCGGCGACCGTTCGCCGGGCGATCTGGGCGCTGGAGCGCACCGAGGAGGCCCGCTCGCTCGGGATCGCGGTGACCGACCCGGCGACGGCGCAGGCGGTCGCCTCGGAGGCGGCGATCGAGCGCTTTCTTCGCCAGGCGGCTCAGCCGTCGGTCCCGGCGCAGACCCTGGCGATGCTGCACGAACTTGCCGATACTTTGGAGGAGCCGCATGGATATCAGTAGCGACGTTCTGGCGATTCAGACGCGCATCGCCGAAATCACCGGCGCGAGCGCGCCGCCGCCCGTTCCCGCCGCAACGGGTACGGGGCCCGACGGGCTGCCGGTGATCGATCCCTCCCAGTTGGGCTCCTCGCCCTTTGCGGCGCTGGTGCGCGCGGCGCTCGTCGGCGACGGCGTGCAGCCGCAGACCGATCCCGACGGCATCGCTTACGCGGCGGGGCAGAACGCGCCCGCCATGGTGCCGCCGGCCGAGATCGACCGGCTGGTCACGGCCAACTCGGCGCAGTGGAACGTCGATCCCAATCTCGTCAAAGCGATCATCGCCAACGAATCGGGCTTCAACGCGAACGCGACCTCGAACGTCGGCGCGCAAGGCCTGATGCAACTCATGCCCGGGACCGCGGCTGGCCTGGGCGTCAGCAACGCGTACGACCCCGAGCAGAACGTTTGGGGCGGAACGCGCTACATCAAGGGGCTGCTCGACCGGTTCGGCGGCGACGTGAAGCTCGCCGTCGCGGCCTACAATGCGGGGCCGGGTGCGGTCGAGAAGTACGGCGGCGTTCCGCCCTATGCCGAAACGCAGAACTACGTCCAGAACGTCCTCTCCAGTTACGAGAAGTATCGCGCGCAGATCCCGTAGCGCGCTCCTCGCCTTTGCGGTGCTCGCGCTTCAAGCGCAGAGCCCCTCGCCTCCGCCTTCGCTCTCTCTGGCCGGCGTCCTGAGCCGCCATCTCGCGGCGGTGCACGCGCTCGGCGCGAGCGGCGCGCCCAAGACGCTCGAGACCAGCGGCACGCTCGCCGGGCTCGGAGAGACCGGTACGTTTCACTATTGGCGGGACGGCCACTCCGAACGCGACGACGAGACGCTCGGCGTTCGCACGCAGCGCACGCTGCGCACCGGCGATCGCGAGGAGGTTCGCAACGCCAACGGCGACGTTCGCATCATCCGAGGCGTGCTCGCACAGCGGCAGATCACCGAAGATTTCATCGATTCGGGCGACTTCGCGCGCCACCCCGAGGACGACGTGCTTTTGGGGCCGGGTCGAACGCTCGACGGCCGCCCCATCTGGCGGCTGCGCGTGACCCCGCCGGGCGGCGCGAGTTACGGCGTCGGGATCGACGCGGCGAACTGGATGGTCGACGAGAAGGCCTACCCCGACGGCGACGGCTTGACGGTGGTCGACTACGATCGTTATCGTAACGTGGACGGCGCGCTCGTTCCGTTTCTCGAGCGCGATTCGAACGGCGACCGTGCGTTCGACGTGACGTCGCAAGTCGTCACCGCGCGCGCCGGCGTCCCGATCGATCCTGCGATCTTCGCACCGCTCGTTTCCGCGGTCATCGACGCGCCGGCTCCGCTGACCGTGCCGCTGCTTTCGTGGCAGGGCCATCTCTTCGTGCGCGGGAGCGCGGACGGGCAGCCGCTCACGCTGCTGCTCGACTCCGGCTCGCAGAGCATCTTTCTCGATAAGGCGGCGGCGCAGCGCCTAGGGCTGAGCGTGCAGGGGAGCCTCGAAATCCGCGGAGCCGAGCGAACCCAAGGCGGCGTCGCGGCGCTCGATGCGATCGCGATCGGCGGCGCCAGCGTGCCGGTCGGCGTGGCGTCGGTGGTCGATCTCACGAGCATCACCTACGATGGGAAGACCGTCGACGGCGTGCTGGGTTATCCGTTCTTCGCATGCGCCGAGGTGCGCATCGACCCGGAGAAGATGACGATGACGATGGCGCGCCCGGGATCGCTGCCGCCGCTGGGATCGCCGATAGCGGTCGATACGGATCGCGAGCTTCCCGAGGTCGACGCGTCGATCAACCGCGTGCGAGCGCGCGTCCTCGTCGATACCGGCGACACCAACGAGCTCTTGGTCTTTGAGGCGTTTACGCAGGCGCATCCGGGATTGATCCCGTACGCCCGCAACCCGCGCTTCGTGCAAAACAGCGGCGTCGGCGGATCGAACACCTCGATTCCGGCAATGGTCGACCAGCTCGGCATCGGGCCTTTCATGCTCTACAACCGCTATGCCGACATCATCTTGGCGAGCAAGGGCGCCTTCGCCGACAGCGAGGACGCCGGCAACGTCGGATGGGCCTCGCTCAAGAACTTCGTGGTGACGTTCGACCTCGCCAACGCGACGCTCTCGCTCGAGAAGACCCGCTGGTTCGACGAGGGACGCGGCCGCTCGCCCTAGCAGTCCGTTCATTTCACGGTCATCCCGCAGCGACCGCTCGTTCATGCCGGGGCGCGATCATCGGTGCATGATGACGAACGAACTCGCGGTCAGCGTCCTCGCGGCGCCCTTAGCCGCCATCGACCGGCGAACGCTTTCGCAAGCGTGGTATTCCGCGCTGCACCTGCAGCGCGACGCGGCCACGGCGCCGGCGCCGGCGTCGCGCAAGGGCGAGGACGCGCAGAGCCGCCCGCTCCACGAACGCCCGGCTGCGAACCGTCCACGCGGCCTGGGGAACGTTCCGCCGCGGTTCCCGGCGGTGCGCAGCGAGCGCGAACGTCTCGGCGGCGCCGCCGGGACGCCGGAGCGGCGAGCGCCCGGCGCGAGCGGAGCGCGCGTCGCGCGGGCGATCCGCGCCGTGCGCGAACCCGGGCGCTGCAGCGTGTTGCGGCTGGCCGGCGGTGCGTCGCGTGCGGTTCTGTTTTTGCAGACGCGCGGCTCGCGGGCGTACGTCGTCGCACTCTGCACGCCCGAGGCCAGGCCGCTGCTCGAACGGACGCTCGCCCAAGCACGTTACTCGCTCGCCGCACGCGGCATCGCGCTCGATGCCGCGATCGGAGGCGTGCCGTGTATCTGAGCGATCCGCTCTGCGCCGCGCTCGACCGGATCTCCGAGCGCGCCGCCGACGTGCGGCGCGCGTTCGCTCCCGGAGCGCAGCCGTCGTTCGGCGACGTCGCGTCGCCGGAGCCGGGAGCGTCGTCGTTCACGCTGGATCCTCTCTGCGCCGCGCCGCCGGGCGGCGCCTATTTCGCCGTGGCGACGGCGCGCGGCACCGCCTATACGCGCGACGGCCGCTTTGCGCTGCGCGGCGACCGGCTCGTCGACGAGCGCGGAGACGCGGTGCTGGGGACGCGCGCGCGAGGCGACGCTCTCGCGCCGCTGCGCATCGATCCCGTCGACGCAGCGCTCGGCCGCGCGCTCGATCCGCGCGTCGAGGCCGACGGAACGCTGAGCTACTCGCGCGTTGCGATCGATCCGCGCACCGGCGCGCGCGAACGGCAGCGCGTGGTCGCGGGGCGCCTTGCGCTCGCGCGTTTTCCGCCGGGTACGCGCCTGCAGGGCGACGGCGTCGTGCTGCAACCGCCCGAGGGAGTGGTCGCGCACACCGGCGCGCCTGCCGACGGCAGCTTCGCGCCGCTGCTCCCGATGCACGCAGCGCGCAGCGGCGTCGATTTGGACGCGAGCTTGGCGCGCCTCAAGGACGCGTACGTGGCCTTCGACGCGCTCCAAGCCGCGGAGAGCGCCAAAGGACGCACCGGCAAGACCGCGATGGAGCTGCTGAAGTGAAGCAGCTGGATTTCGCACGCGAGAGTACGCCGCTGGGACGACGGCGCGTGCGGCGCGCCGTCTTCGCCGAGCGCTCGCTGCTTCCGGCGGCGGCGGCCTGTATGGTTGCGGGCGGCGTGCGCGAAACGCTCGGAGCCGTGCTGGCAACCCCGCTGCGCGTGCGGCTCTTCGAACCGGCGATTCCCACGGCGCAAGCCTGGGAGTGCATCCTGGGCGGCGCTCTGCTCTACCGCTATCGCGGACCGGCGGGCGACGCTGCGTTCGTGCTGCGAGGCGCCGACGCCGCCGCGATCGCCGCGGCACTCTTCGGAGAACCGAGCCCAGAGGCGTCGCGCACGCTCTCGCCGCTCGAGCGCGACGTGCTCGACCGCGCGGTGGCCGCGTGCTCGGGGGCGCTGAGCGCCGTCTGCGGCGCCGGCCTGGAACGTACCGAGGCGTCGGCGGGCTTTACGACCTACTTCGAGGTGCTCGTGGAGCGGCCGTTCGAGGCGGCGATCGGCGTCGCGCTCGCCGGCGAGCCCCGCAGCGAAGGGCGGCCCGCGCTGGCGCTCGAGGATTTGGCGGCGATGCCGCTCGCGACTCGGGTCGAACTCGATGCCGGGCGGCTCACCGCGGCCGAAGTGGCTGCGCTGGCTCCGGGCGCGATGCTGCCGCTGGTGGAAAGCCGCACGCTGCGCGGGAGGCTGTCGGTTGGCGGGCGAACGCTCTCGACGGGCACGTGTGGAATCCGCAACGGGTGCTTCGCCTTCGAGATCGAAGGCGCGAGGGAGGAGCGAGGCGCGACGGTATGACGGTCGATCAGAAACGGCAACGCGATGCGGCCAACATCGAAGTGCTCATGCACGTGCCTTTGCAGGTGACGGCGGAGCTGGGTACCTGCAAGATGTCGGTTGCGGAAGTGCTCAAGCTCGGGACCGGCTCGATCATCGAACTGGAACGTTTAGCCGGCGGACCGGTCGATCTGCTGGTCAACGACAAGCTCATCGCTCGCGGCGAAGTGGTCGCGGTCGACGAGAACTTCGGCGTTCGAGTGACGGAGCTGATTCAGCGCCCCGGCTGACCGGTTTTCATTTCGTCGCAACACGAGGGTAACGCACGCGCGTTACCCTCGTTGCATGAGCGACCTCTTTGCCTTCGCACCGCACGGGCATGCGAGCCTTCCGCTCGACGTGCTCGCCGGGATCACGCTCCTCGCGATCGTGCCGCTGCTCCTCGTCACCTGCACGTCGTTCGTGCGGATCGTCGTCGTGCTCTCGCTGGTGCGCTCCGCCATCGGCGCTTCGGCGCTGCCGCCCAACGCCGTGCTCTCGAGTATCGCGCTGATCCTGACCTTCGTCGTCATGTCGCCCACGCTCGGCGCGATCCGGCGGGAGGCCGTCGAGCCGTACGCGCGCGGCACCTTGCCGGCCTCGCAGGCGCTCGCGCGTGCGATGCTGCCGCTACGCGCGTTCATGCTGCGACAGACGCGCCTCGAAGACATCGCGCTCTTCGAGCGCATCGCGCACCGGTCGCCCGAGCCGCCGCAGAACGTCCCGGTCGAGGTGGTGATCCCGTCTTTCGTCGTCGGCGAGCTGCGCAGTGCCTTCGCCATCGGGTTCGCGCTCTATCTGCCGTTCGTCGCCATCGATCTGGCGGTCGCGGCGCTGCTGATGGGTCTGGGCATGATGATGCTCAGCCCGAGCGTCGTTTCGCTGCCGGTCAAGCTGCTGCTGTTCGTAATGGTCGACGGCTGGGCGCTGGTCTGCGGAGGCGTTGCCGCGAGTTTTCGATGATCCGCGTCCTTGACTAGTACGCTAGTAGCGGAGTACGATGAGTGGAGGGCGAGTTTGGTGGCGTCGAATGGGACACGGACAAGAGCGATTGGAACTTGGCGCATCGCAGCTTCGGCTTTGACGTCGCGGCCGATGTATTCGCTGCTGACCACCTTCAGGCAGAGGGCAGCGGTCAAGAGTTCGGTGAACGGCGCTTCGTTGCGATCGGTTCGGTGGACGGCCGCATCCTGACGGTGGTCTGGACACCTCGGGGAACGAACCGGCGAATAATATCGGCTCGCCCTGCGTCAAGAGAAGAAAGAAGATGCTACTATGGCCATCGTCAGGAAAAAGCTCCATGAGCTTGGGTCGGCCAAATTCCCCAAAGGCTACAGACCTCCAACGGAAGCGCAGCTCCGGAAGTGGAAGAAAGAGGACGGCGACGAGGATTTCGAGTTTTCGGAGTTCCGGCTCGTCCGTAACGTCAATGTGCGCGCTCTGCGCGAGCGGCTCGGTCTCACGCAAGAAGAGTTTGCGCGCCGCTATCGCTTCCCGCTGCGTAGCGTGCAGGAGTGGGAGCAAGGTCGTAAGCGCCCGGCCCCGGGGACGATGACGTTGCTGCTCGCGATCTCGCGCAAGCCAAAGACGCTTGCTGATGCCCTGGCATGATCGTGGCGGGTCAAAGCGCGTGTGCGGCCTCTCGAAGTGCGGTCGAGTGAGCCGCACCATAACACGCAGTCCACATCAAACAATGGCTCCGTCGACCATCATACCGCCGCGCGGTTTGCCCATTCCGGCTGCTGAGTACAGTGATCTCACGGGCCTGAGGATGATGATACTCAGCCCGGGCGTCGTCTCGCTGCCGTGAAGCTGCTGCTCTTCGTCATAGTCGACGGCTGGGCGCTCGTCTGCGGAGGCGAAGACTCGAGTTTTCGGTAATACGTCTTTCAAAATGCTGCACGAAGAGTTCGAACCTCCTGAGGAACTGCGCGATACCGTAAAGTGCTTCTGGTACAACAGAAGGGACTTCGGAGAGCGGCAATCGAGCTTTGAGGTGCTGCCCGACGGCTACGCCGAAATTATCTTTCATTTTGGAAGCGGTTGCAGCATCGTTCGCAGCGGGAGCTTATGGTCGTTGCCGTCGCCCTTTTTGATGGGGCTGCTCGATCAGCCTGTCCTCTTGAGTGCAAGAGGCCGGTTCGAAGTCCTTGGCGTCAGGTGCTTTCCCTGGGCCGTATTCGATTTGCTCGGGCTGCCGTCCGGCAAAGACGAAGCACGCGTAGTGGAACATCCGATCGCTCAACTTCAATCCGAGTTGGATAAGTGGATTCATGCGGACAAGGTGGATGAGGCGATAGCTCAACTGAAGCAATACTTCGCGAACCTTCGGTCGCAAATCGATCTCGACGGCATGCTGTTCAACGCGGGAGTTGCCATGAGGAAAGCAAGCGGTACCATGCCGGTAAGCCAAGTAGCGGCGGCGGCTCACGCTACGGTTCGTACTTTGGAAAGGAAGTTCAAGCAATCTTCCGGCCATACCGTTAAGGACTTGTCGGGCCTGATGCGCTTCGAGCAGGTGCGAAACCGATTGTGGCTCTATCCAGACTCCAGCATTGCCGAGTTGGCACACGAGCTTGGCTATGCGGATCAATCCCACTTAAGCAAAGAGTTCAAGCGCTACAGCGGCACGACGCCGGCGGCGTTCGCGCGAAAAGCAAAGAGGCGCAAGTTGTCTGTAAGCAGCGACGTTGTCGCGTTTATACAAGCCGAACGCGGACGTTCGAGATAAAATGCTTGCAAATGAGCGTACCTCTTCAAAATCCTCCTATTTACGATGTAGTTATTGCGGGTGCGGGGCCGGTAGGTCTATTCCTCGCCTGCGAGCTGGCCTTGGCCGAGTGTTCCGTTCTCGTGTTGGAAACGGCAACGGATCCGCATTCGCCGCTGAAACGACTCCCCTTCGGGATACGGGGGCTTTCGGCGCCTACGATCGAGGCGCTCTACCGCCGAGGTTTACTCGGAGAACTCGAAGTACGCAAACGCCTTAAGAACCCCCACAATGGCTCAACGCTCCAGGGCCCAACCCGTCAGGGAGGGCACTTCGCCGGCATACCATTTCATGACGGCAATATCGATGCCTCACAGTGGAAGTACCGCCTGCCGAGCTCGACCGAAACCAATGTAATCTCGGAGATGGAAGAGCTTGAATCCGTATTCGCTCGCCGCGCGGAGGCCTTGGGTGTAACGATCGTGCGCGGTCTCGCCGTTACCGATTTCCATCAAACCGGGGACGGCGTGACCGTTCGGTCCGGTGACCGATCGTTCCAAGGTAAATGGCTCGTTGGCTGCGATGGCGGCCGGAGTATCGTTCGCAGGGCCGGCGGTTTTGAATTTGCCGGTACGGAGCCGGAGTTTACCGGCTACTCGGCTCAGGTCGATCTTGCCGACCCGGAGAAGCTCGGTCACGGCCGCAACCTGACACCGACCGGTATGTACTTCCAATCGCAACCCGGATACCTGGTGATGCTGGAGTTCGACGGCGGGGCGGCTCATGGGGCAGAGCCCGTCACGCCCGCGCGCTTCGAAGAGGCGCTGCGCCGCGTGTCGAGCACCGACGTTACGATCGGCACCTTGCATTGCGTCACTACTTGGACCGACCGGGCGCGGCAGGCCACCGCCTACCGCAACGGGCGGGTCCTCTTATCGGGCGATGCCGCGCACATTCACGCGCCGCTGGGCGGCCAAGGGCTGAACCTCGGACTGGGCGATGCGACGAATTTGGGCTGGAAGCTCGCTGCCACCAT
>DATJRF010000154.1:0-3699 GCA_035505015.1 Verrucomicrobiia bacterium | reverse complement strand
CGAGATTCCGCCGGCGGCGACGACGGGCGAGCTCGATGCGGTCGCGCGAACCATGATGGCGCCGGGCCGCGCTCACGACTGGAACTCGGCGCTCATGGATCTGGGCGCCTCGCTCTGCACGGCGCGCGCGCCGAAATGCTTGGTCTGCCCGCTGCGCGACCGTTGCCGCGCCGCGCCGGTCGACGCCGCCGCGTTGGAGCTCGCGCGCCGCACCGCGCGCAAGAGGCTCTCGAAGGAGGCTGCGCTGCCGTTTGCGCGGACGGCGCGCTTTGCGCGCGGGCGCATCGTCGATCGCCTGCGCGCGCTGCCGCCGGGCCGGCGCATCTCGTTGCTCGATCTGCACGGCGAGCTGGCGCATCAGCTCGACGGGCGCAGCGTGGAAGAGCTCGGCGCGCTGGTCGGGGCGCTCGAGCGCGATGGGCTCGTCGCGTCGCGCGACGACGGCCTAGCGCTGCGCGAATAACGGCCGGTGCGCGAGCTTTTCTCCGGCCGCCGCGGCCGCGTGGCGGCCGGCCTGCTCGTGAGCGAGCTCTCGACGGCGACGCAGGCGCTGGTGATCGCCGCGATCATGCCGCGCGTCGTCGGAGATTTGGGTGGGCTGGGCGAATACCCGCTGGCGTTCGGTGCGTTCTTCGCGGCGATGCTGATCTTCTCGCCGTTCGCCGGGCCGTGGGGCGACCGGTACGGCACGCGGCGCGTCTTTGCAGCCGGTTCGCTGACGCTCTTTGCGGGTCTGGCGATGGCGGCGCTCGCGCCGACCATGGCGGCTTTCACCGCGGCACGCTTCGTGGAGGGAGCCGGCGACGCGCTCGAATCGGTGATGGCCTTCTCGGCGATCGCCAAGAGCTTTGAAGAGTCGCTGCGTCCGCGCATGCTCTCGCTGCTCTCCGCAGCGTGGGTGCTGCCGGCGATCGCCGGGCCGGGGCTCGGGGCGCTGGTGACGACGCTCTTCGGGTGGCGTTGGGCCTTCGCCGCGTTCCTGCCGATCGTTGCGATCGCCGCGCTGCTGGTGATTCCGTCGATCGAGCGCCACGCCGTCGACGAAAGCGCGGATGCGTTCGCCGCGTTACGCACGCTCTTCTCGGTTGCGACGCTGCGCGTGCGGCCGGGGATGCCGGCCGCGCTGGTCGCCTTCGCGCTGCTGCACGCCGGCTTCTTCGGCGGCGACGCCTACGTCGCGCTGATGCTGACGAGCGTACGCGGAATTTCGCTCGGTGCCGCGAGCTTGTGCATCACGGCGGCTGCGATAGGGTGGGCAATTGCCGCCGGATTTCAACCAAAGCTGTACGAGCGCAGCGGCGCGGTGGCGATGGTCGGCGCGGCGGCTGCGTGCGCGCTGTTCGCGTGCGCGGCGATGACTGCGGTCGCGCTCGGCGCGCCGCTCGCGCTCGCCTATACGGCCTGGGCGCTGGGCGGCGCCGGGATCGGCCTCGGTTATCCGACGATCATGCTGGTGACGCTCGCATCGGCGGGCGAAGGATCCGAAGGCACCGCGTCCTCCGCCGCACTGCTCGCCGGAATCGGCGGAATGCTGGCCGGCATCATGCTCTGCGGTATCCCGGTGACGCTCGCGGCGCACGGCGCGACGTCGCTAGCGCTCGGGACGGCGATGACCTTTGCCGTTGCGTGCGGGTTTGCCGCCTTGCTGGCAGCGAGCGCGGCGCGGCTGCGCTAGCGCAGGCTCACTGCATGCGGCCGACGCATTCGCAGGCCTCCTGCGTGAACCAGAGATTGCCGTCCGGCCCGGTAGTTATCCCGTAGGGGGCAGTGGCCGCCGTCGGAATGGAAAACTCGGTGACGGTGCCGCCGGTCGTAATCCGGCCGAGGCGGTTCCCATCGTATTCCGTGAACCACAGATTGCCGTCGGGACCAACGGCGATCTCCGAAGGCCATGCGCCGGAGCTGATTCCCGACGAGTACTCGGTGATCGTACCTCCGGTGGTAATCTTGCCGATTTTGTCGCCAGACTGCTCGGTGAACCAGAGGTTTGCGTCGGGGCCTTGCACGATGCCGCCGGGCGCGGCACCAGCGGTCAGACCCGTCGAAAACTCCGTGATCGTGCCGCCCGTCGTGATTCTGCCGATGCGCCCTCCGCCGTACTCCGTAAACCAGAGGTTCCCGTCCGGCCCGGCCGCGATACCCCATGGAAAGCTCCTCGCGCTCAGCCCGGCGGTGAACTCGGTAATCGTTCCGGCCGTCGTAATGCGGCCGATTCGGTTGGCGCAATATTCCGTGAACCAGAGGTTGTGATCCGAGCCCGCGGCGATGTCCATGAGCGTATTCTCCGTCGGTCCGCTGTACTCGACGATCCCCGTGGAGAACTCGGTGACCGTTGCGGAGGTCGTGATTCGCCCTACGCTCGCCAACTGGGTGAACCAGAGATTTCCGTCGCTGCCCTCGGCGATGCCGATCGGGTCGCTGGCGCCGGCGATGCCGGAGGTGAACTCGGTGATGACGCCGGCGGTCGTGATGCGGCCGATGCGGCTTCCGGCGTCGGCGAACCACAGGTTGCCGTCGGGCCCCTCGACGATCCTGCGACCCTGAGCGCTCGCGTCCAATCCCGTCGAAAACTCGGTGACGATGCCGCAGATCGAGGTCGAACCGTCAACCGTCAACGACACGGTTGCCGTCTGCGCCGAGCCGCCGCTGCCCGAGAGCGGGGTTGCGCCGGCCGTCAATTCGACCCCGGTCGAGCTGTGCTCGATCGCGTACGTCAGCGTGAACTGATTGGGCGTCGACGGCGGCGGCGTCGCGACCGAGACCACGGCGGTGTTGCTCGAGCTTAGCGACGGCGTCGGCGCGCCGGCGCCGACGATGTCGTTGCCGTCGGCGTCGACGCCGTAGACGTCGACGCTCTGCGGGGAGCCGCACTTGGTGGCCGCAAAGCCGGCGCCCATGCTGCCGGCGATCGTCGAGCCGCTGACGGGCGACACCACGACGCTGGCCGGAATCCCGTCGAGCGTCACGGCGATCGTATTGCTGCCGCTCGAAACGCTCTTGGTGACGGTGTTGCGCGAGAGTTCGGATCCGGTCGCGTTCGAGCCGTCGTACGCGACGACGGTAAACGCGTCGCTGCCGGCCGGCACCGTCCACGCCGTCGTGCACGTGTACGTACCGGAGCTATCGGTACAGCCGGTGCCCAGCGTTACCGTGACGCCGGTCGTGTACCCCGCCGGAACCGAGCCGCCGTCGACCGTGGTGAGCGTGAACCGCACGGATTTCGTCGACGCGGAAACGTAATGCGAAGCTCCCCCGCGGCGGCGCGTTCGGTGCGGGAACTCGACGCGTACGGTCGCCTTCACCGCTTTGAACCGCGACGGCGAACTCGCCGGCAGCGAGGCGCCGCCGCCGGCACGCTCGCACGCGCAGAGCGCCAGGCACGAAAGCAGCGCGAAAAAGAGGCTCGGCAGGCGCATCCCGACTCTAGAAGAGTGGCAGCTCCAGGTCGCAGGTGGCGGTGACGAGCCGGCGGACTCCGCTGCGCTCCTCGAAGACCGAGTAGGTTTCGATCGGGCCCGCATAGAGCTGCAGGGAGAACGCGCTCGACTCGCTCGAGTTGGCGACCCGGTGCAGCTCGCGCGGGCCGAGCCGGTGATCGAGATCGCCGTTGCCGATGCGGATGCTGCCGGTCTTACGGAAGACGGCCGGCGAGCCGTCGCTCTCGTCGTCGCGTTCGAAGTTGTCCACGTCCAGCCGGCC
>DATJRF010000153.1:0-2455 GCA_035505015.1 Verrucomicrobiia bacterium | reverse complement strand
TTTCTGCGCGCCGCGCGCGGCTACGATTGCGTCGTCGCCGTCGGCGATACGTACGCGCTCGCGATGTCGCTGCTGCCGGGCGCGCCGGTGCTCTTCGTGGGAACCGCCAAGAGCATCGCCGTCGCGCCGTACGGCCCGTTCGAGGAGCGCGTCCTGCGGCGCGCGCGCGCCATCTTCGTTCGCGACGAGCCGACCGCGGTGCGGCTGCGCGAACACGGGCTCTGCGTCGAGCCGGCGGCCAACGTGATCGTCGATCTCTTCGCAACGCAGAGCGACGGCAGCGCCGCCGCGATCGCGCAGTTCGATCCGGCCCTCGTCCTGCTCCCCGGCAGCCGCGAGAACGCGTACGACGACGCGCGCTTCTTGCTGCGCATCGCGCAGGGCGTCGCGAGCGAGCTTCCGCAGGCGGGCGCGGTGCTCTCGGTCGCGCCGGGACTCGACGCCGGACGTTTCGCGCGCGAGGCGAGCTCGGCCGGATGGACGCTGGGCGCGGCCGAGCGCGAGGAGATCCCCTTCGTGCTCGCGCTGGGGGGAAGGGTCTGCGTCCGCGCGTGGCGCGGTTCGCTCGGCGGGGCCTTGGCCGGTGCCGGCCTGGCGCTCGGCCAGGCGGGTACGGCCAACGAGGCCGCTGCCGCGGCCGGCGTGCCCGTCGTCGCCTTCGAGCTGGGCAAGGATCGCAAGACGGCCTGGTATCGCAAGCGCCAGCAGGGCCTGCTCGGCGAGGCGCTCGCGATCTTGCCGGGCGACGAGCGGGCGCTGGCGGGCGTGCTGGCGCTGCTGCGCGATCCGCAGCGGCGTGCGGCCATGGGCGCGACCGGACGCGCGCGCATGGGCGAACGCGGCGCGGCGCGGCGGATCGCGCGGCGCCTGCTCGCGCTCGGGAGCGCCGCGTAGCGTGCAACGGCTTTCGCTGCGCGCGATTCGAGCGGCGTTCGTCGCCGTCTACGCCGCGGTACCGCTCTTTCCGTCGTTCATCGCGCTCTCGGGCAACAGCTTTCCCGGCGTCGAGCTGATCCCGCTGCCGCTGGCGCTCGCGGTGCTCGGGCTGGTCTGCGGGCTCGCAATCGTCGCCGGCGTGCTGCTCGTCCGCTACCCGCGCCGCGGAGCGCAGCCGATCCTCGTGCCGATTTTCACGTGGTTCGCCGCTTCGATGCTCTCGGCGCTGGCCGGGTTCGATCCGGCCGCCGGGGTGCTCTTCGTGTCGATCTTCGGCTTGGGCGCGGTGTGGCACGCCTCGGTGATGCGTTTCTACGGCGAGCCCGGCGTCGCGCGCGCGATCTTCTGGTCGTATCTCTGCTCGGGCGCGCTCGCGTCGCTCGCGGCCGTGGTCATGATCGCGACGCGCGTGCCCGCCGCGCAGTATGCGATGCAGCACGGGCGCGCCACCGGGACCTTCGTCTTGCCGGGGGAGCTCGCGGCCTACCTCGTCGTCTTCCTGCCGATCGCCTTTGCGCTCGCACGCGGCGCGCGCGAGCGCGCCCTGCGCGCCGTGGCGTGGATCGCGCTCGGCTGCGGTGCGCTCGCGTTTTTGCTCACGTTCTCGCGCGCCGGCTGGATGGGGCTGGCCGCGACCGTCGCCTTTCTGCTCGCGGTGCGCGCCCGCCGTCTGCGCGCCGGCGCGACCGCGGCGCTCCTGGTCGTTGCCGCCGGTGCGGCCGCGGTGCTGCTGCTCTTCAACGCGCATCACGATCCGAGCGAGGATTACACGCGCATTGCGATTTGGCGAGCGGCCCTGCAGATCATCGATCGTTTTCCGCTCACCGGCGTAGGACCGTTCGATTTCTCGCGGCTCTACGCGTTGGTGCGCGTCCCCGACAGCGAGCCGAGCGCCTACCACGCGCACAGCCTCTACCTCACGTTTTTTGCGGAGCTCGGCATCCTGGGGCTCTCCGCGTTCCTGTGGACCGCCTGGGCGTTCGTCGCCGAGCTGCGCCGCAGGCTCGCCGCCGCAACCCCGCAGAACGCGGCGCTTGCGCTCGCGGTGACGGCGGGACTCTTCGGCGTGGCCGTGCAAGGCCTCATCGATACGATGAGCGTGGTGATATTCGGACTTTGGCTCCCGACGCTGGCGCTCGCGCTGGCTACCGCTCGCGACGGTCTGGGCGAGCCGCCGGCTTGATCCGCCGCATCGGTCCTGCGGCGGGAGCCTTGCTGCTGCTCTGCGCGTGCAATCCCGCCGCGCCGCAGCGCGCGCCCTCGCCCAGCCCCTCCGCCTCCGCGAGCGGGGGGCCGTCGCTGCACATCTCCGGGCACGGGACCGCGGCGCATCCGCTGCGCTTCGTCGGCCAGCGGAACAATCGCGTGCAGTACGTGCTCCTGGCCGATACGTTCGAGAGCAGCGGCCCCAACGGCCGGTCGATTGCGACCTTTTCCAACGCCCGGATGACCTTCTACGACAAAAACGGCTCGACGCTCCAGGCCGCGGCCCCGCAAGCGATTCTCGACCAAACGCAGA